>JBBQWH010000043.1:0-22258 GCA_038210785.1 Sphingomonadales bacterium | reverse complement strand
CCACGCTTGACGCGGCGACCATGCGGCGCTGCGCCATCGCTTCTAGCGGCTTCAATGGCGTAACCAGTTCTGTAAGGCGCTGCGCTTTTCTTGGGTAGGCGAGCACGTCGACCAGCGAATAATAGCGTTCAACCTCGCCATGCGGCACCCGGCCAGTGAAGATCACCGCCGCAGGCTCGGGCAGCGCCGCTGCGGCCGCGCGCCATGCGGAATCCATAGGCCCTGCGCCCACCAGCAGCAACTGCGCTTGCGGGTGCAACGCGCGCAGCAGCGGCATCGCGGCGATCAGGTCGTCGACCCCTTCGTAAGCGTAGAAGCTGCCGATATAGCCGATCACCGGCGCGCCGGGCGCAATGCCGAGCTGCGCTGCCAGCGCATCGTCACGCGCCGGCGGATCGCCGAACAGGTCGAGATCGACCCCGTTGGGCATCACATGGATGCGCGCCGGCACAATGCCGCGCCCGGCCAGATCGTCCCTCAGTCCGTGGCAGATCGTGAATAATGCATCGGCAGAGCGCGACACTCGCGTCTCGAGCGCGCGGGTCAGGCGATATTTGAGGCTGCCCTCGCTGCCGGTAAGGTTGCCAACCGCGGCATCCTCCCAAAAAGCGCGAATCTCGTAGACGAACGGCACGCCGAGCGCACGTGCCGCACGCTGCGCCGCTGCGCCGCATAGCGCGGGCGAATGGGCATGGATGATATCGGGCCGCCACTTGGCCGCGAGCGCATGTATCGATGTAGCGAGCGCTTCGATCTCGTCCATTTCGCGCAATGGCGGCGGGCCTGCAGGCGTGCCCGGCGTGCGGTGGAAGGTCAGCCCGTCGGCCACCTCGGGCGACGGACCGGACGCTGCCTCAAGGTTGTGCCGCTGCCCGGTGATCCCGCGCACCTCGAGCCCCAACCCTTGCTGGGCCTTGAGAATCGCGCGGGTGCGAAAGGTGTAGCCGCTGTGGAGCGGCAGCGAGTGATCAAGAACGTGGAGGACGCGGGTCATGTGCGCATACCTAGTCCACGCGTGCTTAACGCGGCGTCAACTGGCGGGGCGTAGTACCTGTATGAGATCCTCCCGGCCCGGACACGCTTGACCATGATCGATTACTTCGCGCTCGCCCTCGGACATGGCCTTCTGGCCATCGCGCTGCTGCGGCTGGTGCTGCGCGACGGGCTCGATAGCGATCCGCTGATCGGCCAAATGAAGGGCGAGGCCGCCGATAACCGCAAGGCTACCAGCATCGCCGGGCGCAACGCTGCCCGCCGCGGGCGGGAAAGCGGGGACGAGAGCGATCCCGCGCTCCCTGAGCCCAGCGCACAAGCAGCAAAGCGGTAGCGCACCAGAATGCTCGATATCGTCTTCCTTGCCTTCATCGGATATGTGCTGGTGCTCGGCCTCAGGCGCCCGTTCGTGTGGGTGCTGCTGTATGTCTACATCGACATCCTCGCGCCGCAGCGGATCGGCTATTCGCTGATCGCTACCCTGCCGGTGTCGCTGATCGCGTTTGCCGCGGCCTTCGGCGGATGGCTCGCGCTCGACCGCAAGGAGGGCGCGCGGTTCACGCTGCGGCAGGGGCTGATGCTGGCGCTGCTGCTCTACTGCGGGTGGACCACCGGGAACGCCGATTTCCCCGTCGAAGCGGCGACCAAGTGGGACTGGGTGTGGAAGGCGCTGTTGTTCGCGATTTTCCTCCCGCTCACGCTCACCAGCCGCGCGCGGATCGAAGGGCTGGCGCTAGTGCTGCTGTTATCGGTCGCCACCATCGTGATCGGCACCGGGCTCAAGACCGTGCTCGGCGGCGGCGGCTACGAGAACCTCAAGTTTTTCGTGAACGACAATAGCGGGATCTACGAAAGCTCGACGCTGGCCACGGTGGCGATCGGGCTGATCCCGATGCTGTGGTGGTTCGTGCGGCATGGCACGGTGTTCCGCCCGCACTGGCTGGTCACCGGTTTTGCGGTGGCGCTAACCTTTGCCTGCCTGCTGGTGCCCATCGGCACCGAAGCGCGCACCGGCCTGCTATGCATCGCCGCGCTCGGCGGGCTGATGCTGCGTTACACCCGGCATCGGTTCCTGTTCATCGCCGGGGCCGGGGTGCTGGGCATGACCGCCCTGCCCTTTCTGCCGCAGAGCTATTACGACCGCATGGCCACCATCGCCGCGCCCGGAGGCGACGAAAGCGCCTCGACCCGCGTGGCGGTGTGGGAATGGACCATCGATTACGTCGCCGAGAAGCCCCAAGGCGGCGGGTTCGATGCCTATCGCGGCAACCGCTTTGCCTATGTCATGCCGGTCAAGGAGGTCGATGGGAACACCACCAGCGTGACTTACCGGCAGGTGGTCGACGAGGGCCGCGCGTTCCACTCCTCGATCTTCGAGATGCTGGGAGAACAGGGCTGGCCGGGGCTGATCTTGTGGCTGGTGCTGCACGCGCTCGGCCTGTGGCAGATGGAGCGGATCCAGCGCCGCTGGCGGGACGCCGAGGACGAGCCGGTCCGCTGGATCGCCCCGCTCGCCGCCGCCTTGCAAATGGGGACGGTGATCTATCTGGTCGGCGCATTGTTCCAAGGGATCGCCTATCAGCCGGTAATGCTGATGCTGGTGGGCTTGCAGATCGGGCTCAACACCTATTGCGCGCGGATCGATTCGGCGCAGGCCCTGCTCGAACGGAGCGCATCGCGGCGCGAGACGATTGCGGGCAAGCTGGGCGGTGCCGTAGCGGCATAAAGCGCGGAGCGTTCGGGGCGTTGCGCTGCCCGCAATGATGCGCCATGAAGCGCCCGCATAACCAGCGCGGCGGGCACGCGATCCTGCCGACAATAAACGAGGAGGAGCCCCCATGAACCCGCAAGAATTGGCCGCCAAGGTCGGCGAGACTATCGGCACCAGCGAATGGGCTGAAATGAGCCAGGACCGCATCAACCAGTTCGCCGAGGCGACGGGCGATCACCAGTTCATCCACGTCAACGAAGACATGGCAAAAATGACCCCGTTCGGCGGCACTATCGCCCACGGGTTTCTCACCTTGTCGATGATCCCGTTTCTGGGCGCAAACGGCGGCGCGCCGCGCATCGACGGCGTCAAGATGGGCGTCAATTATGGCGGCAACAACACCCGCTTCATCGCGCCTGTCCGCGCCGGCAAGCGCATCCGCGGCGTCTGGAAGCTCACCGAAATGGTCGAAAAGCGCCCCGGCCAGTGGCAGCAAACCTGCGAAATCACGATCGAGATCGAAGGCGAGGACAAGCCTGCGCTGATCTGCGAATGGATCACCCAATATTTCGTTTGAGGCTGCCCTTGGTAACCTCACCTGTGACCCCAGCGAAACCTGAGGTCTAGAGCAACAAAGGCCCTGCCCGTCGCCTGAAGTCCCGGCTTTCGTTGGGATGACGGTTGGGGCAAAAACAAGGAAACCGCCATGTCACGCGACGCCGTAATCGTCTCCACCGCCCGCACGCCAATCGGGCGCGCTTACAAAGGCGCTTTCAACGCAACGCCGGGCGCGACGCTTGGCGCTTACAGCCTTGCCCCGGCAATCGAACGCGCCGGGATTGAAGCGGGCGCAATCGACGATGTGGTGTGGGGCGCGGTGCTCACGCAAGGGACTCAGGCGGGCAATATCGCCCGTCAGGTCGCGCTGCGCGCCGGGTGCCCGGTAACTGTCGCCGCCCAGACCATCGATCGCCAGTGTTCCTCCGGTCTGATGGCGATTGCCACAGCCGCCAAGCAGATCATCGTCGACAACATGGATATCGTAGTCGGCGGCGGGCAGGATTCGATTTCGATGGTGCAAACGCCCGAGATGCGGGTTGCGCCTGATCGCTCGCTGATCGCGATGCACAAGGACGTCTACATGCCGATGCTCGGCACGGCAGAAACCGTCGCCAAGCGTTACGGTATCAGCCGCGAAGCGATGGACGAATACGCGCTGCAATCGCAGCAGCGCACTGCGGCTGCGCAGGCAGCCGGGCTGTTCGATGCCGAAATCGTCCCGGTCACCACCACCATGGCGGTGAAGGACAAGGCGACCGGGGAGGTCACTCACCACGAATTCACCCTCACCAAGGATGAAGGCAACCGTCCCGAAACCACGCTCGAAGGGCTGGCGTCGCTCCAGCCGGTGATGGGTCCGGGGATGACCATCACCGCAGGCAACGCCTCGCAGTTGTCCGATGGTTCCTCGGCTGCGGTGCTGATGGAAGCCAAGCTGGCGGAGCAGAAGGGCCTCCAGCCGCTCGGCCGTTACGCCGGCATGGCGGTTGCCGGGACTGAGCCCGACGAGATGGGCATCGGCCCTGTATTCGCGATCCCCAAGCTGCTGAAGCAGACCGGCCTGACGATGGACGACATTGGGCTGTGGGAACTGAACGAGGCGTTTGCGGTGCAGGTGCTTTATTGCCGCGACACGCTCGGCATCCCCAACGATATCCTCAATGTCAGCGGCGGCTCGATCTCGATCGGTCACCCGTACGGCATGACCGGCGCGCGCTGCACCGGCCACGCGCTGATCGAAGGCAAGCGGCGCGGAGCGAAGTATGTCGTGGTCACCATGTGCATTGGTGGCGGCCAAGGGGCGGCTGGTCTCTTTGAGGTGTTCTGACCCGCTCCTTTCGCCTTAACGTCGATCTCCTCACTAGAAAGGAAGACGATCATGGCGACCGACGAGGAAATGCGCAGCAAATTCTGGAAAGCGCTCAAGTCCGACATGACCATGTTCCTCGGCCTGGCCGAGGGCGAGGATGGTCATGCGCGGCCGATGACCGCGCAGCTTGAGGACGAACTTTACCGCGACGGTGAGTATACCGGCCCGGTGTGGTTCTTCACCTCAACCGACAGCGCGCTTTATCAGCAGATCCAGCAGAGCGAACTGGCGAACGAGCCATCGCGCGCGATGGCGCATTTCGTGTCCAAGGGTCACGACATCTGGGCGACCGTTGGCGGCGCGCTTTCAACCACCCGCGATCCCGCCACGATCGATCGGCTCTGGAACCGGTTCGTGGCGGCATGGTACGAAGGCGGCAAGGATGATCCGAAGGTCGCGCTGATCCGGCTTGATCCCGAAACGGCGCAAATCTGGATCGACGCATCCTCGCTGGTCGCAGGGATCAAGATGTTGCTCGGGATCGATCCCAAGCAGGATTACAAGGACAAGGTCGCCGAAGTACAGCTGTAAGGCGCGGCTCGGCAATCAACAGGGAAGGGCTCGGGAGGTGACTCCTGCGCCCCCATGTTTGTTGCGGTAGCGACTGGCAGGTTTTGGGAAATCCATGCCGCAAGCCGGAGGAGGGCAATTGGGTGGATAGGCGAATGGCGGCTTATCGGATGTCCAAGCCACGCAGCGCCACTTCCATGGCGGTCGCGAACGCGTCCAACTCGAAGTTCGGGTTAGCCGCGACATTGCGCAGCCAGCGTTCGCCGCCGAGGTTGGTGACCGAACATGATCCCGGCGGCATTGCGGCAAACAGTGGCTCGGTGAGGTCCGTTCTCTTCGGCCGCCAGGCCACCACTCCGGTCTGCGGCATAGCCAGAAGTTCAAGCTGGTCGTGGGACAATATAAGGGAAGCAAGCCCGCTCGCCGCCGCCATCAAAGCGTCGATACGGGTGGCCGTCCCCCGCCGTCCCCACGCGAGCAAGGTAGCAAGGAGCGGAACAGCGATCGCGCCGTGGGAGCCCAGAACCCCAACATTTGGCGCGGCAAGGTAGGCCCCGCCGAAGGAAATCGCATCACGCGCTCTGGCTGCATCGCGAAACAGCACGAAGGCCGACTCCTTGGGCTGAAACAGCCATTTGTGCGCCGACACCGCTACCGAATCCGCCCCTTCGATGCCGGAGAGCACGTGCGCGTGCGCTTGGCTGAGCCGCAAGGGCCCAGCCCATGCCGCATCGACATGGGTCCAAGCGGCGCGTCCGCACAGTGACAGATCATCGACCGCGCCTGTGCTGGTCGTGCCTGCGGTCAGCACCAGAGCCGTGTGCCGCATGTCCTCAGGCACCGCCTCGGGCACAAGCGCGCCTGTTGGCCCGCAGGGGAGCGGATGCGCGGCGAGGCCGAGAATGTGGGCCGCCTTGCCCACGGACAAATGGGCGGACTCTCCATAGACCACCTCTCTCACCCCCGCACATTCGCGCGCCGCCCACAGCGCAGTGAGATTGGCGATTGTCGATCCGGGCACCATGTGCCCGCCGCTCATTCCGAAGAATGGCGAGAGCCAGTCGATGACCCTGTGTTCGATATCACGCGCTGCCGGGGCGGTTGCCGGATGAAGCAGGTTCTGGTTGACCGATGCGTTCCATAAGGTCGTTGCCCAGGTGATCCACGGTGTGGGCGGATCCATGTGGGCGAATGCAGTCGCATCGCCCAACGCGCTGGCTTTGCCGAGAACTGCGGGCGCGAGAAAATCCAACGTAGCGCGCCCGCCAAGCCCCAACTCCGGTATTTCGGCAGGCAAGGAAGCCGCGCCCTCACCGCCCTCGATTTTACCACCCATGAGTTCAAGCGCCCGGAAAAGGGCTTCGCGGTCAAAGGCGAAATCGGGGTCGGCCATAGAGACTTATTAGCGCGGTGGGCACATTCCGCCATATCAATACTTGTGGTCAGCAATGAAACCGCTTCGGGGTCGATAAGCGACCGGCGCCTTTTCAGAAAAAAGTGAGCCGGACCCGCCGCCCCGCCCAAACAGCGGAGCGGCGGCAAAAGGCTCAGCGCAGGCTCACCACGTTGTCTGTCGTCTCGCGCACGCGGGTGCCGTTGAACAGGCTCATCATCGGCTCATCCGCGACCGTGACGACCTGCGCGTTGCCATAGCCGTTGAAGCCGGTCTTCATCGCCGCGCCGTACGCGCCGAGCATCCCGATCTCGATATAATCGCCCGCCTGAATATCCGCCGGAAGCGCGAACGGCCCCTTCATGTAATCGGCATCGTCGCAGGTCGGACCGTAGAAGGCGAAATCCTCGTCTTCCTTGATCAAATCGTCCTCGAGCGCCTTCACCGGGAAGCGCCATGCCACGTGGGCCGCATCATAGAGCGCGCCGTAAGCGCCGTCGTTGATGTAGAGTTCCTCGCCGCGGCGCTTGTTCACTTGCACGATCATCGAGCTGTATTCCGCGCTCAGCGCACGGCCGGGTTCGCACCACAGCTCGGCGTTGTAGGCAATCGGCAGCGCTTCGAAGTGGCGCGCGATGATCGCGAAGTAATCTTCCATCGGCGGCGGCTCAAGGCCGGGATAGGCGCTCGGGAAGCCCCCGCCGACATCGATCATGTCGATCACCACCGATGCTTCGGCGATCGCGGCGCGGGTGCGGTCCATCGCCTGAACGAAGGCGAACGGGGTCATCGCCTGGCTGCCGACGTGGAAGCACACGCCCAGCCAGTCGCAATGCTGGCGGGCCTGCTGGAGCAGCTGCGGCGCGTCGACCAGGTCGCAGCCGAACTTGGATGCAAGGCTGAGCTCGGAATACTCCGAAGACACGCGCAGCCGGACGCACAGCCTGAGGTCGCGCGGCGCTTCGCCGGTGTCACGGTTGCGGCACGCGTTGATGATCTTCTCCAGTTCCTCGTCAGTGTCGAGGCTGAAGGTGCGCACGCCGTGCTGGAAATAGGCTTCGGTGATCGCTGCCGGGGTCTTGACCGGATGCATGAAGCACAGCACCGCATCCGGCAGCAGGCCGCGCACCAATCGCACCTCGGCAATCGAGGCGACGTCGAAATGCGTGACGCCGGCCTCCCACAACACCGTGATCAGATCGGGCGCAGGGTTGGCCTTGACGGCATAGAGGACTTTGCCCGGAAACTTCTCAACGAAGAAGCGAGCGGCGCGCCGCGCTGCGTGCGGGCGGTTAAGGATAACGGGTTCGTCCGGAACGAGGTCGCGAACTACAGCCTTAGCGTCGGGATAAATGTGCAACTCAAGGGACCCCCAAAACGGTTTGTGAAACCATAAAACGACAAGCTGCCTTGCGGTTTGGAAGTCCCCTTGGGGCAGCGGAACGGGGCCAATAGGGCCTGGGGGGGGAATTGCAAATGAAAAATGGGCTGGCGCGGGCCGAAATGTTACTTTTTGAAGACAGCCTCACCCGCGCGACCGGAATGTGACAGAAACGTCCAGATTTCCCTCGGTTTGTGCTGCGCTCAGAAGGCGCTCAGAAGGCGCTCAGAAGGCGCTCAGAAGGCGATGCGCGGCACCTGATCGACCGTTCCCTGCTCGCTATCGTCGAGCCGGTGGAAATCTGCCTCGGCAAAACCAAGCATCCCGGCAAACAACACCGCCGGAAAAGATTCGCGCGCGCCGTTGAACCGCGCGGCCGCCGCATTGAGCGCGCGGCGGGCGGCGGCAAGCTTATCCTCGACATCGGCAAGTTCGCTTTAAAGCGCTTGGAAGTTGGCGCTGGCCTTGAGGTCGGGATAGGCTTCTCCCCGTGCCAGCACATTGTCGAGTGCGACACGCAATTGCTGTTCGCTGCCCGACGCCGGCGCGCCCTTGGCAGCGGCATTGCGCGCTGTAATCACCGCTTCGAGCGTGGCCGCTTCGTGGCCGGCATAGCCCTTCACGCTTTCGACCAGATTGGGTTCAGGTCATGACGCTGGCGCAGCTGCGCGTCGATATCGGCGACGCCCTGGCGCACGCCTTGCCTGAGGCGGACAAGGTTGTTGTAGATGCCGATCAGCACAATCACGCTTACGACCACGATCACCAGGATCGCCGATGTCCAGAACCAGCCGAGAATATCGATCATTTGTCATGCCCCCCAAATTCGCATCAGATGATAAAGCGCAATTCTTAAGCAAACGCAGCTAAAAGTAACGCTATGGATAGGGCCATGCGAGCAGACATCAACGGGTTGATGCAGGGAGATCTTGGCCGCTGGCTCGCTGACCAGTCGGCGATGCGCGCCGCGGCGAAGGAACAGGCTGCCTCGCGCTGGACCTGGGGCGCTGCGGTGCTGCTGCCGGTGCTGGCGTTTGTGTGGTTTGGCCCCAGTATGCTTGCCGACTTCAAGGGCATCCTGTCAGTGGGCGGGATCGCGGCCGTCGGTTTCTGGGGATACAGCCCGATTGCAGCGGCGAAGAAGGCGATCAAGATCGGGATCAATTCAGCCATCGCCGCTAGCTTTGGCGTTAGCTACACACACGAAGTCGAACCCGGTACCGAGTTCGAAGCGGCGAAGACATTTGGGCTTGTCCCCGACTACGACCGCTCACAATTTGAGGATCGCTGGTTCGGCGGGCTCGAAGGCCATGCCTTCAATCTCTACGAGGTCCATCTTGAAGAGCGCCGCGGCTCGGGCAAGAACCAGCGCTGGGTGACGGTGTTTCGTGGGCCGATCATCCAGATGGGATTCGGCCGCACCTTCCACTCGACTACCCTGCTGCAACGCGCGGGCAAGCACCGCAAGTGGCTTGGGCTTGGCGGGGCGAGCGATCATGTCAGCTACGATGGCCACCGGCTTGACCGGGTCGATCAAGTCCATCCTGCGTTCGCCGACGTGTTCGCGCTTTACAGCGACGATCAGGTCGAGGCGCGGGTGCTGGTCCATCCCTCCTATGTCGAGCACCTGCTGGCGCTTGAGAGCGCGTTTGCCGCTAAGGAGGTGCGCGCGCTGTTCACACGCGGCGAAGTGATCATCGCGGTGGAGGCGGAGAACATGTTCGAAAGCGGGGCGATGGATGCAAGCTCGGACCGCGCCCGGGCCGAGGAAGCCGCGCGCCAGTTCACCGCGCTTGCGGACCTAGCGCTGGCGATCAATCAGAACGAACGCGGGCGGACACTGGCTCCAAACACCCCGCCGCGCGCCGATATCTGAAGCCTATTCCTCGCCCGCTGCAACGGGGTAGGCAACCGCGAGAACGCCGAGCAGGGCCTCCACGTTCAGCCGGATATTGGCCATGGTCGCACCGTAATCGAGCATCTGATAGCGATTGAAAGCCAAAGTCTTTCCCTCGAAATCGGCCGAGGTGTTGAGCGCGACATGATCACGATTGGTGGCGGCCAACGTTTCTGTGGTGGTGCCCGGCGGCAATTCGAATCGGGCCTGCATCAAGATGCCCTGGCACCCGGACACGTTGTTAGCCGCGCAATTGGTGCCGATGAGGAAGTAGCTCACCCCCTGCTCGTTCTCGGCAAGGACGAAGGTTTCGCCGACATTGCCTTGTTCGAGCACCTTGTGGCCAAGCGAGCCAACGATGGCAACCAGATCATCCTGCGTCACCGATGTCTTCACCTGCTCGGCCTTGTATATCTGCGCCGCGCCCGGAACAGCGAGACCGGCGAGCGCAATCACCCCGGCGAGTGCTGCTATTCGAAATGCCATTGATCCCCCCTTCAAAATCGGGGCTTGCACCAGCGCAGCGCCCCCGATCGCCGCCTTAGCTCAGACGATCCCGGAAATCCTCGTATGTGAACCGCTTGATGCAGTCGAGCGCGTCGGTTTCGCTGTCCCACATCCAGATGCTGGGCAGCGCAACGCCGTTGAAGGTGGTGGTTTTGACCATCGAATAATGCGCCTGATCAAGAAACGCGAAGCGCGCGCCGGGCTCAGCAGGCACCGGCAGGCGGTAATCGCCAATCACATCGCCCGCGAGGCAGGATGGCCCGCCCAGCCGCAGCGGGATCATACTGTCATCGCCGATTTCGCCCAGCATCGCCGGGCGGTAGGGCGCTTCCAGCACATCGGGCATGTGGCAAGTGGCGCTAATATCGGTAATGCCGACCGGCCCATCGTTGAACATCGTATCGAGCAGCGTGCCGACCAGAATCCCCGCATCGAGCGCGACCGCCTCGCCGGGTTCGAGAATGATCTGGCAGCCGGTGTCTTCCGCCGCGTCGCGCAGAAATTCGGCAAGTTCCTCGCGCTGGTAATCGGCCCGTGTGATGTGGTGGCCGCCGCCCATGTTGATCCATTTGAGCTGCGCAAAATACGGCTCGATCACGTCGAACACCCGGTCCCACGTGGCTTTCAAAGGCTCGAAATCCTGTTCGCACAGGTTGTGGAAGTGGATGCCTTCCACCCCTTCCATGTGCTCCTCGGACAACTGATCGAGCGGGAAGCCGAGCCGCGATCCCGGCGCGCTGGGATCATATTTCGGCACTTCGCCGGTGGCGACCTGCGGGTTGATGCGCAGGCCGACGCTGACGTTGGCGCCGTTGGCGGCAGCGTTATCGAGGATCAGCCGGGCGCGCTGGTGCTGGAAGGGCGAGTTGAAGATTACATGGTCGGACAGGCGGCAGACTTCGCCCAAGTCTTCGGGCTTGAAGGCAGCAGAGTAAGTCGCGATTTCGCCGTCGTAGAACTCGGACGCAAGCCGCGCTTCCCACAGGCCGGAGGTGGAGACGCCGTCGAGATATTCGCCGATGATGGGCGCTGCCGACCACATCGAGAACGCCTTAAGCGCCGCAAACACCTTGATATCCGCGCCGTCCGCCGCCGCGGCATCGCGCACCTCGGCCAGTATCCGGCAATTGGTGCGCAGCTTCGCCGCGTCGATCACGAACGCGGGGCTATCGACACGGGCAAGGTCGAATTGGGCGAAAGCGCCCGGATCACCGGCTTTGGTTTGCATTGGTCCTGTTCGCGGTCAGTTTACGGGGGGAGCGGGGAGAGAAAAGCGCACCACGCGCCCGCCGGGCACGTCGGTCACGTAGATATGCCCGTCCGGCCCGATCGCAAGATCGTGGCCGAGGCTCGCATTATCGCCGGGAAGGCTGATGTCGTAGGAGTGTTCGATCGTCCCATCGGCAGCATAAACGCGGATGATCGCCCCTTTGCGGTCCGCGCCGTCACGCCCCTCGACCGCAAGCAGCCGCCCGCCGCCCAAGGGCTTGAGACTATAGGTGTGGTTGCCCGCAGGGGATGCGCGCGTCTCGCGCAGTTTGCCCTCGTGATCGAAGACCTGGATGCGCGCGTTCTCGCGGTCGGCGACATAGATGTGCTTATCGTCCACCGCGACCGCATGGGCGATCTTGAAGTCGCCCCAGTCCTTGATGAATTTGCCCGTTGTGTCGAACTCGGCGATGCGGGTGTTCACATAGCCGTCGGCGATCAGCACCCGCGCACCAAGGAAGGCAATATCGGCGGGGCGGCCAAAGTGGCCTGTGTCCTGCTTGGTGACGCCCTTCTCGCCGATGACCAGCTCCTGCTGGCCTTCAGGGCTGAAGCGCAAAACCTGTTCAAGCGCGGTATCGGTGATCCACACCTTGCCATCCGGGTCGATCGAAAGGCCATGCGGCATGATAAATTGCCCTGCCCCCCACTGCGCGATCAGCCGTCCGTCAGGCGCGAATTTGAAGACGGTATTTTCGGCGATGGTCGTGGTCGGGAAAGGCTCTTTCCACACTCGACCGGCGCGGTGCAGCACCCAGACGTTGCCTTGGCGATCGACATCAACCGCGCTGACCTCCCCGAATTTCGCGCCCGCCGGGATGGTCGGCCAGCCGGTGTCGACGGCAAGCTTGGGCACGTCCTCGCGCGGTGTAAGCGGGACGCTGTTGCAAGCACCGAGTGCCAATGCCGCCGCCGCGGCCGGCGCCCCCCACCAGCGCATCAGAAGTCCACCGGCCCGTCCAGCTCCTCGACCGTCCACGGCAGGCCGTGCGCGTTGAGCATGGCCATGAAGGGATCGGGATCGAGCTGCTCGATATTGAATACGCCTTCACCCTGCCAGTCACCGCGCACCACCATCGCAGCACCGATCATCGCCGGCACGCCGGTAGTGTAGCTCACGGCCTGATTGCCAGTCTCCTCATAGGCCGCTTCGTGCGAGCAGATGTTCTTGATGTAGAACGTTTTCTCGCCCGACCCATCAAGCGCCTCACCGGTCGCAATTACGCCGATATTGGTGTTGCCCTTGGTCGTCTCACCGAGGCTTTCAGGCTTGGGCAGCACCGCGGCCAGGAATTGCAGCGGAATGATGTCCTTGCCCTGATAACGCACTGGATCGATGCTGGTCATGCCGACATTCTGCAGCACGGTGAGATGGGTGATGTATTGATCACCGAAGGTCATCCAGAACCGCGCGCGCTCCAGTTCGGGCACGAACCGGGCGAGGCTTTCCAGCTCCTCGTGATACATCAGATAGGCGTTCTTCACGCCGACCGCTTCGAAATCGAACGCGGTCTTGATCTGCATCGCCGGGGTTTCAACCCACCCCCCGTTCTCCCAATGGCGCGCGGGTGCGGTTACTTCGCGGATGTTGATTTCGGGGTTGAAGTTGGTCGCGAAATGCTGGCCGTGATCTCCGCCGTTGCAATCGAGAATGTCGAGTTGGCGGATGGTTTTCAGCTTGTGCTTCTTCAGCCACATAGTGAACACAGAAGTCACGCCCGGATCGAAGCCGCTGCCCAGCAACGCCATCAGCCCCGCGTCCTTGAAGCGATCCTGATAGGCCCACTGCCAGTGATATTCGAACTTGGCCTGATCCTTAGGCTCGTAGTTGGCGGTGTCGAGGTAATCGACCCCGGCTTCCAGACAGGCGTCCATGATCGGCAGATCCTGATACGGCAGCGCCAAGTTGACCACGAGCCCTGCGCCGGTCTTGCGGATCAGGTTGACCATCGCCGGAACTTCCTCAGCATCGATCTCGTAGGTGGCGATATCGCGCCCGCCGCGCTCCTTGATGCTGGCGGCGATGGCATCGCATTTCGATTTGGTGCGGCTGGCGAGGTGGATTTCGGGGAAAATCTCGGGGTTGAACGCCATCTTGTGGACGCACACCGAACTCACCCCGCCCGCGCCGATGACGAGTACCGTTCTGGATTTTTCAGCCGACATGATAGGAACCTTTCGTAATGCGAATCTTGCGCTGCGCTTAGAGCATTGCTCCGAAAAGTGGGAACCGGTTTTCGGGACGAGGTAATGCGATAACGAATTAGTCGAATGCGCATGAGGGGACAAATGATCCAACCACCTATCAAAATGCCGACCGCTGAAGGCGTGCTTGCCGCTGCCGAGGCCGTGGCTGCGATCCTGCCGCCCACCCCGTTGCTGCCGGCCCCTATCAACGGGGTTGCCGCTTGGTTGAAGTGCGAGACGCTCCAGCCGATCGGATCGTTCAAGATCAGGGGTGCATGGTGGCGGCTGGTGAACCTCTCGCCGCAGGAGCGCGCAGCGGGCGTGGTCGCGGTATCGTCGGGCAACCATGCGCAAGGCGTGGCCTGGGCGGCGCGGCGGCTCGGCCTGCGCGCAGTGATCGTGATGCCGCATGATGCGCCTGAGGTGAAACTGTCCAACACTCGCGCGCTCGGGGCCGAGGTGGTGGTGTACCAACGTCCGGGTGAGAATCGCGATGCGGTCGCGGCCAATCTCATTGCAACGCGCGGCGGAACGCTGGTGCACGCTTTCGGCGATCCGTGGGTGATCGAGGGGCAAGGCAGCGCCGCGATCGAGGTCGCTTCGCAGCTTGGCAGCGTGCCCACCCGCTTCATCGCCTGTTGCGGCGGCGGCGGACTGGCGGCGGGGCTGGCGCTGGGCGCGCCCGGCAGCGCGATCCACCCGGTCGAGCCGGTCGGCTGGGACATGGTCGGGCAGTCGCTCGCCGCCGGAGCCATCGTTGCTGCCGCGTCCGATGCGCCCAAGACCATCTGCGACGCGCTGCAACCCAATGCGACCAAGCCGATCAATCTCAGCGTGCTGCAAGGGCGCGCCCAGCCGGGGATCACCGTCACCGATGCCGAAGTGCGCCGCGCACAACGGTTTGCCTTTGCGCATCTGCGGCTGGTGGTCGAACCCGGCGGCGCAGCCGCGCTGGCAGCAGCGCTGGCGGGCAAGGTTCCGGTTGATGCGGGCACCGTAATCATGCTGACCGGCGGCAATGCCGATCCTGCGGCATACGCGGCGACTATTGCCGGGGTGGACTAGGCTGTGGAAACCGTCACATTGCCGAAATGGTTTGAAAATATGGCTAGCAGATTATGACAGCCCCCTGACATGACACAGGACACAACCGACATGGCGACACAGGCAAAGCGGATCATCGAAGACGCAGTGGTGCGCAAGGATACAGGGCTTGGCGACAAGCTGCTCGACAAGGCGTTTGCGCTGGCGTTCAAGGGGCTGGTCTATGCCCAGATCTGGGAAGACCCGGTGGTCGACATGGAAGGGCTCGACATCCAGCCCGATAGCCGGGTGATGTGCATCGCCAGCGGCAGCTGCAACGCGCTGTCCTATCTCACCGCCAATCCTGCAAGCGTGACCGCGGTCGATCTCAACCACGCGCACGTGGCACTCGGCCAGCTCAAGATCGCCGCAATCAAGCACCTGCCCAATTACGAACGCTTCCACCGCTTTTTCGCGCATGCCGATCACAAGGAAAATGCGCAAGTTTACAAGACTATGATTGCGCCGCATCTCGACGCGCAAAGCCGCGCCTATTGGGAAAAGCGCGACATCCGCGGGCGCAAGCGGATATCGTACTTCACCAAGGGCATCTACAAGAAGGGCTTGCTCGGCAATTTCATCGGTCTGGCCCACGTGTTTGCCAAGCTTTACAAGATCGATCTGTCGAAGGTGCTCGAAGCCCAGACGCTCGAGGAACAGCGCGAAGTGTTCGAGCGCGAGCTCGCGCCGGTGTTCGAGAAGAAGTTCATCCGCTGGCTGACCGACCAACCCGCTTCGCTGTTTGGCCTTGGCATTCCGCCAGCGCAGTTCGAGCATCTTGCGGGCGACGAACGCATGGCTGAAGTTCTGCGGCGGCGGCTGGAAAAGCTCGCCTGCGATTTCGAAGTGAAGGACAATTACTTCGCGTGGCAGGCGTTCGGCCGCGGCTACAGCCGGGCCGAGGACGCCCCGCTGCCGCCCTATCTCCAGCGCGCCAATTGGGACGCGATGAAAGACCGGATTGACCGGCTCGACGTGATCCGCGCCAACATGGTCCACTGGATCGACGCGCGCGCGGAAGCGAGCATGGACCGGTTCGTGCTGCTCGACGCGCAGGACTGGATGAACAACGCCCAGCTTGATGATCTGTGGACCAAGATCACCCGCTCCAGCCGCCCCGGCGCGCGCGTCTTGTTCCGCACTGCTGCCGAACCGAGCCTGCTGATCGGGCGGCTCGACGATGCGATCATGGCGAAGTGGCGATACCTTGAAGAGCAATCCGCCGATCTCACCCGCCGCGATCGCTCGTCGATTTATGGCGGCGTCCACGTTTACGAGCTCGCCTGATGGGCGCCGCAAGCCCCCGGCCCGGACACGCCGCGCTGATGGACGAGGTCTATCGCGGGCAGCGGCATATCTATGATCTGACGCGCAAGTATTACCTGTTCGGGCGCGATACGCTGATCGAAGAGTTGGCGGCGCGGCCGGGGATGCGGGTGCTCGAAGTCGCCTGCGGAACCGGGCGCAACCTTGCCAAGATCGGCCGGGCGTGGCCGGGGACGCGCCTGTTCGGGCTCGATATCTCGGCCGAAATGCTCAAGAGCGCGCGCGCGGCGCTGGGGGCCGAGGCGCGGCTGGGCGAAGGCGATGCTTGCAGCTTCGATCCGCAAGCCCTGCTGGGCGAGCCCGCGTTCGAGCGGATCGTGCTGTCCTATTCGCTGTCGATGATCCCCGATTGGCAGGGCGCGCTTGATCACGCCGCCGGGCTGCTGGCCGCAGGCGGCGAGCTCCACGTGGTCGATTTCGGCGACCTTGCGGGCATGCCCCGTCCCTTTGCCGGGCTTCTGAAGGCATGGCTGGCACGCTTCCACGTAGCCCCGCGCGCTGACATGGCCGAATTCTCCGCCCGCATCGCTGCTGCCCGCGGGCTCAGCCTGGCGCGCAAGCATGGCAAGCTCGGCTATTTCCAGCTTTATGTGCTGAGCGCGCGGTAGGCTCCCCCGCACGGGCGGCGGGCGGGCCTTAGCCGGTCCTATCGCTGGTGGGCTTCGGTGTAGTGCCGCTCCAGCCACTTTGCGCCGTAATCGTTGGACGGATCACGCGCGGTCAAATGGACGTGGTTGTCTTGAAATAGGCCTGACTGGAAAACGCTGCAGCGAGCATCGCGTGGAACGCCTTGCGCAGGTCTCCTGTCTTACCAGCCACTGCCAGCCCCGGCCGCGGTGCCACAACGGCCCGCTTTGTGTCATCAAACGTGGCAATGAAAGCCTGCGTCGCTGCGCGCATGGCCGCGATGTGTGCTGCCTCAAGCGTATGTTCGGGCGATCCGTGCTCAGCCAACGTGTGGCTCGGCAATGCGACCATCGCAAGCACGATCATAGCAAACACGGCCGCAGCCTTCGTCCATGAAACAGATTTCATCGCATCCCCCCTGAAGCACCGGCCCCTGCCTTTTCCGCGCCCCCCTACGCGGCTGGGAAGAGTGCCGCGTACAGGTCAACCAGAGCACCGAATGCTGAAGCGTCTTGTTCGCTATTGAGTGGTTAGTAGCCACCGGGTCGAGCAATCGCCGGACGACGAACTTGTCTCCGAGAACAAAGTGCATTGCCGAAAATCGTATCTCGTGTTGAGTCAGGCCAACGCTCAAGCCCGGAGTTGGCGCTGGTATCCCGCGCCGTCGCTCAGCAGGCCCGCAACGGCGTCTGCGGCAATCGGCTTCGAGAACAAGAAGCCTTGAATGTGGCGGCAACCTTCGCGTTCGAGCACTTCGAACTGGGCGATGTCCTCCACCCCCTCGGCCAGCGTTTCCATACCCAGCGCGTCAGCCAGCGTGGTGATCGCGCGGATCACCGCGTGGCCATTGGTGCTGGTGCCGAGGTCCTCAACGAAGCTGCGGTCGATCTTGAGCTTATCAAACGGAAACGAGCGCAGATAGCTCAAGGAAGAATAGCCCGTGCCGAAATCGTCGAGCGCAATCTTAACTCCCAGGTTGCGAAGACCGTGCAGCGTCGCCAACGTCGCATCGACATCGGCGATGAAAACGCTTTCGGTGATCTCGAGCTCGAGCCGCTGAGGGGCCAGCCCGCTTGCCGACAGCGCCGACATCACTATGCCGGCCAGCCCATTTGAAACAAACTGTTTGGGCGAGACGTTGACAGCAACCGAAACATCATCGGGCCAGGTGCCGGCATGATGGCAGGCTTCGCGCAGCACCCACTCGCCAATCGGGATGATCAGCCCGGTTTCTTCGGCAAGAGGGATAAACTCCATCGGGTTAATCCGTCCGCGGGTGGGGTGGTTCCAGCGGATCAGCGCCTCAAATCCGGTCATCCGCTTGTCCGCCACGCTGTAAAGCGGCTGGAAGTTGAGCTCGAACTCGCCGGCGCGGATCGCACTTCGCAAATCCAGTTCCAGCTGACGGCGGCGGCGGGCGGCTTCGTCAAGTGCGGGTTCGAAGAACTGGTAGGTCGCCTTACCTTCATGCTTGGCGCGGTAGAGCGCCAAGTCGGCGTTCTTCATCAACGTGGTGCCATCCGTACCGTCGCCCGGTGCGACCGCAATCCCGATGCTTGCCCCGCACGGGGCATTCTGGCCGTTGATCATGACCGGCCGATTGAAGCAGCGCTGCAGTTCGTCAGCCAGACCGCCAAGGTTCACCGCGTCCCCGATGCCGTCGATCAGGATCGCAAACTCATCACCGCCCAGACGCCCGATCAGCGCATCGGCCATGTCTTCGCACAGGTGATCGGCGACCGTCCGCAGCAAGGCATCGCCGGCCGGATGACCGAGTGTGTCGTTGACCATCTTGAAGTCATCAAGATCGACATAAGCGATCAGCACCTGCTCGCCGTTGCGGCGGCGGGTTAAGGCTGAGGCGAGCTGTTCGGTAAACAGCTTGCGGTTAGGCAGGCCGGTCAGCCCATCGTGCAGGCCGACGTGGATGATCTCACGCTCGCGCTCCTCGATCGCGGCCACCATCTGGTTGAAGCTGCCCGCTAGCCGCCCGATTTCGTCCTCGGTCTTGATCGTTAGCGCCACTTCGCGCCCTTGGCCGATCAGCCGGGCAGCTTCGTCCAGCTGCTGCAAGGGCTCGGTCACGCTGCGCGCCACGCGCCAGCTAAGCACTAACACCAGTACGATCCCGCCGACAGCCAGCGCAACAAGCAGCGACTTGAGGCCGGCATAGGCAGCAAGCGATTGGTCGAGCGAGTGGCGCAGCACCAGCCGGGGCGCAATGCCGTCCTGCAGCACCGCCAGGTCTGAGACATGGTATAAAAACCGCTCGGGCTCGTCGCAATGGCTTTCGGTCTCTCCTTTCTGCTGGCGCTGTGTCACGCTGCCCCTGCTTCTGCCATTTTGCCGGATCAGGTCTCGGTGCCTCATATTGCCTATGAGCCAGTACTGGACGCTGCTACCGACGCGGTGCCGCAGATCGATGCCGCCCCGCTCCCGCTCGATTCCGAACCAACCGCTCGCGCGCTGCGGCCGCTTGGGCAGACGAGTGCGCTGGCGGATGACGGCGTGCGGATCGGGCGGTTGCGGGCGTTTGCGGGCGGCAAGCTGTTGCTCACCAACGGGATCACCACGGTCGAAGGCGCTTCGGGCGGCGGGATTGCCAGCTGGGCGACAATTGCCGGACGCCAGGCACCCGGAGGCATCGGCCTGTCTGGCCATGTCACCGCGATTGAACTGCCCGATTTCGGCTGGCGCTCCTTCGGCGTTGCGTTGGGCTTTGGTGATCGACTGGAGCTATCCTTTGCCCGCGCCGATTTCCATACCCGCGATGCCGGCGCGCTGCTCGGGCTAGGTGAAAGCTTTACCATTAATCAAGAGACGCTTGGCGCCAAGCTGCGGGTCGCAGGCGATCTGGTTTACGGCGAGACGTGGCAGCCGCAAATCGCGGTCGGGATCGAGCACAAGCGCAATTCCGATGGCGCCATGGTACGCGCGCTTGGCGCGGCGGACGACGAAGGCACCGACTACACGCTTAGCGCAACCAAACTGCTGCTAGCCCGCAGCCTGTTGGTCAACGCAACACTCCGCTACACCGAAGCTAACCAGCTGGGCCTGCTTGGCTTCGGGAGTGCGGCGGGGGACGGCTACCAACTCCAATTCGAAGGATCGTTAGGTTATCAATTGTCGCGCCGCGCAGTGATTGGCGCGGAGTATCGCAGCAAACCCGACAATCTCGGGCTGGGCGAGGGTGACTGGATCGACCTGTTCGCAGCCTATGCGTTGACCGACAATATCACGCTGGGTGCGGCCTATGTCGACCTCGGTTCGATTGCGACTTTCCCTGACCAGCGCGGCGGGCTTGTGTCCGCGCAGGTTGCGTTCTGATCCTTGCTGCCGGAGTATCCTTCGATGCTGATATCTGCCTCTGCCGCCGCGCTCCTGATGCTGATGCAACAGGCACCCGATGAGGGCACCGACTGGGACGCCGAGTTCGGGGTCGAGGAGAAGGTGCGCGATCCTGAGACTGGCGAATTGCCTGTCGATCCGTATACCCAAAACAATGCCAACGCCGGGGCAACGCCCTATGACAATGCGAAGCTGGTTGCCGATTTCGGCGGGCGCGAAGGCATTCGCCGCATCGCAATCCGCACGGTGGAACTGAGCGAGGCTGACCCGCGCATCGCCGATATCTTTGCCGCGCATGACATGGTGCGGCTAAAGCGCACACTCGATGAACAGTTCTGCTACCTGCTCGGAGCAGGTTGCGAATACACCGGGCGCGACATGCGTACTGCGCACGCGAAAATGGGCGTGGCCAAGGCGGATCTCAACGCGCTGGTGGAGAACTTGCAGGCGGCGATGCGCGAGGCAGCGGTGCCGTTCGCAGCGCAGAACCGCCTGCTCGCAAAGCTCGCGCCGATGTCGAAGAACATCGTGGATCGGTAAAGCAACAGTGACTGCTCTGGGGTTGTTTGCTGACAAGCAGCTATTGGCAAAAAAAGATCGAAACCGCCCGTCGCGATGCCAAGACTTGCGGATGGTTCGATTTATCTGCGACGCCGGTGTGCATTTCGCAAGCATCGCCTTTTGACTATTCCCCAAGCGAGCTGGAAATCAGTCGCCCATGTGTTGCGCGAACCAGCGGCAATTGACCCGGAAAGCGCCGAGAACAGCAGGAAAAGCGCGCAACAAGATACAACCCGGCATTTTTGCGCTGCATCACCTAAATTTCGTAAGTTTTGACTATATTCAAGGGAGGTGTTGGTAGCGGAGGAGGGACTCGAACCCCCGACACGCGGATTATGATTCCGCTGCTCTAACCAGCTGAGCTACTCCGCCCCATGGGCCATTCGGTAGGCTTTCGCCGCCGGACGCGCGCGCGGGGCAGCGCCCCGGCGAGGCGGGCACTTAAGGCGCGGTTCGGGCAGGGTCAAGCCCCTTCACCCGGGCCGCGTGCGCCCGCGAAAGGCGCAGGTCTTGACCAGCTCCCACGGCCCGCCCAGATATCGATGCAGTTCGAGCGCGGGGAAGGTAAAGCGTCCTTTCGCAATCCACGGGGCGAGCACCGGGCCAAGGCTGGCTTGTAGCGCCCTCGTCTCGTCCTTGGTCACCTTGTTCTGGATGGTGATGTGCGGCCGCGGTTCGTGGAGGTCCTGCGATGTCAGGCTCCCGTGGAAATGTTCCGCGATGAGCGCGCGCAGCGTCAGCAATTGCGGCGCTTCCAATGCGATTGCGGTGCCCTTGCCAAGATCCATCACCCCTTTCACCGTCCCCTCGGGAGCAGCGAATTCGCCCGCCAACCGCGGCAGGAAATCGCGCAGTTCCTCCAGCAGCGAGGGCGCAAAAGCGTGGAACAGCGTGACGTGAGCGTGGAGCTGGTTGCGCTCCACCGGGAAATGTGCGCGCCGCAGCCCTTCGGCCCAGGCGCCCAAATCGGTCGGCAAGGCGGCGGTGAGGATGAAGGGTTCGGCCATCAGATTCCCTTGTGGTCGCGTGGTCGAACTGGAAAACCGGTGCCCACTTTTCCTAACCACGCTCCAGCCTACATCTCGCCCCGCTCGCGGCGGATCGCGTACCACTTGGCGACATTGGCGTTGTGCGCTTCCAGCGTGTCGGCGAACCAGTGCCCACCAGTGCCGTCCGCCACCATAAACAGCGCAGCTGTGGTTTCCGGGTTGAGCACCGCAGCGATACTCGCACGGCCCGGATTGGTGATCGGGCCTTCGGGCAGGCCGGTGCGGGTATAGGTGTTGTAGCCATTGATCGCGGCGATCTCAGACTGGCGGATGCGGCGGCCCAAGGGCTTGCCCTTGGTGATCGGGTAGATGATTGTCGGATCGGCCTGGAGCATCATGTTCTGCTTCAACCGGTTCGAATAGAGACCGGCGACCATTCGCCGCTCGGAAGGCTTCCCCGTCTCCTTCTCGACGATCGAAGCGAGCGTAACCACCTCGAGTGGGGTCATTCCGACGGAGTCCGCCCGCGCGAGACGCCCCGGCGTC
>JBBQWH010000042.1:0-22607 GCA_038210785.1 Sphingomonadales bacterium | reverse complement strand
GCGGCGATGGTTTCCCGCGCGATCACCTTGCCGCCGATCGCGGCCTGGATCGGGATCTTGAACAGGTGGCGCGGGATCAGGTCTTTCAGGCGCTCGCACATGCCGCGCCCGCGCTCTTCGGCGACATGGCGGTGGACGATCAGCGACAGGGCATCGACCGGCTCGGCGTTGACGAGGATGTTCATCTTCACCAGGTCGCCTTCGCGCGTGCCGATCTGCTCGTAATCGAAGCTGGCGTAGCCGCGCGAAATGCTCTTCAACCGGTCGTAGAAATCGAACACCACCTCGTTCAAGGGCAGTTCGTACGTCACCTGCGCGCGGCCGCCGACATAGGTCAGATCGGTCTGCACGCCGCGCCGATCCTGGCACAGTTTCAGAATGCTGCCGAGGTATTCATCGGGGGTGTAGATCACCGCCTTGATCCACGGTTCTTCGATCATGTCGATGCGGTTCACATCCGGCCAGTCGGACGGGTTGTGAATGTCGACCACGGTCGCATCCTCGTTCTTGGTATGGCCAAGGTGGAGGCGGTACACCACCGATGGCGCGGTGGTGATCAGGTCAAGATCATATTCGCGGGTCAGGCGTTCCTGAATGATCTCAAGGTGGAGCAGCCCGAGGAACCCGCAGCGGAAGCCAAATCCCAGCGCGGCGGAGCTTTCCATCTCGAACGAGAAGGACGCATCGTTGAGGCGCAGCTTGCCGATGCTTTCGCGCAGCTTCTCGAAATCGGCGGCGTCCACCGGGAACAGCCCGCAGAACACCACCGGCTGCACTTCCTTGTAGCCGGGCAGCGCGGTGTTCGATCCGTTTTTGACGGTGGTGATGGTGTCACCGACGCGGGCCTGTTCGACTTCCTTGATCTGCGCAGTGATGAACCCGATTTCGCCCGGGCCAAGTTCCTGCAGATCGGTGCGCTTGGGCGTGAAACACCCGACGCGGTCGACCAGATGCTGGGTGCCGCCCTGCATGAAGCGGATGTTGAGGCCGCGGGTGAGCTTGCCGTCGATCACCCGCACAAGGATGACGACGCCGAGGTAGGGGTCGTACCACGAGTCCACCAGGCTGGCGGTCAGCGGCGCGTCGATCAGGCCCTTGGGCGGGGGGATGCGGGCGACGACGGCCTCGAGCACGTCCTCGATCCCGATGCCCGATTTGGCGCTGGTGAGGACGGCTTGACTAGCGTCGAGGCCGATGATGTCCTCGATCTCCTTGCGGACCTTTTCAGGCTCGGCGGCGGGGAGATCGATCTTGTTGATGACGGGGACGATCTCGTGGTCATGCTCGATCGACTGGTAGACATTGGCGAGGGTTTGGGCCTCGACGCCTTGCGCGGCATCGACCACCAACAGCGCACCTTCGCACGCGGCGAGGCTACGGGAGACCTCGTAGGCGAAGTCGACGTGGCCGGGGGTGTCCATCAGGTTGAGCTGATAGGTGTTCCCGTCCTTGGCGGTGTAGTTGAGGCGCACGGTCTGCGCCTTGATGGTGATCCCGCGCTCTTTCTCGATGTCCATGTTATCAAGGACTTGCTCGGACATCTCACGGTCGGTCAGCCCGCCGGTGAACTGGATCAGCCGGTCGGCGAGCGTGGACTTGCCATGGTCGATATGCGCGATGATCGAAAAGTTGCGGATTCTGGAGAGGTCAGTCATTGGCTGACATTTAGCCGCGCCCTACACCGATGTCATGCGACAAAAACGCAACACCGCAAGGCAGCACTTTACCCCGCTTCGGCACGCGACGGAGCAGCATAGCCAAACTTGGGTACCGCCGCGACCTGATCCACCCCGCGAAAGCTTCCTGGTGCGAGCGCGGCGAGAGGGGTTCCTGCCGCAGCCAGTGCATAGGGCGAGACCCGGTTACGGGTACAAAGCCCGCCCGAACCATCCTCAATCAGCGACTGTTCGAACTCAAGCCCCTGCACCTCACCATTGCTGCGCGTCACCGTCGCCACGGCGAGCTGACCGCCACCCAGATCGACCACAAACTGCGTCCCCCTTGGCACATCGGCCAGCCCCTGAATCAGCGCGCCCGTTTTCGACAGATTGCGAAGCGTAACTTCATAGGCATAGTCATGGTGGATGATTTGGATCTTGCGGAACACCGTGCGCCGTCGTGCGCGGCGTGTACGATCGGTGCCAGGCTCGATCTTCCACGCGCCGTTTGCCATTTCCTGAACCAAGGTGTCTTCGTCGACCGGCTCGCTGAAGATCGGTCCCTCAAGATAGCGCACCCCGCAGTCGGTCAGCGCGGCGAGCAGCGCGGCGCTTTCGATACCATTGGCGATGGTGTCCATCTGCAGCGCGCCTGCAAGCGCGACGATCGCGCGCACCAAACCCAATTCGCGGCTGTCGTGACGCTCGGCCTCGGTCACCAGCTTCTGGTCTATCTTGATGCTGTTGAACGGCGCACGGCGCAGATAGGCGAGGGAGGAGTAGCCGCTGCCGAATTCGTCGAGGGTAAGACGCACGCCCAGCTTGAACAGCGCAGCGAGCGTACGGTCGACGATGTTGGTATCGCCAAAGAAAACCGCTTCGCTGATCTCAAGCTCAAGCCGCGAGGGCGCGATTCCCGCAGCGTTGACCGCTTCGGCCACCAGCACGACAAAATCCTCGGCCAGAAACAATTCGACGGGCACATTGACCGCCATCCGCACGCTGGTGGGCAACGCCGCAGTGCGTTGGCAGGCCGAGGCGATGGCCCAGCGTCCGACATCGGGCAGCAGCGCTGATCCCTCGACGATCTGGACGAATTCCTCTTCGTCGATGATCCCGCGTTCAGAGTGGTTCCAACACACATGTGCCTCGAGCGCACAGACCGAGCCGGCGGCGGCCTCGACCATGGGTTCGAAGCGAAGGAACAACTGTTCTTCGCGCAGCGCAGTGCCGAGGTCTTGTTCAAGCCGACGGCGAAAAATCGTCTCGTTCTCGAGCTCGCCCGAGAAGAACCGGTACTGTCCGCGCCCGCCATTCTTGGCCGCATAAAGCGCAAGATCGGCAGCGCGCACGATTTCCTCGCGCGTCACCCCGTCATGCGGCGCGATCGCGATCCCGACCGACGCGCCGATCACGCAACGTCCTTCGGCGAGGCTGTAGGGCTGGCGCAGCATGGTAATGATCTTCATCGCCAAATCGCCGAGCACGCCGCGATCATCAATATCGGGCAGCATCACCTGGAATTCGTCGCCGCCCAGCCGCCCGATCTCACATTCGCGGTCGATTGCGCGCCCCAGTCTTGCCGCGACCTGTTTGAGCAATTCATCCCCAGCGGCATGCCCCAATGTATCGTTGACGTGCTTGAACCGGTCGAGATCGATCATCATCACCGCGCAATTGCGGCGCGCCGCCTTGAACGCGGTCAGGGTCGCATCGATTTGGTGCGCCATGCGGTGGCGGTTGGCGAGACCGGTGAGCGAATCGTAACGCGCCAGCCGCGCGGTTTCCTCCTCCCGATAGTATCCGTCAGTTATGTCGGTGCCGGTGCCGCGAAATCCGGCGAACCGTCCGTCATGTGTGCTAACTGGTTGGCCCGAAAGGCGCAGCACCGCGCCGTCCGGCCGCCGCGCAGCGCGCACCGCCATGCCCGAAAACGCCTTGTGCGCGCCGAGCATCAACGAGAGTGACTTGCCCCGCCCTTCGCGGTCGGCAGAGGTGAAGATGGCAGCCAGCGACTGGCCGAGGAGATCGGCCAGCGGAACATCGAGCCGCGCCGCGATTGCGCCCGACAGATACGTAAGTTGGCCGTTCGCATCACTTGCCCAGAACCAGCCGAGACCGGATTGTTCGAGGTCATCGAGCATGGCGAGGCGCTCGCCGTCGGACAAAACCGAGGCGGCGATGGTGCGTGAGCTGCGCCCTGCGGCGCCGCTGCGGGATGACAAGAGACCCTTGAGGGACATCTCGTGGGCAAACCTCCATACCTGTCGCCCGCTGCGGTCGGCACACCCGCCCGGACTTGTTCGCCAAGGGTAAAGCCCGATGGTTATTTTTCCGCTAACCGGCAGCCTTTCGCAATACGGCTAAACTGCTGCTAACCATGCACGGCGGAGCGGGGCGGTCACCAACCGCTACTGCCGCCGGCCTGACCGGGTTGTCCCTTAAGCACCGAGAACGAGCCGTCCCCGCGGCGGCGGAGCGGGGCATGGAATTCGACCCCGACCCGGTTCTCGCGCGACCAGCGCACTTGCGCAGTGATCGACTTGTCGGCGGCAAACTCGATCCTGATTGGGCTACCGGCGGGCATGTTCCACAACCCTTCGATCATTACCCCGCTTTCCGAGATATTGCGCAAGGTCGCGTTTATGCGGTTGCCGTTGTGCACCACCACCACCCGGCGCAGCAGGTTCTGACGCGGCGAGCGGGCGGATTGCGGGCCATCAGCCTCGGCGACCAGATCGCCTGAAACCAGCGCGGTCGCGTCCGAGGCGTTCATCGGCTTGAAATAGATATAGCCCTGTATGTGGCTGCACCCAAGCAAACGCACCAGTTCGAGCTCGTCGAGCGTCTCTACGCCTTCGGCCGTCGTGTCCATATGCAGCGCTTCGGCAAGGCTGGTGATCGAGGCGATGATCGCGCCGTTGCGGCTACCTTCCTCGGTCGCGCCTTGCACGAAGCTGCGGTCAATCTTGATCTTGTCGAACGGCGCCTTCTTGAGATAGCCGAGCGAGGAATAGCCGGTGCCGAAATCATCGAGTGCCAAGCGTACGCCGACACGCTTCAGGGCCTTGAACATCGCATCGGTGCCGGCATTATCGTTCAGGAACACGCTTTCGGTGATCTCGAGCTCGAGCCGCGAGGGCGCGACCCCGCTGTGGGCCAGCGCGTTGGCGACGATGTTGGGCAGTTCGGGATTTGCGAATTGCAGCGCCGAGACGTTAACAGCACAGCGGATCGAACGCGGCCAGCGCGCAAGGTCGGCGCAGGCGGTGCGCAGCGCCCATTGTCCCATCCGGTCGATCAACCCCGCATCCTCGGCGATCGGCACGAACTTGGCCGGGCTGAGCCAGCCGCGCCGCGGATGGTTCCAGCGCATCAGCGCCTCGAAGCCGACGATCTTTTCGTTCGCGGCAAAGACTATCGGTTGATAATGCAGCTCAAATTCGCCTTTCGCGATCGCATCGCGCAGGTCCTGTTCAAGCTCGGCGCGTTCCTCGGCGGCAGCGTGAAGGTCCTCTGCATAGAAGCGGAACACCCCGCGCCCGGCATCCTTGGCGGCATAGAGCGCGAGGTCGACATTGCGGATCAGCTCGTCACTGGTGCCGCCGTGTTCAGGCGCGAGCGCGACCCCAACCGATGCGCCGATCACCACGCTCTGTCCTTCGATCGAATAAGGTTGCGAGAGCGCGGCGATGATTTCCTGGGCCAGGTTGCCGAGCAAATGGCGGTCCTGATGACCGGGCACGATCACCTGGAACTCGTCACCGCCGAGCCGCCCGCAGCGGCCGCTGCCGCCTATCGCGCACTCGAGGCGCTGCGCGACCTGCTTTAGAAGCGCATCGCCGGCCGGATGGCCGAGCGTGTCGTTAACGTGCTTGAACCTGTCGAGATCGAGCATCAACACAGAGCAGGCCCGCTCACGCCCGCTCGGGGCGCTAAGAATTTGTTCAAGTGCCTGACTCATCTGCACGCGGTTCGCAAGCCCGGTGAGCGAATCGTAATGCGCCAAGCGCGACACCTGCTGATCGCTCCGGCGCTTTTCGGTGAGATCAGTGCCGTGGCCGCGAAAGCCGCAGAAATTCTTGAACGAATCATAAACCGGCCGACCCGCCAACGCCCACCAGCGTTCATCATCGCTGGACGCGGCGCGCACTTCGACATCGTGGAACGCCGAGCGCGCCGAAAGGTGGAAGGCAAGTGTGCGTTCCGCGTCGTTCGCCCCAGCGCTGGGATCGACGATCTCGCTGAGTGGGCGCCCGCAAACCTCCTCTGCGGTCTTGCCCAGCGCTAGCGCCGCCTTGGGTGAGATGTACGTTATGAGGCCGCGCCGGTCGGTTTCCCAGAACCAGCCCTGCCCGGTCTCCTCAAAGCTGCGCAGGATGTCCTCAGCGCGCGCTGCGACCCGTTCGCGCGCCTCACGAACGATGCGGCGCTGTTCGGCCGCCTTCCATTCGAGCCGAGCAATCAGCGATAGCGTGATTGCAGCGCCTGCCAGCGCAGCAAATGTGAGCGAGCCTGGCACGATGATCGCGAACCCAGACCAGCTGGCGATCTTGCCGCAAAACAGCGAGATGATCCGCATGTCGAACAAGGCCGCAGCAGCGGCATTGATGCACACCAGCGTCGCGATCGCCCATTGCCACGGCAGGCCCTCACCCACCCAGAACGCGAGCGCGAAGCCGCTACAGGCCATCGGCAGCACGATCCCCACCAGCACGATCAAAAGGCGCACCACGCCGCCGGTCTCGGTGCGGCGTTCGGTAGCGGCAAACAGCGATCCGCAGGCGAAGAGTGCCACCGAGACCAGCGCCGCGGTGCAGGTGAGCGGCGAAGGCAGGCCTTGGGCCGCCACGGTGGCCATCGCATAGGCGGCAAGCAGGGACAGTGCCATGCCACCAGCTTGACGCGGCAGGAAGAAATTCTGCTCGCTTGCGGGCTCGTCGATTGCGAGCTTCAAGTCGCCCGGATGCTCGCCGCGCTGCCGTTCGGGCGCACGTCGCTCACCGCGCGCGCGCAGATCTGCCGCATCCGGCTCAGCGCGGGCCTTTGCCGCCGCGACAGAACGCAGATCATGTCCTCCGCGCAAAGGTCGCGGATCAGGCATTGCAAACTTGCGGATTGGTTCCCCGGCCATCCAAAATTCCATGCCTCAAGAGTGCTGAGAGAAGCGTTAATCGTGACGGTAAATTCTTTCATGACGCCCCGGTTTGCGCGCGCTTGCCGAAGTGTTCGGGACGCTTGCAAGTTGGGATGGCAACCTGCATTCTGATAGGCAGAACGACGCCAACCCACTGCCGTCAACGGCAGCCGGGGTGAAGGTCAAGAAAAAGGGGATCCCATGCCAAGCAGCGAAGTCAAGCTTGAGAACGAAGCCGCCCAGTCAACCAACGCGCTTGGTCCGCTGATTGGCGTCGCGCGCGAGGACTTTGTCAGCGCGGTAGCGGTGCTGCTGCGCGAGACCGCCTCGGACCCGACCCGGTTTATTCGCCACTCTGCCGCCATGGCGCAGGACATGGTCAAGATCATAACCGGCAAGAGCGACCTCGCGCCCGATCCGAAGGACAAGCGGTTCATGGACCCGGCCTGGGCCTATAACCCGTTCTTCCGCGCCGGCGCGCAATATTACCTCGCGGTGCAGAAGGGGATGCGCAGCTGGCTCGATGAACTCGAACTGGATGAACTCGAGCGCAACCGCGCGAATTTCATCGCTAATATCATCCTTGATGGCCTTGCCCCCACCAACACCTTGATCGGTAACCCGACCGCGCAGAAGCGCGTGATCGATTCGGGCGGGCTCAGCCTCATCAAGGGGCTGCAAAACGCTTATAATGACCTCGTCCACAACAAGGGAATGGTCAGCCAAGTCGACAAGCGCCCGTTCAAGCTGGGCGAAAATGTCGCCACCTCCAAGGGCGCGGTGGTGCTGCGCACCGAGATGATGGAGCTGATCCATTACGCGCCGACGACGGATGAAGTGTATGAAACACCTCAGCTCACTATCCCGCCGCAGATCAACAAGATGTATATCAACGACCTCAGCCCCGATAAGTCAGTGGTGAAATGGCAAGTCGATAACGGCATCCAGACCTTTGTTATCTCGTGGCGCAATCCCACGAAAGAACAGGGCCGCTGGGGAATGGCGGACTATGTCAATTCCTGCCGCGAGGCGATGGAAGCGGTCGCGGCGATTACCGGCGCAAAAAAGGTTAACGTCTCGGCCGGTTGCTCGGGCGGGCAGACCGCGGCGATGGTCGCCTCCAAGCTGGCCGCCGACAAGTCGGACCTGCTCGGCACCCTCACGCTGATGGTGTGCGTGCTGCACCCGATGGCAACCGATATCGAAGCGGGTTCGCTGGTCAGCGAGAATGGCATGCGGCTCGCCCGCCAACGTGCGAGCAAGGCAGGCGTGATCAAGGCCGATGATCTGGCGCGCGGCTTTGCCTGGCTAAGGCCCAATGATCTGATCTGGAACTACGTCATAAACAATTATCTGCTCGGCTCCGATCCGCCGGCCTTTGACGTGTTGTTCTGGAACGCTGACGCCACCAACCTGTCGGCCAGCCTGATGGGCGATTTTCTTACGGTGTATGAAACCCTCGCCTTCACCAAGCAAGGCGAGGTCGAGATGGTCGACCACAAGATCGATCTCTCCAAAGTCACCTCCGATCTGTTTATCCTCGGCGGCGTGACTGATCATATCACCCCGTGGAAAGCGACCTATCGTTCGACGCAATTGTTTGGCTCGAAAGATGTGACTTATGTGCTGTCGCAATCGGGACACATGCAGGCGATCCTCAACCCGCCCACCAACCCCAAAGCCAAGTATTTCGTCCAGAAGAAGAAGGGCAAACTCCCCTCTACCGCCGACGAATGGCTGCAAGGGACCGAGGAGGTTGCAGGCAGCTGGTGGCCATTATGGATGCAGTGGGTGCAAGCGCGTTCGGGCAAGCAAAAAGCCGCGCCCGCAAACCTGGGTAATGATAATTATATGCCGCTTGAGGCAGCACCAGGGCTCTACGTCATCGAAGAAGTCTGATATTGCAGTGCAGCGCAGAAGCTATCGGGGGGTAGCAGCAAGCCTGCGTGAGTTTATGGGCGCGCGCGTTTAGGGATCGACGCGCGCGCCCAACCCGCGCCGTTTGAGGCGTGCCAGAAAGGACAGGATTTTGTGGACAAAGTAATGGACGGTGCCGTCGTCACAATGGAACAGGTGGGCGGCCGGAAGCTACGGGTTGCGACATGGCGGCTCGATATGCCCTCGGATCACCTGCCGATCCTATTCTTCAACGGCATCGGCGCCAACATTGAAGCAGTGGCCCCGCTGGCGGCCGCAATGCCCGAGCGCGGGTTCATCATGTTCGACATGCCGGGTACAGGCGAATCGCCCGATCCTTTGGTGCCTTACAACACCTTCACCATGAGCTGGACGGCTGCACAGCTGCTCGAAAAATTCGGAGTAGATGAAGTCGACGTAATGGGCGTTTCGTGGGGCGGGGCAATGGCGCAGCACTTTGCGCTCCAGCACCCCAAACGCACCCGGCGGCTGGCCTTGATTGCCACCACGGCCGGTATGCTGATGGTACCGGGCAACCCCGCAGCTTTCACAAAGATGGCCAATCCGCGCCGCTACACCGACCCCCAGTTCATGGCTGAACATTTCGCCACGCTCTACGGAGGTGTAAGCAAAGACGGGGCTGGTGAGCACAAGAGTGGCCATATCAGCCGGTTGAAGCCCCCCTCCCCGCGCGGCTACATGTATCAGTTGCTTTGCATGCTCGGTTGGACAAGCCTTCCCGCCCTGCCTTTCATGAGCAAGCAAACGTTGATCATGATGGGTGAAGATGACCAGATTGTGCCGGTGATCAATGGCAAGATCCTGAAGGCAATGATCCCCAACTCGCGGCTGATGACAGTCGCAGGCGGCGGGCATCTGTTCCTGCTCACCCATGCCGATGAAAGCGTGGCGGCGATCCGCGAGTTTCTGGATGGGGCCGGAACGCAGAAGGAAGTAAGGCGGATGGCGGCGGCTTAGGCAACTGGACAGCCCACCCCGATTGCGACATCCTCATCGGAAAAATGGGAGAGCGACCATGGCGCAATATGACCTGATTATTCGGGGCGGTACAATCGTAGATGGCACAGGCGCACCGGCGTTTACCGGAGATGTGGCGATCACGGGCGGGCTGATTGCTGCCGTGGGCCGGATCACTGGCAGCGCGCCCGAGGAGATTGACGCCAACGGCAAGATTGTCGCACCCGGCTTTGTCGACATCCATACCCATTATGACGGGCAGGCGACCTGGGATCAGGAAATGGCCCCGTCGAGCTGGCATGGGGTGACCACGGTGGTGATGGGCAATTGCGGGGTCGGCTTCGCTCCCGCCAAGCCCGATCGCCACGCATGGCTGATCAGCCTGATGGAAGGGGTCGAAGATATCCCCGGCACCGCGCTTGCCGAAGGAATCACCTGGGACTGGGAGACCTTTCCCGAATATCTCGACGCGCTGGAGAAACTCCCACGCACGGTCGATATCGGCACACACGTTCCCCACGGCGCAGTACGCGCCTATGTGCTGGGTGACCGAGAGCAGCCCGGCGCTGTTCCCACCGCAGAGGATATCGCTGCCATGTCGGCGATCGTCGAAGAAGGCGTGCGTGCAGGCGCGCTGGGCTTTTCGACCTCGCGCACGGTGCTGCACAAGTCGGTCGATGGTGAGCTCGTCCCCGGCACCACTGCCACCGCGGAGGAACTGATCGCCATCGGCCACGCGATGGGCCGCGCCAATGCAGCAGGAGGCCACGCCGTGTTCGAAATGGCGAGCGATCTCAAGCGCGAATGGAACGAGTTTGCATGGATGGGCCAATTGAGCCGCGAGGCGGGCATCCCCGTCACCTTCGCTGCACTGCAATCGATCGCGAAGGAACTCGCACTCGATCAACAGATCGCCCTGATGCGGGCCGAGAACGACAATGGGGCCAATATCGTCGCCCAGATCGCGCTGCGCGGCAACGGGATTATCATGGCGTGGCAGGGCACGGTCAACCCCTTCGCGTTCCGCCCCAGCTGGCAGGCGATCAAGGATCTGCCGTGGGACATGCAGAAGGCCAAGTTGCTCGATCCCGACTTCAAGATGCGATTGCTCGCCGAGCCTAATGATTACTCTTCTGCCCCGCAGGATATCCTCGCAGTGGTGATGGTGATCAGCCAAGGCTGGGCGCTGCAATATGAAATGGACCCTGATTTCGATTACGAACCGGGACCAGCGGCCAGCATCAATGCGCGTGCGGCGGCGGCCGGGGTGAGCCCACAGGAATATGCCTATGACCTGCTATGCCAAGACGCAGGCGCCAATGGAGAATGTGGGGGCTTCATCTACCTGCCGATCCTCAATTACGCCGACGGCAATCTCGATTTCCTTGTGCCCCTCCAGCATGCGGACGACACTGTGAATTCGCTGTCGGATGGCGGCGCGCATTGCGGGACGATCTGCGACGCCGCCTCGCCCACCTTCATGCTCGAACACTGGGTCAAAAGCCGCAAGCGTGGGGCAAAGATCGGTCTGGAGCAGGCAATCAAGCGTCAGTGCCGCGACACCGCTCGGCTATATGGGCTGGATGATCGCGGGGTCATTGCGCCCGGCTATCTGGCGGACCTCAATGTTATTGATATGGACGCGCTCAAACTGGGCAAGCCGTGGCTCGCCTTCGACCTGCCGGCCGGTGGCAAGCGGCTGCTGCAGAAGGCGGACGGTTATGTCGCCACAATCAAGAGCGGGATCGTCACATTCCGCGATGGGGCTTGGACCGGAGCCGTCCCCGGCGGGCTGATCCGCGGCCCCCAGCGGGTGGAGATGGCGCAAGCGGCGGAATAATCAATTTACAGCCGAACGCCAAGCGCCGGAAAACCAAAACGGAACCGGGTAGGTCAGCACGCTTCCCACCAGCAAGCGTAGCCCTTAGCTGTCGGCAACCTTGCCCAAGAACACGCCAGTCGAGCCGCCGCTGAAAAACATGCTCCAGACGACGGGAACAAAAATCACAACGTTGGCGGCATAGGCGATCCGCAGCAGTCCCGGGCCTTTGAACTTTGCACGTGTTCCTTACGGCTCGATCACGATGCCCTTCGCCGGGTCGATTTGCCCTGCAAGCATGGCGAGGAACACTGCGCGAGCGGCTTCGAGGCCCTTGTGCCGCTCGATCGCGATCGTGCCCTCGGACGCTTTGAGGAACTCGCGCCACGCCGTTGCGATAAGCTTGCCGCCTTCCTCGGCCCCATGCGCCTTGAAAAATGTCACCGCATGGTCTGGGGCGAAGAACAGCGCCGGTTTGGGGCCCAGCAGTGGCGCGCCGCCGCCGCCGAAGGTCGAGCGCGCTTCGATATGCGTCATGCCGACCAGCGCGGAATGCGCCAAGGCATCGCCGAAATGGCGGTGGATCCGCGCCAGCAGTTCAGCATTGCCAGCAAAATCGACGCTCACAGATGGCATGGTCGGCAGGGTTTCGAGATCGTCATAGGCGACGACCTGATCATACAGCCCACTCGCGCCAACAAAGCCGACATTGCCCGCTGAGGTCAGCCCGATCCGGCGCACCTGCGGTGCGGATTGCCGCGCCGCGCTCGCCAGCCCCATCGCGGTCTTGGACGAGGCGCTGGTCACGATGAGCTGCTCGGCACCGAACCAGGTTTGCCCGCGCAGGAAATACGCGATCAGAAATCCGGTGCGGAACAGCGGGCCAAAGATCATCCGCTCAGCCTCACGCGCCGGATCATGCTCGGGGTCGGCGGCAAGGCGCGTGTAGCTGTTGTAAACCGGGCTCATCGGCTGGCGATAATCGGTGGTGTCGGAAAAGCCCGAAGGCGTCACTCGGCCCGGGCGCACATCCAGGTGACTCGCCATCGGCAGGTAACCATAGACCCGCTCGCCCACGGCTATGTCAGGGTGACGGCTTTCGATTACCCGTGCATGGCCCCACATCGGCACGATGCCAAAGCCTTCGGGTGCAGGGAAGAAGTCCCAATATTTGAAACCGTCACCCACCACCGCATAGGTCACATTGTTGGCAGTGACCGCAAAGCTCTCAACTGCGAGCCGCAACGCACCATCGGCGAGTGGGGTGAGCGGCAATACCGCCAGCGCCGCATCGGCGAGCGCAGCTTTGCGGACGTGGACTTGTATGATGTTCATGGATGCCGCCTCGCTTCGCGTGCGCGCAGGGCGAGAAGCGCCCACCGCCGCGCGCGGTTCAGTTTCCGCTCTCGCTCATCGACGCCCCGAGCGTACTGAGCCAATCGGCGAATGCGGCAAACCGGCTGATGCAGCCTTCGGCCAGGGCTTCGACGCCAGCCTCGTCAAGTTCAGCGCTACGCGCTGCCATGGCCGTGTTGATCGGCTGTCCGGTCTGGCCTTCGTAAAGGCCGATGAACCACGCGACCGCAATCGACAAACCGTTCCTGACCTCCACGTCGTCCGAGACGCCGACCTGGTAGGCCGCCCAGACTGCACAATCGAGGTTTTCCCTCGGCGTGGACTGCTGCGCTGCTGCGGGCGAGGTAAGCAGCAACGCGGCGGCGAGGGCGAAATGGCGGAACGTCATCACACCCGCATCGGCATCAGCACATACAGTGCGCGGCTGGCTTCGTTCTCGCGGATCAAGGTTGGCGCGCCAGCATCGGCGAGGTGGAGTTCAACAGTGTCGCCATCGATCTGGCCAAGGATGTCCTTGAGATAATTGGCATTGAAGCCGATCTCCATGCCCTCGGCGCGGTATTCGGCGGCCAATTCCTCGGCTGCGGTGCCATTGTCGGGCGAGGTGACCGAGAGGGTTACGCGGTCATTATCGAGCCCGATCTTGACCGCGCGGGTCTTTTCGGTGGCGATGGTGGCAACGCGGTCGACGCCGGAATAGAACAGCTTCGGATCGACTTTGAGCAGCTTGTCATTGGCGGTCGGAATCACCCGGCTGTAATCGGGGAAAGTGCCGTCAATCAGCTTGCTGGTCAGCACCACGCCGCCTTCCCCGCCAAAGGTGAAGCGGACCTTGCTGGCGCTGAGGTCGATCAGGACATTGCTGTCCAAAGCCTCTTCGAGCAGCTTGCGCAGTTCGCCCACGGCTTTGCGCGGCACAATCACATCGGGCATCCCGGCGGCGCCTTCGGGGCGCGGGATGGTGAAGCGCGCGAGCCGGTGGCCATCGGTGGCGGCGGCCTTCAGCATCGGCTCGTCATCATCGGTCACATGCAGAAAGATGCCGTTGAGATAGTAGCGCGTTTCCTCGGTCGAAATCGCAAACCGGGTGCGGTCAATCAGCTCGGCGAGCAGGCGCGCGGGCAATTCGAAGCTGGTCGGCAAATCGCCTTCGACGATGACCGGGAAATCATCGCGGGGCAGGGTCGGTAGCTTGAAATTCGAGCGGCCCGCCTTGACCTCTAGCCGGCTATCGCTCGTGGTCAGGCTCACCTGGCTGCCTTCAGGCAGCTTTCTGGCAATTTCGAACAGCAAGTGCGCCGAGACGGTAATCGCGCCTGCCTGATCGACCGACGAGGCCGACATCGTCTCAACCACCTGCAAATCAAGGTCGGTCGCCATGACCCGCACGCTGCCGCCTTCGCTTGCGTCAATCAGCACGTTGGAGAGGATCGGGATGGTATTGCGACGTTCCACCACCGATTGAACATGGGAAAGGCATCGCAGCAGCGTCGCGCGTTCGATCGTGGCCTTCATTGCTTGTCCCTATCGTTCCTGTGTGTGGCAGGGAGCCGAAGGAATCGCCCCCAAGCGCCGGAAAATATCCGAAAACCTTAGCGCGGCAGATCATACGGGCAAGTTGGCGGCTTTACGAGGGGCACTTGCGCTGGGGATAAGGCCCAAAGCTCGCCCAGCGATCACCTCAGCCCAATCACCCCTGCCCAATCACCCCAGCATCGCCATTCCGCCGTTCACGTGCAATGTCGCGCCGGTGACATAGGCCGCCTCGCGGCTGGCGAGAAAGGCGACTGCTGCGCCGACTTCGCTGCCCTCGCCCATTCGGCCCATCGGAATGCGCGCATTGATCGCGGCCTGCTGCTTTTCATCGAGCGCGGAGGTCATGGCGGTGCGGATGAAGCCGGGGGCAACGCAGTTGGCAGTGATCCCGCGGCTCGCAACCTCCTGTGCGAAGCTTTTGGTCATGCCGGTGAGCCCGGCCTTGGCGGCGCAATAGTTCATCTGTCCGGGGTTGCCGGTAGCGCCGACCACGCTGGTAATGTTGACGATCCGCCCAAATCGCGCCTTCATCATCGGCTTGGCCGCGGCGCGCATCAGCCGGAACGCGGCTTCGAGGTTGATCCTGATCACCTGATCCCATTCCTCATCCTTCATCCTCAGGCCGAGGTTGTCGCGGGTGATCCCGGCATTGTTGACGAGGATGTCGGCGCTGCCGAGCGTATCGAGCATCGCCGGGATCAGCTCCTCGACCTGCGCAGTATCGCCCAGATCACAGGTGATCTCGACATGGCCGTCATGATCGTGGTGCGGGTAGGTTTCGTTGAGCTCGTCGCGGAAAGCCCGCAGCTTGGCCGGGTTTGACCCCGACAGAGCGAGACGCGCGCCCTGACTGGCAAGCGCATGGGCGATGCTCGACCCAATCCCGCCGCTCGCGCCCGTAATCAGCGCGTTCATCCCGCTCAAGGAAAACATCAGGCCATCCCCTTCGCAAAATCTTCAAGGTCCTGCATTGTTACAAGGCTGGTCACCTGCGCCTCGCGATCGGTACGCGAAACCATCGGCCCCACCACTTTGCCGCCCAGTTCAACGAAGCTTTCGACCCCATCGGCACGCATGGCAAGCACGCTTTCGCGCCAGCGCACGCGGCCCGTTATCTGCTCGACCAGCAGCGTGCGTTCCACCTCTGGATCGGAAACCTGTGCGGCGGTGACATTGGCGTAGAGCGGCAGGACGAAGACGCGCGGCGGAGTTTGCGCCAATGCCTCGGCCATGCGGGCTGCGGCGGGCTGCATCAGCGAGCAGTGGAACGGGGCAGAGACCGGCAACAGCACGCCGCGCTTGATCCCGAACTCCTTGGCCAACGCAACTGCCCGCTCGATCGCGGCGGCATGGCCCGAGATGACCACCTGCGCGGGGTCATTATCATTGGCGACTTCGCATACTTCACCCTGCGCCGATGCCTGCGCCAACGCCTTGGCCTGATCGATATCCGCACCGAGCAGCGCGGCCATCTTACCTTCGCCCAGCGGCACCGCTGCCTGCATTGCCTGCCCGCGCAACTTCAGTAGCCGGGCAGTATCGGCAAGGCTGAACGCACCGACCGCGCACAATGCCGAATATTCGCCGAGCGAATGACCCGCAACGCAGGTTCCGTGCCGGATCAGGTTCAGCCCGAAATCGCGCTGCAGCACAATCAAGGTTGCTATCGCATTGGACATGATTGCGGGCTGAGCGTTTTCGGTGAGCGTCAGCGCTTCTTCTGGTCCACCAAACATCATGGCAGAGAGCTTTTGCTGCAACGCCTCGTCAACCTCGCCGAAGACTTCGCGGGCCGCCGCGCTGGCCCCGGCAAGCTCCGCCCCCATGCCGACCTTCTGGCTCCCCTGCCCCGGAAAAATGAAAGCTCGCATCATCAACCCTGTCTATTATGATTTTGGGGCGCGCCGGTACGGCTGTGCGGGCGGGCTGGCAAGGCCGAAGGGCACAACCCTGTTGGCAGAGTTATGTCCAATCAACGCTCGGCCGAGATAGGGAATACCGGCCCGCGCGCACCAAAACCGGGCGATGTCTTCCTCACTCGTGCCGAACTCAACATAGTTTTCGGGCACGTCGGTGATCGCCCCCAGACGCAATCCGGCAAGCCTGGGGAGCGTGCCGGCGAGGTGGAAAAACATCCGGTCGATGGAATAAAGATGTTCGGAAACTTCCTCGACCATGACCACATGGCCGGTAAGGTCAGGCATTAGCGGGGTGCCCGCGATCATGGCGAGCGTGATGAGGTTGAATGCGGCGGCAGGGGTGGTGCCATCGAGGCTGGGCTCGACCCCGCTGGTATCGCCGCTAAGCCAGCGCAGAACCCGGCGGATCGCTTCGCGTCCGCCTTCCGAGCGCGCGCTGACCGGCATCGAGCCGTGCACACTTTGCCCGATCCCTGCGCGATAGAGCGCGGCAAGCATGTAGCCGCAATCGGAAAAGCCGACATACGTTTTCGCCCGCGCCGCAGCGTTCATCTGCGCGGTCGCCGCTTCAGCAATACGGTTCGAGCCGTATCCGCCCTTGGCAAACCACACGACATCAAAGGCTGGATCATTGGCGCATTCGAGCAGCGCGGTCAGGCGCCTGAGGTCGTCGCCTGCAAAATGCCCTTCGCGTTCAAAGCACTGTTCGTGGAACATCACACGGTGTCCGGGAAACTCCGCCGCGACCAGCTCCTCCAGCGCCATCTGGTGCTCGCGCGTGATCGGCGTGGCGGGCGCGCAGATTGCGATATTCGTCATGCGTGGCAGCCTATGGCGCTTGTCAGTGGGCACGCAAGCCAATAACCAACTAGCATATGGAAAATGGGGTCAAGGCCGGGCCGCTCGCAGGACGGCCGTTGTTCTTTTGCGGAATTGGCGGGTCAGGCATGCTGCCGCTAGCGCAGATCGCGCGCGGGTTCGGTCATCCGGTCGCAGGATCGGACCGTAGCCGCGATACCGGCCGCACGCCCGAGAAGTTCGACTGGCTCGAAGCCAATGGTTTTACGCTATTTCCGCAGGACGGCAGCGGCGTCAGTTCTGCCGATCAGGTTCTGATCGCCTCGGCGGCGATCGAGGACACCGTGCCCGAAGTCGCCCGCGCAAACGAACTTGGCTGCGAACGGCTGAGCCGCGCCGAATTGCTATCGCAGCTGTTCAACGCCGCCGATTTTTCGATGGCGGTTGGCGGCACTTCGGGCAAATCGACTGTCACCGGGATGATCGCCTGGATCCTTCACGAAGCCGGACACGATCCGACGGTGATGAACGGAGCGGTGATGAAAAACTTCATCTCGAATGCAAACCCCTTCGCCAGCGCGCAGATCGGCCGGCCGGACCTGTTTGTCAGCGAAGTCGACGAGAGCGACGGATCGATCGCGCTTTATCGGCCAACCATCGGCGTCCTGCTCAATGTCAGCCTCGACCACAAGAGCATCGAGGAATTGCGGGTTCTGTTCGGCGATTATGTCGCGCGGGCGGATACCGCCGTGATCAATTGCGATAGTCCCGAAGCCAGCTATCTGGTGCCCCGGGCCGCCAACCGGGTGACCTTCGGTATCAAGGCGCGCGATGTAGATATCACGGTCGACCCGGATTCGATCGATCAGAGCGAACTCGGCCTGCGCGCGGCGGTGATCGACAACCGCAGGCGTGAAGTGTTTCCGTTGATCCTGCCGATGCCGGGGTTGCACAATCTCTCAAATGCGCTCGCAGCGATTGCGGCGGCGAGCGCGGCGGGGATTGCGGTCGGCCATGCAGCTTATGCCTTGCGCAGCTTTGAAGGGCTGGCGCGGCGGTTCGACGTGATCGGCACATCGCCAAGCGGGATCACGGTGATCGACGATTTCGGCCATAACCCGGAAAAATGCGCCGCCACCTTGCGCACGCTGAAGGCGACTCCGGGGCGGGTGATCGCGTTCTTCCAGCCGCATGGCTTCGGACCGTTGCGCCAGATGGGCGACGAGCTGGCACAAACTTTTGTGCACGAGCTGGGGCCCGATGACCTGACGATCTTCAGCGATCCGGTCTACTTCGGTGGCACAGTTGACCGCAGCGTGGGGAGCGAGCGGATCACTAGCCTCATCAACGCCGCCGGTGGCAAAGCCGAACACATCCCCGAGCGCGCAGATTGCGGCGCGCGGATCACCGCGTTAGCCCGCCCCGGTGACCGGATCGTGGTGATGGGCGCGCGCGACGATACGCTAACGGAGTTCGCCCAATCGATCCTCGACCACCTCACCTGAGCCTTTACGCCCGGTCGGCGCGCCATGCGTGGCGAATGCTTGGCGTGCTTGCCCTGGCCGTGCTGCTGGTGACGGTGGTCGACCGGCTTTATGGTCATTCGACCCTCGCTTTTAGCGCAGCGATCGGGATGCTGCTGATTGCCAATGGGCCGATGCTGCGCTTCAATTGTGGTCGCTGCGGCAAGAACACCTTCTTTCGGGGGATCCTGGTCGTGCCTTGGCCCAACCGCATATGCACCCGCTGCGGACTCGATCTTGAAACGCAGGCCCCATAAAATCGCTGATGGCTGCACGAGCTGCTTGCGGCTAGCATGATAAGTATGCATCCCCGTGACCTTTCGCTCGATACTTTGCTGGCAAATTGTGCCGCGCGCCATGGCCACCGGCTGGCCGTGGTCGACGGCACCCAGCGCCTCACCTGGGCGGAGCTCGACACCCGTGTCACCAACCTTGCGTATTGGCTGCGTGTGCGCGGGATCGGTCCGGGTGACCGCATAGCGGTGCTGCTGACCGACGGCGCGCCGTTTCTTACCACCCTGCTCGCTTGCGGCAGGATCGGGGCAATCGCAGTGCTGCTCAACTGGCGGCTCGCGCCCGGCGAGATCGCATGGATCTGCGGCGATGCCGAGCCAGCCATGACCTTCGTCAACGCGCGCTTTGCCGATTTGCTTGCTGGTGCGCACGCTGGCGAGGTTAACCAAGTTGATCCAGCACACACGAGCGACGGTTTCTTCGAAACGGTTGCACGAAGCGCCGCTGAACCAATCCGGCACGCTTATGATCTCGGATTGAAATTACAGCCCGACCGGCCGCTTTACATGATGTATACCAGCGGGACGACCGGGCGGCCAAAGGGCTGCTTGCAAGCTGGAAGCGCGGTCGCCGCTGCCGCGCTCGGCTTCGCCCAGCATCGCGGGTTCAACCACAAGGAATGCCTGCTGTCGGTCAATCCGCTGTTCCATGTGGTCGGCATGCAGCAGGTCGCCGCGATGCTCGCCTGCGGCGGCACCAGCGTGTTTGCCGGGCGCGATGATGATCATGCCGCGATCCTCGACCTGCTCCACCGCGAGAGCTGCTCCACCACCAGCGCCTTCCCCACGATCTGCTTCCCGTGGCTCGGCATGGAACCTGTCAGGGGCGGCGTGATGCCGCTCACCAACTACACCGGCGGCGCCGGAATGGGCCGCCCGCAGATGTATGGGTTTATCGAGCACGATTGGGATGCCCGCGTGGTTGGCGGTTACGGTCAGACAGAAATCTGCGGCTTTGCGACCTTCATCGATTACGCCGAAATGCTCGAGCACCCGCGCTCGATCGGCTGGACACTGCCGCATGTGATGATGACCGTGCTCGATCCCGAGGGCAATCAACTGCCCCCCGGCGAGGAGGGCGAGCTGTGTCTTCGCGGCCCCTCGGTCATGCTCGGCTATTGGCGCAACCCTGAAGCAAGCGAGGTAGCGCTCGGCCACGGCTGGCTGCGCACCGGCGATCTCGGCACGATGGACGACCGCGGGCTCGGCTACCTGCTCGGCCGTGCCAAGGAGCTGATCAAGACCGGCGGCGAGAATGTTTACCCAGCCGAGGTCGACGCGGTGTTCGCCGCAATGCCCGAAGTCGCGGATGCAGGCTGCTGCGGGGTGCCCGACAAGCATTGGGGCGAGGCGGTAAAGGCGTTTGTGGTGCTCAAACCTGGGATGGCGCTGACCCGCGCCGAGATCGCCGCGCGGTTCAAAGGGCAGATCGCGGGGTATAAACGTCCACGCTACATCGAGTTCGTCGAGCAATTGCCGCGTGATCCGATCGGCAAACTGCTGCGGCGGGAATTGTCGGCGCGTACGGTGACGCCGGATCAGGCAGTCTGAATCTCCCCCTCCCCATGGGGAGGGGGTCGGGGGGTGGGGGCTCGACGCTGATGCCGATGCGCAACCAATCGGACGTCGAACACACATCCCTAACCCCTGCCCTCAATGGAAGGGGCTTATCCGCCGATCAGACAGCGTGAGCGGCGCAACAGGGTGACACAAGTTACACGGTGTAACTTTGGTAAAAGCCAATTTTCTTCAATCCATTCAGATTGATAACCCGCCTCGTGCAAAGCGGACGGACAAGGGAGGAGGCCCCTTTTCGGGCGTTGAGGGCCTGCGAGGACTATGACGATGGGAAAGAGCAGAAATGCGTAAGCCAAACCGATCTACCGCCGGGATCGGCTGTAGGAATTTGATGGAGAGATAGAGGGGTGCGATCGGCGAACTAACGCACCCCGGCTTGCGAATCCGGATTCGCCGCCCCTACACAACACCCCGGACTTGATCCAAGAATAGGCTCCTTCCCTCACCGCAGGGAGGGATTGCGGGTGGTGGCACGGCGACGATGCTGATTTGCAAGCAATCGGGCGGCCCAAACCCATCCCCAACCCCTTCCCTCAAATGAGGGGACTTATTCGCTTATCAGGCGGCCAGAGCGGAATGCTAGCCGCGCTTTACGAAATCACATGAGTCAGAGCCCACCATGGCATCCCCTGCCGCCTTTGGCACGAGCCCTGACCGTGCTACCGCATCCGCAACCAGATAAGAGTCAACTGTATTTAGACCTAGATCGGAGATTGCACCGACAATCCTGCGGCAGAAGCGTTCAACTTCAGGGCTCTTGGCAGGCTTTTTGTCCATAGAAGTCACACCATCGGTCCACCAGTCCAGTTGCTTGAGATACGCTTCGACTGTCCCGACTTGTGCGACGTTTTTCACCAATGCGGTGGAAAGGACGTTCCGATCCTTGCCTCGTTGGGACCAAGCCTGTGCCTCGGCGTTCGGGGCGAGGCAATCGACGCTCTGGACGAAATAGGAAGCGAACGGGGAAACCAGGCTGACATTCCATTCACCCACAAGCAAATTCGCACTATATTTATTAATCTCGAATTGAGGCCCGTAAATTTTGATTTTTAAAGTGTCTCCCTTGACGAGATCCAAGTCAAGCGACTCAATATTGCTTCCACTAGCCCCAAAAAATGCTCCTGCAGAAGCATCGATCTGAGCCGAAATTTTTGACGCAGCATCGCTGGTCAAAGCCGTTACAATATCGCCACTCGGCGAAACTGCCTTTAAGCCGAGCTGGACAGCTTCAAGCGCTGTGCCAGCCAAATTGACGGTCTGTTTGCTCTTCATATCAGCCGATACCGAAGCTGCCACTTCACCATTGGTATCGCGGCTGGCAAGAAATACGGGATAATCAGTTCCACGAACTGTTATTGCGCGCTCGTGGTTCTCGCCTTCCCCGCGGCTACTGCGGTATTTGCGCGAGTAAAGGATCACACTTTCTTCGTATGAAGCCGCTTTGATCTTCAAAATACTCGTAAAACTATAGTCAACGCCAGCGACAAATCGTGAAAAAGGGTGGCGCTTAGCATGCAGGATCCGGGTGCCGGTCAGGTCTTCCTTCATATCGACATCAAGCTTAAGGTAACAAAATAGGGGTCGATCTTGTTGCGATTTAGTACGCGAAAGCGTTACAAACGGCGTCGAATCAGATACGTCTGCCGACGGAATTGTCTCTGCCATCGCGAGATGGGGCTGAACAAGCATCAAAATACAAGGCGTAATCACAGCCCGCTTAGCCAAATTTTGGGGTGTATCCCCTTTACATACGTAATCCGCTATGCTAGATAATTGGCATGACGAAGCCCCTCACCACCGCCGCTTTCTTTCGCCTCTATCCGGACGATGAAACCTGCCTCGCGCATCTGTTTGAGACGCGCTTTGGGCAGGGCTTTGCTTGCCCTTCGTGCGAGCGTCCGTCCAACTGGTTCCGCATCAAGGCCGAGCGCGCCTATTCCTGCCAGTGGTGCGGTCACCACCTGCACCCAACTGTGGGCACCCCGTTCCAGCAGACACGCACCCCGCTGCAACTGTGGTTCTATGCCATCCACCTGTTCACCACCACGCGGCACGGCGTTTCGGGCAAGGAATTGCAGCGCCAGCTTGGCGTGAC
>JBBQWH010000041.1:0-22687 GCA_038210785.1 Sphingomonadales bacterium | reverse complement strand
GAGGCTGCTCGCGCAGGGGCACAAGAATATCTGCGTGGTCGGTGATGATGATCAGTCGATCTATTCATGGCGCGGCGCAGAAGTCGCCAATATCCTGCGGTTCGAAAAGGATTTTCCCGGTGCGCAGGTTATCCGGCTGGAGCAGAATTACCGCTCTACTCCGCATATCCTTGGCGCAGCGGCAGGCCTAATCCGCGCCAACAGCCAGCGCCACGACAAGACGCTGTGGACCGACGTCAACGGCGGCGATAAGGTCAAGGTGATCGGCGTGTGGGACGCGCCCGAAGAAGCGCGCCGGGTGGGCGAGGACATTGAACGGCTCGAACGTGAGGGCGCGGCGCTCAATCAGGTCGCGATTCTTGTCCGCGCGCAGTACCAGACCCGCGAGTTCGAAGATCGCTTCATCCAGATCGGGATCAATTACCGCATCATCGGCGGTTTCCGCTTTTACGAGCGCGCCGAAATCCGCGATGCGCTGGCGTATCTGCGTCTGATCGCCCAGCCGCAGGACGATCTGGCGTTCGAACGCATCCACAACCAGCCCAAGCGCGGGCTGGGTGCCAAGGCCTTGGAGGCGATGCACAGCCATGCGCGGCGCACCGGCTTGCCGCTCGCAGCCGCCGCGTTGCAACTCGCGGACAGCGACGAATTGCCCAAGCGCGCGGCGATCACCATCGGCGGCTTATTGCGGCATTTCCTGTACTGGCGCGAGGCGGCGCAGACCATGACCCCGTCCGATCTGCTGCGGCTGGTGCTGGAGGAATGCGGTTACAACGCAATGCTTTCCGCTGACCGTTCACCCGAAAGTGCAGGCCGCGCCGAAAACCTCACCGAACTTGCGCGCGCAATGGAGGAGTATGAGAGCCTCGGCGATTTCCTCGAACACGTCAGCCTGGTGATGGACAATGATCGCTCGGACGCTGCGGAGACGGTGACGATCATGACGATCCACGCTGCCAAGGGGCTCGAATTCGACAACGTGTTCTGCGTCGGCTGGGAAGAAGGCGTCTTCCCGAGCCAGCGCGCGATCGACGAAGGCGGGCTCGCGGCAGTGGAGGAGGAGCGCCGCCTTGCCTATGTCGCAATCACCCGCGCGCGGCGGTATTGCACGATCCTGCACGCCGCCAACCGCCGAATCTACGGCCAGTGGACCAGCAGCATCCCCTCGCGCTTCATCGAGGATTTGCCGGCCGAGCATATCGATCAGGAAACCACCCTCACCGGCGGCGCGTCGTTATGGCGCGCCAACTGGAGCGAAAGCGAAGACCCCTTCGCGCATGTGGCGCACGATCGCCCCGACCGCGCCCAAACCCGCGGCCCTGGCTGGCAGCGGGCGTTGACTTCAGGCTACGACACCAAGCCCGCGCGCGTGCGCGAAAATACGCGCTCCGCCGCGAGCTTCGCCGCCCCCGCCCGCAGCGACATCGCAATCGGCGCGATGGTGCGCCACAACAAGTTCGGCACCGGCTGCGTGATCGATCAAGAGGGCAACAAACTCACCATCATGTTCGAAGACGCGGGCGAGAAGCGGGTGTTGGACAGCTTTGTGACGGTGATCATTTGACGCTTCGACGCGCCGGTCAACTGGCCGGTTGTTCGGCCGCGACCGCATCCGGTTTTTGCCGGTAACGGGCTTCAAATGGGCGGGCCAGCTCGCCCAGCCAGTCGCGCGAGCCTTCGGCTATGCCGGTTTCGCAGTCGATATAAGGTGCCGGGTCAAGATAGGTACCAAACAGCCTGTCCCACAGGGTTACGGTGTTACCGAAATTATAACCCATCAACTGCTCGTTGCGGATATGGTGCAGCCGGTGCGCGGCAGGCGAAATTAGCGCTTTGCCAAGCGGACCAAGCGTCCACGGCACATCGGCATGGACAAAATAGCCCCACCAGGACCGCAGGATGAAGGCTGCCATGATTGCCCAGAACGGCAGGCCTAACGCAATGACCAGCAAACCGTCAAAGATGATACTCAGCGCTTCGCCCAGAGGGTGCTTGCGGCGCAGGCTTAGCCAGTTCATCGCCTCATCGGCGTGATGGGTGGCATGGATCGGCCACAAGGCGCGCGAATGTTCGATGCGATGACGCCAGTAGGCGATCAGGTCGATCAGAAGGATCGCCGCCAGCACGGCAACCGCGCCCGGCAAACTCTCCCAGAATTCCACCAGCGCACCGGGCCGGGGGATCAGCGATGTCCCCGCCACGACCGGCACCGCAACCAGCGGCACAAGCACCGCAGTATTGACGATCAGTAACGCCAGATTGGTCGTAATTTCAGGACGGGCGCGCTTAAACTTGGCGAACAGCGCATCACGCTTGGTCGCTGCCGCCACTGCCATAAACACGATTGATACCGGCACGAGCTCAACGAATTCGGTGCGCAAGGCGTCGAGAATGGTTTCAAACACCCGCGAGGTTTAAAAGCAAACCTGCGAAAAAAGCGTTAAAACTCGCTGGCACGGGGCGTAGAAATATCAGCCAAACCCTATGTCGAGGAAGCTGGGGCGCGGCCCGTTCCATTCGCCTGCAGCCACGGGCTCTTCATCTTCGGAGAACCGGCGGCGGGGCTTGGCATCGGGATTGCGTTCGGGCCGTACGGCGCGCGGTCCGCTGCGTTCTTCGGGCTCGCGGCGCGACGGGCGATCGCTGCGCGGTTCGAGTTCGTTACGCGGCGCGCGCGGTTCGCGATCGTCACGGCCGCGGCGCGGTTTGCGCGCGCCTTCCCGCTCGGGGCGTTCCGCGCGCTCGTCTCCGGTCGGAGCCTCAACATCGGCTGCTGCGGATTTGGCCGCTGCCGCCTTGGCAAGCACTTCGGTCAAATCAACCCGCAGGTCTTCCTTGCCGAACACCTTGATCGCGCTGCCGGTCAGCTTTTCGACATTGCTAATTGCCTCGGCGTCTTCTTCGGCAACGAAGGTGAACGCCCGCCCCTTGGCCCCGGCGCGGCCCGTTCGGCCGATGCGGTGGACGTAATCATCAGGATGCCAAGGCGTGTCGAAGTTGAACACGTGGGAAACGCCCTTGATGTCCAGCCCGCGCGCCGCAACGTCCGATGCGACGAGGATGTTGACTTCGCCTGCCTTGAACCGGTCAAGTTCCTTGATCCGGCTCGACTGGTCCATGTCGCCATGGATCTCGCTCGACCGGAAACCAAAGCGGGTCAGGCTCTGATTGAGTTCGCGCACCGTGGTCTTGCGGTTGGCAAAGATGATCGCGGTTTCAACGAGGTCATTTTCGAGGAACCAGCGCAGCGTATCTTTCTTCGACCGCGACTTAACCGGCACTTTGAAGGCGGTGATATCGGCATTGGTGGATGCCGCGCGGCTGACTTCGATACGCTTGGGATTGTTCAGAAACTTCTTCGCAAGCTTTTCAATCGGTGGCGGCATGGTCGCCGAAAACAGCATGGTTTGGCGGGTTTCTGGCAGTTTGGAGCAGATAAATTCGATATCGGGGATGAACCCCATGTCGAGCATCCGGTCGGCCTCATCGATCACCAGCAGTTCGCAGCCATTGAGCAGGATCTTGCCGCGTTCAAACAGATCCATTAGCCGGCCCGGGGTAGCGATCAAAACGTCGACCCCGTCCGACAGTGCTTTCAGCTGATCACCCATCTGCACGCCGCCGATCAACAGCGCCATCTTGAGATCGTGGTTCTTGCCGTATTTCTCGAAATTCTCGGCCACCTGCGCCGCCAATTCGCGGGTGGGTTCAAGGATCAGCGAGCGCGGCATCAGCGCGCGCCTGCGGCCCGAAGCCATCACATCGATCATGGGGAGCACAAAGCTGGCAGTCTTGCCGGTGCCCGTCTGGGCAATGCCGATAAGGTCGCGCATCATCAGCACAGTAGGGATGGCCTGCGCCTGAATCGCGGTCGGCGTTGAATAGCCCGCCTCCTCAACGGCTTTGAGCAATTCGGGCGAAAGGCCGAGATCGGCGAAGGTCATGCGGTGTGTTGTGTCCGAAAATCGCGGGCAGGGTTGCTGCCGGGTTACACGCCCTCGCGCGGCGGGCGCGGCTTCAGGCTGCTGCATGTTTCCCTCAAAACCCTGCAAAAGTCAAGGAATCGCGCTGCCCGCCTCAAGCGCTTCAGCCGCGCACTTCTACCAGCTGGCGCATGACTTCAACCTCGCAGCTTGCGCCGGTGCGTGATCGCAGTTTGTCACGCTCCACACACAGCCGCCCGTCCTTGTTTTTCTCGACATAGAAGCCCGAGTAGAAGTCACGGGCGCGGCACGCTTTTTCGAGGTTGACCGAGATCATCTTCCGATCGCGCAGGAACAATACGAGGCGGTTTCCGCTGCCAGTCTGGACCCCGGCAATCCCGTCAAGCGCGACGCATTTCTCTTTGCCCCGCTCCTCGAAACGGGGGGCCAGCGGACGCTGCGGCAGATCGGCGAGCAGGTTCTGGCGGGCGGCAGGCGGCTGCGGGGTAATGCGCACCACCACGCGCTGCTCGATCCGCACCTGCCGCGCGGTCGAAGAACTTCGCAACGCCGAAAGCGGATTGACCTGCACCGACGCCTCCTGCCCCTGCCCCGCAGCATCGCATTGCGCGGCAAAGCGTCCGGCCTCCGCCTGTCCCTTCGGCGCGTCGACCCCTTGTGCCACCAGCGGCACCATCAGGGCGAACGGCGCAGCCATGGCGAACAGGCTATGCATGGGCGGGGATTGGCACTCCTTGGAACAGGCGGGATTGCAAGGGCGCAATCGAAGGCGCTGGCCTAGCACCGGCGATTGAACCGTGCCTTAACTGTCCGCCATACGGGCACAAAAGCGGTGGCATATTCATTCCCGGGTGTGGCATAGTCGCAACAATGAATCACCCCGCCCCGCCCTCTATTCTTTCGCTCTCAGCCGAAAACTTCCTCGCCGAGGCGGGGGTTTTGCTCGGCCCGCGCGGTCTCTCCACCGATCCCGAGCGGATGGAGGCATCGCTCACCGATTGGCGCGGGCGTTACACCGGCCGTGCGCTGGCGCTGGCCGCACCCGCTTCTACCGCGGAGGTCGCTGCGCTGGTCAGGCTGTGCGCGGTGCACCGCGTTCCGATTGTCCCGCAGGGCGGCAATAGCGGGATGGCGGGCGGCGCCACCCCGGATGCAAGCGGCACTGCGATAGTGCTGTCACTGCGGCGGATGGATCAGGTCCGCCACCTCGACGCGGCCGGCGGTCAGGTGGTGTGCGAGGCAGGCGTGATCCTCCAGCACTTGCACGAGGCGGCGGAGGCGGCGGATATGCGCTTCCCGCTCACGCTTGGCGGCAAGGGTTCGGCGACCATCGGCGGGCTCATTTCTACCAACGCCGGGGGCACGCAGGTGCTGCGCCACGGGACCATGCGCGCGCAGGTGCTAGGGCTCGAGGCGGTGTTGGCGGACGGCGCGGTGCTCGATCTGATGACCCCGCTCAAGAAAGACAATCGCGGGTTTGACCTGAAACAGCTGCTGATCGGTTCGGAGGGCACGCTCGGGATCGTCACGGCTGCAACGCTGCGTCTGCTGCCTGCGTCCATCGGCCGCGTGACCGCGTGGGCGGGGCTTGGCGGGATCGTTGAAGCGCGCGCGCTGCTACGGGTGATCGAGCGCGCCCTGGGCGATGCGCTCGAAGGGTTCGAGGTAGTGCCCGCTCATTGCCTTGCCAGCGTGCTCGCGCACCAGGCGGGTGCGCGCGCGCCGCTGGAGGGGCGTTATGCCTGGAATGCGCTGATCGAATGCGTGTCCCCCATCAGCGACAGCGCCGCCCTGCGCGAGACGCTCGAAGCGGCGCTGGCGGCAGCGCTTGAAGACGCGCTGATCGCCGACGCGGTGATCGCGGCTAATGACAGCCAAGCCGAAGCGTTCTGGCACCTGCGCGACGGCATTTCGGCCGCCGAGCGCGCGCTCGGCCCGGCGATGCAGCACGACATCTCTGTGCCGGTCGAGAAGATGCCCGAGTTCATCCTCGCCGCGAGCCCGGTGATCGAAGCTGAATTTGCCGGCACGGTCGCGGTCGCCTTCGGCCATTTGGGCGACGGCAATGTCCATTTCCATGTGCTTGCGCCAGCTGGTGCAGTGCGCGGTGTGTGGGAGGAGCATGAGGGGAAGGCCGTCAGCGCTAGAGTCTATGATCTGGTCACCGACTGGGGCGGGTCGATTAGCGCCGAACACGGCATAGGCCAGATGAAGGTCGATGAGCTTGCGCGGCTGCACGATCCGGCGGCGCTGGCGGTGATGACCCGCGTCAAGGCCGCGCTTGATCCTGACAATCTGCTCAATCCGGGAAAACTGCTCCACTCCGGCGCTCGCCTCTGAGCCGCATGGCCCTCGCCCCTGACCCGCACGGCTTGCACCATTGCCTGCAACCGCCTAAGGGCCGCGCCTTCGGCGGGGCATACCCGCTGAGGGGATCATTCAACACCCGTTATCGGAGACGACGTCATGGCCAGCGCGCCGCAACCGCAACTTCCGTTGTTCTACAAAGACCTTCTGCCGCTCAACAGCCGTGACCATGCCGCCTGGAAAGCCGGGACGCTCGAAAGCGCGGCCTATCTCGCATCAAACCACGCGATCCCGCTGACCTCGGACGAATTCGTCGATGCCCAGCGCAATTTCCCGATCGTGTTCACCTCGAGCGAGAACCCGCTGCCGATCGCGCTGTTCGGCCTCAATGAAGGCGTCAACACCTTCGTCGGCGACGATATGAAGATCAACGAGCTAATCTATCTGCCCGCCTACGCGCGGCGTTACCCCTTCATCCTCGCCAAGCTTCAGCAGGGCAATGAGGATATGTCGCTGTGCTTCGATCCGACCGCGAACCTGATTGGCAAGTTCGACGAAGGCCTCGCGCTGTTCGATGACGCCGGCCAGGCGACCGATTACACACAGGGCGTTCTCGAGTTCTGCCGCCGCTTCGAAGAAGCCGGGCAGCGCACCAAGCTGTTCATGGAAGAACTCGCCAAGCTCGACATCCTGATGGACGGCGAAATCGCGATCACCCGCAATGACATGCCGGACAAGCCGTTCATCTATCGCGGCTTCCGCATGGTCGACGAAGCAAAGCTGCGCGATCTGTCTGCCGAAACACTCGATGGCCTCGCGAAGAACGGCATGCTCATGCTGATCTATGCCCACCTGTTCTCTCTCAACCTGATGCGCACAGTGTTCGAGCGGCAATTGGCGCAGGGCAAGGTTCCGATGCCCACCGAGAGCGCGGCGGCGCCTGTGCTCAACTAATCGCTCGCCGGGGCGGCTGCGCTCCGGGTTGAATATGCGAACATCCGGGCAGGTGGCCGATGAGCTTCCTGCCCGGATTTTATTGACGCAGCAGATGCTTACTCAGCGGCTTGCCGCAAGCCCTCGCTCCCGCCTATCAGCGCCGCCTCGGCCCCCAATTCGCGCACCAGTGCGGCCAGCATCGCCGCGATCCCCGGCAGGCCCGCGCCGGGCTCAAAAAGATGGCGGTCGAGATAGGTCGCGCGGCACACCTCGATCTGCAGCGCGTGCACCCCGTCTTGCGGCGCGCCGTGACGATCAAGCACATAGCCGCCCGAATAGGGCCGGTTCTGCGACGCCGAAAACCCGCGCGCTTCGAGATGGCTGACCGCCCGGCCCATCAGAGCCGTGTGGCACGAGGCACCAAACCGGTCGCCGAGAACGATCACCGGGGCGCGCACTTCACCTTCGCCCGCCCGCAGCGGCGGCATCGAATGCAGGTCGATCAGCAGCGCGGCGCCCCATTCGGCGCGAATCCGTTCAAGCTGAGTGTCTAGCACCGCGTGGTAGGCGCGGTGAATTCCCTCAACCCGCGCGGCGAGATCTTCAGGGGCGAGGCGTCCGCGCCAGATCTCGCCCGAGCCTGGCAGCCGGCGCGGCACTAGCCCGAGGCCGCTGCGTGCGCGAGCGTTGTCGCCAGGTCCGGACGCAGCCGGTCCGGCGCTGTCTGGCCGCCCGCCTTCGATCATGTCCCAATCGATATCGTCCTCGGCGCGGTTGAGGTCGATCATCGCGCGCGGGGCATGCGCCACCAGCAGCGCTGCCCCGGTTTCACGCGCGATTCTGACCCCAAGCCGGTCGGCATAGCGATCTTCGAGCCGCAGCTGCGCCAGCGCCGGATCGCGCATCCGCGCGGTCACACAGGGCGGATAGGCGCGTCCGGCATGCGGCACGGCGACCAGCACCGGAAGGCGTAGCCGCAGCGGCAAAGTCAGCGTGAAGGCCGGCGCATTGCCAAGGCCCGGCACCACCCCGCCGCTGGCAGCGGCCCGGACGGACAGGGAGGGATTATTCGAGTTGGGGGCGGAGCGTGACATTTGCGCTTCTTGCTGACGGGTTTGCCTTGGCCTGTCAAAGCCTGATCGCGCCTGATCGCGCCTGAAACTTTGGCTCGAGCAAGATCCGTTTCCGTAGGATTCCCGGGGCGAACTGCCGCACGCACAAAGATTTCTTAAGCCCGCGATGCTATTGCGTGCGTCATGACAGCGACACGCACCCCCCGCATCCTGCTTGCCGAAGACGAAGACGCCATGCGCGCCTATCTCGAGCGGGCCCTGACCAATGCCGGTTATGACGTCAGCGCCGTCGACTGCGGCACCGATGCGGTGCCGCTGCTCGAGACAGGCGACTTCGATCTGCTGCTGTCCGACATTGTCATGCCTGAAATGGACGGAATCGAGCTAGCACAGCGCTGCGCCGAAATTTCCCCGCGCACCAAGGTGATGTTCATCACCGGCTTTGCCGCAGTCAGCTTGCGCGCCAGCCGCGAACAACCTGCCGCCAAGGTCTTGTCCAAGCCGTTCCACCTGCGCGATCTGGTGCTCGAGGTAGAGCGGTTGTTCGAGGAAGCTGACGCAGCGCGGGGATAGGGTTTCGAATCGCTTGCACCTTTGCGGGCGCTGCGTTAATGGCCGCCTCCGCCTCGCTTGAGGCGCTGATCCGATGGTGCGGGCGTATAGCTCAGCGGTAGAGCACTACGTTGACATCGTAGGGGTCGCAAGTTCAAACCTTGCTACGCCCACCACCGGATTTTTTCGTGTCGCGTCTCATAGACGCTGCTTCAAAACGCCGAGGGCGTTTCAGGTGAATAGGCTGAGAATCTTACCCGGAATGGCACCATTCTGGGTAGAATCTCGCCTCTGTTAACTCAGTAAAGATCTGCTCGAAGGCCTCGCGTGCGCAGATTTTGATTGAGGCCAAATTTACTTTTTTGGCAAGACACCGCGCTTAAACATGTAAAGTTTAAAGGCTAGGGATCAGGCCTCGAACCACTTTTCGGCAGTTAACGTGCATTATCGGTCGTTCAAGGCACTTAAGTGAGGCTGATTACTTGTCGGCGGATATCTTCAACTGGTTGGGTACAATCCCGGTTAATCGTGTGCGGAAGGAATTCTCTTGAACATCTTTGTCACCGGTTTCGACGGCTATGTCGGCTCGCACGTCGTTGAAGCGTTGCGCGGCAGGGGAGCCAGGATTTCCGTGCTCGTCCGCGACGCCGCCGGTGCCTCCAAGGCCGTGGACATGAGCCTAGAGCCTGTCTTCGCGGACCTAACGCGGCCCGAGAGCCTGTCGAACGCTGTCGCGGCTGTCGATGCGGTGGCGCATTTCGCGGCGAGCGACAATCCAACGTTCCTTCCCATCAACACAGCGGCGATCGACGCCATGGTCAGCGCTTTGAAACCTGGCGCGCTGTTTTTGACGCATGGCGGATCGATGGTGTTCGGCGAGCAGGGCCGCCTGCACCCTTCGAGTGACCCAGCGTTCAACCCCCCACCGGCGCTGGCTGGACGGGCTGAACTGGACCGCAGCCTTCTGGAACGCAGTCGCGAAGGCAAGCGGGTGTTCATCGTCTACGGCAGTTTCGTTTTCGGCGGCAGGGGTGCCATGATCCCGAATGCTTTGGCTTCGGCTGCGGCGGCGACTGGGTCGTCCGCCTATCCGGACGATGGTTCAGCCATCTGGAGCGGTGTGCATATCGAAGATTGGGCCGACTTAATGGCGCGGGTGATTTTCAGCGACGATCCCGGCGGCAAGCCCGTGTTTGCGGCTGCGCAGGAAGTGTCTGTGATCGAGGCGGCGCAAGCCTTGGCGGGCGCGTTCGATCCGCCGCTAACGACGCGTTCTGTCGCTCTCGAGGAGGGGCGGCAGCTTTGGCCATTCTTTGCCGATGGGTTGACGCTTTACCAGCGCTTCGACGCGCAAGATGCAGAAGCACGTTTTGGGTGGAGGCCAAGCTCGCGCAGTTTGTCGAACGCTTTCAAGCAGGCCATGGCAGCGGCTGGTCACCCGGCATAACCGGGCGTCATGCTGGAGACGCGTCCGCCGCCTCAAGGTAGAGAAGCGAAATGCTGCGTGGGGGGCTTTTGTACCCAAATCACTTCTGCTAGCCTCTAGGTAGCGGTGTACGCGAGGCCGCTTGGGAGGTTTCGACGTGATGAACGAGGAGAGCCGCCATCGCGACGGGGGCGGCCGCAACTGGACCAATTACGGTCAGTTTTATCGCAACGTCTTTGGTAAGTTTATCCTCCAACAACACAAGGTCGGGCGGGTTGGTGCGAGCTTGATCTCTGCAGACCAAAGCGAGGGAGATTGGTCAGAAGGCCCAATCCCCGATCTTATCGTAGGGACATTGGTCAGCGAAACGGTCGGCGGGTCTGTGGATTTAGGGGCTGGGCGCATTCGAGATCCGATGTGCACGCGTCATTTCGCGCTCGTGGCCCCTGGAGCGCCAAACGAAGGCGTCGTGTATGGCCGTCACGAGATGATGTTGGTCTCTATTCCGTATCAGGCGCTCGTCGCGCTTGCCGGCGATGACGCGAACCTGCCTGTGGGCGGTGATTTTGGACATTTACACGGGCAGTATTCGAACTGCCGTAAGGTTTTTTCCATTACCCAACGACTCTGGGGGATCGCCCGCAAGCCCGGACTTCATGCAGACCTGGCTGCCGATGGGACCCTGCTCGAACTGGCCGCTGCGCTGCTCGCGCTTGGCGAAGGGACCCCGCATTCGAAGCCGACCCAATTGGCCACGTGGCGACTGAACCGAGCCACCGAAGCGCTGGCCGACAGCGCCCCCGACGCGATATCGCTCGGCGACCTGGCCGAGCTGGTTGGCCTGTCCGCTTCGCACTTTGCGCGATCTTTCAAAGCATCGACCGGCTTGACGCCGCATCAATGGTCGAGCCGTCACCGATTATCGCAGGCGGAAGCGGAGCTGATGAACTCGCGGGCCAGCATCGCCGACATTGCGTCACGGTTCGGCTTTTCCAGCCAGCAGCATTTCACCACGGCATTCAAACACCACACCGGCAAAACACCTGCAGCGTGGAGACGCGAGCAGGGAATCGAGAGCGCTCGGATGGAAAAGTTGGATTGGGCGGGGTCAAAGCATGGGCGATCTTAGCGGTATGCCCGGTTCAGCGACCGGGCGCGATCGCTGGAACGGCCGGACGTGGGCCAGTTTCGGCCAGTTTTATCAAGACGTCTACGGGGCCCACGTTGTCGAAAGCTACGTGGTCGGCAACTGCGAGGCGCGGCTGGTTGTCGCCGATCAAAGTGACGGTGACTGGTCCGATGCGGCGACGCCTACACTGGGCATATCGGCGGTCGTCGGCGGGCCTGTCGACGGCGCATTCAACCTGGGAGCGGGGCGTTTTCGTCCGCAGATGCAACTCGGCGAATTTGCCCTGATACCGCCAGGAACCGAAGCTGAAATTGTCAGATATTGCAAACACCGCGTAGAAGCGATCGCGATCCCCTATGCCAAACTCATGGTGCTATCGGGCGACGACTCCGGTTTACCGCCGGATGGCGATTTTGGCGCCATGCATTCCCGAAGCAACGTCAGCCCCGCGGTGATCCGGCTTAGCGCCGCACTTTTGCGCGGCGCGCGCTCGTCGGAACCTTACGGCCAGCTAGCGGCAGACGGGCGAATATTGCAGCTTGTCGCAGCACTTCTTGAACTTCGCGACGGACAGCCTGCACGTGCTGTTGGCGGGCTTTCACCGTCACAGCTGCGACGATGCCTCGAGGCACTAGCGCAAGAAACCCCGCTCCGCATAAGTTTGCTCGAATTGGCTAAACTCACTGGCCAGTCGGCATCGCACGTCAGCCGCGCATTCAAGGTTTCAACGGGCACAACGCCGCACGCCTGGGCGATGCAACATCGCCTCGAATGCGCGAAAGTTGCACTGACTGGCTCGGCAAAAGTCGCCCAAATCGCCGCTGACTGCGGATTTGCGAGCCAGCAACATTTCACCACGGCCTTCAAAAAAGCGACCGGTGCAACGCCTGCGGCTTGGCGGCGGGAGTGGCAACGTTAGCGCGAACGGCAAACGCGGTGGCTTGCCGTTGGTCTGACAAGTGTCCAGGCGCCAGCGCCTGCTCAGGTCAGCGTCATGAGCCCACTCATATAAGAGCCCCGCGCAGTCAGGAACGCGGCGAGCCGCGCAGGGTAGCCAGCATCGACGGCGGCCATAACGCTCGGCCTGTCGGCAAGCGCACGGCGCCATGCAAAGGCTTTTGGGCGGTCATCGAACACCCCCAGATCGGCGAAGGTATCGAAGGTGTCGAAATAACGGAATGTCGGGCCGAAGGCTGCGTCGACCAAGCTGAAGTCGGAGCCCGCAAAGAAGGGGCCGTCTCCAAGTTCGTTTTCGATTTGAGCGATCTTGGCTCTCAGCGCGTCACGTTTCTGATCGAACACCGTCTCGTCGGCCGCATTGTAAAGCCCGGCGATGTCGTTAAGCGTGGCGGAGGCGAACTCGATCCAGCCGCGATGCCGGGCCCGCGCCAGGGGGTCTGAAGGGTGCAGCGGCGGCTGATTGGTCTCTTCCAGATACTCGCAGATGACCGCGCTTTCAAAGATCACATCCTTTCCATCGATCCGCAGCAGCGGGGTCTTGCCCAAGGGTGAGATCGCCTTGAACCACTCGGGCTTTTTCGCCAGATCGACATCGACCCGCACAAAGGCGACGTTTTTCTCAAGCAAGGTGATGGCCGCCCGCTGAACATAGGGGCAAAGATGGTGGCTGATCAGTTCGAGCATCATGCTTTGGCCTTTCGGATCGCTATTCTGAAGAAAAGGGACCGGTGACGAGGCGCTGTCGCAATCAGCACCCGCCCAGTTTATCGAGACATGAGTACGGCCCAGCAAGGCGTCCAGCCTCGCGGGCGGGTCGCGGCCGATTTCAGCACGATCATGTAAAGCGCGATCAGGTCGTGAAAGACCGAAGTCGGTGCAACAGCAATAACCGCGCACGCACTGGTTGCCGCGCTATCTCGCGCGCGCCGTGCGGAGTTGGGGGCGATGCTGACTTTACGGCGGTCCGAAGAGCGTGGCCCTGCCGAGGCCGGCTGGTCCGGCTTCAGGCACACCTGTTCCTTTGGCGGGAACCGCGCGCTTGCAGGATGCTTTCCGCGAACCTGCCATCCGCGACCCTGGATGTTGCCTTCACGTCCGCTTCAAGCTTTCCGGCAAGCTGATTTGATTGGACAAGCACTCGAGTTGGACAAGCAAGGCATCAATCAGCCGTCCCTGGTCTGTCAGACTATACTCTACGTGCGGCGGCACGGTCCCGATGTCGTTGCGGTAAACAAAGCCCAATGACTCAAGATGCTTCAGCCGAGCGGACAGCACGCGCGCCGACACCTCGCCCGGCAGCGCGCGCCGCAGTGCGCCGAACCGCACCACACCTTGCCGACCGAGTATCCAAACCACGTGCGCGGTCCATTCGCGCGCCAAGAACTTCAAGACAAGGTCCATCGGGCAACCCGGCGGAAGTGCGCTTGGCTTATCTTCGGTCAATGGCCTGCTCCAATTATAGTAACCTCAAAGTAACTACTAGCAATTCCGTATTGCAGCACACAAGTGGCTTTTTGAACGTTTTCACGGACGACAGGAGGTTACGGCAATGATGAAGGTTCGCAAGGCGGCCGAAGTCACCTGTTGTTCGATCTAGCTCCCCCCCCTCAACGCCAATGGAGAATGACGTCATGACTACCGCAACCGCCACCCCCGGAAAAGGTCTTCTCAGTCCGGACGACCACACCCTCATCCTGATCGACCACCAATCGCAGATGGCGTTCGCCACCAAGTCGATCGATGCGGTAATGCTGCGCAACAACGCGGCGCTCGTCGCCCATGCGGCGCGAATCTTCAACGTTTCGACGATCCTGACCACCGTCGCGGAAAAGAGCTTTTCCGGCCCGATCTTCAAGGAGATCAAGGATGCCCTTCCCGATGTGGAGGTGACCGACCGGACGACGATGAACACTTGGGAAGATGCCAACATCGCCGTGCGCGTGAATGCGATCGGCAAGGGCCGGATTGTCCTTGGCGGCTTGTGGACCAGCGTTTGCATCGTCGGCCCGGCGCTGTCGGCGATCGATCAAGGCTTCGAGGTCTATGTCATCGCTGACGCCTGCGGCGATGTCAGCGATGAGGCGCACGAGCGTGCCATGCAACGGATGGTGCAGGCAGGCGCGCGGCCGATGACCTCGCTGCAATATCTGCTCGAACTGCAGCGCGACTGGGCGCGCGGCGAAACTTACGGCGCCGTGACAGGCATCGCCAAGGATCTGGGCGGCGGTTACGGCCTTGGCTTGATCTACGCCAATGCGATGCTTGGTGACCATGCGTCGGAGGCTGGCTGACGCAGATCGTCATCCTGCCAAGCGCGGTCCTATCTCCCAAGAATGCGCTTGTCGCGACGCCGGACCGCGCACTCACTCTCCCGACTCTTCACCCATACCCCCTCTTCGAACATCGTCCGCCGATTTGCTTTCATTCAGCCCAAGGATCGAACCATGCCCCGCATTTCTATTTTGGGAGCAACAGCCGCCGCCTGTTCGGTCTTCCCCTCCCCTGGATCGATCGCGGTCGCGCAATCGGCTTCTTCGAAGCCCGCGTACCACACACAATCCACAGCCATGCCCGTCGCCGATCAGATCGCGATCCTCGATCTGATCGCGCGAATGAATCAGTCCATCGATGCGAACGATTACGCAGCTTACGCGCTCTTCTACACCGAGGACGGGGTCATCGATTCTGGATTTGGACCAGCCACGAAAGGCCGGGCCGCGATCGTTGAATCGCTCAACCAATCCGCGCCCTTCATCACAAACAAGCGGCACGTTGCTGCAAATGTGGTGATCAATGGCTCGGGGCAAGCGGCGACTGCGGTCTATTACCTCACCGTCTTCGAGCGTCAGACCGGCCTCACGATCGCCGGAACAGCACTGATCACCGACGAGTTGCGGCGGGGCAAAGATGGGTGGCATGTCGTTCGGCACACGACGCGCATGGACCCGGCTACTGTGCAAGCGATGCGCGCAGCCATGGGCGGCAACGGGAACTGACAGCCGAAAGCGGGCGGCCGCATGCGGTCCGATTGCCGCCGCTCACAACCGCAGTTGTAAAGGGAGGTTACATTGAAGCCCTACCTCATCGCCCTCGCCGTCGGCCTGTTGGTCGGCATAATCTACGGGCTGCTGAATGTCCGGTCGCCCGCACCGCCGATCGTGGCGCTAGTCGGGCTATTGGGTATTCTTGTCGGGGAACAGCTCGTCCCCTTGGCCAGTCGGCTGATCGCGCGGCAGCCTGTGAACCTTGCTGTGCTCCAGGACCATGCGGGCGAGCACGTCTTCGGCCAGCTCCCGACGAGGCATAGGCTTCCGAGCCAACGCGCAAATCCCGCTGCTTCAGACCCAGCAGACGGGTGAACCGATGCTGCGGTCATCGCTCGAAGTCCAATATCAGCCCCCAAGAAATCAGGTCATCCCGATGAAAAAGACACAATCGTTAGCACGCGCCTCTTTGGTCGTGATCGCCTGCCTGGCCCTCGCCGCCGTCTCTGCCGCTGCTTCCGCAAACACCAAAAGGACCCCGCTTATGACACCGACATCATCAAGCACGCTTAAAGTTGGATCCCACACTCTGGCCTATAACCGGACCGGTGAAGGACCGGCAGTTGTAATCATTCACGGCATCGGCGGACACAAGGAAGACTGGGCCGGCGTCGCCGAGGCGCTCGCCACCGGTCACCGGGTCTACGCGATCGATCTGCTGGGCTTCGGCGAATCCTCCAAGACCGGCGATGCAATCACCATCGCCGATCAGGTCGCGGCGATCATAGCCCTGCTCGACGCCGAGGGTATCGCCAAGGCCGATGTGCTGGGCAACTCGCTGGGGGGCTGGGTCGCCGCGACGCTGGCAGCGGATCATCCGGACCGGACCGGCCAACTGGTGCTGGTCGATGCGGCCGGCTTCAAGGCGATGTTCGATGGCGAGCCGCCGGTGAATTTCTACCCTACGACCGATGCCGAAATGAGCAATCTTCTGGATCATGTGCGATTTGATCCGGCTGCCCGCACCGATGCTGCCGTCGCTCAGGCGCTGGCGGATTCGATCGCCAGCGGCGATGTGCAGGCAGCCGCCGCAGTCGGCAAAGGCATGTTCGTTTCCGAGCGGCTGGAGGACGTCGCCAACCGGATCACGGTGCCCACGCTGGTCATCTGGGGTGCTGACGACAAGTTGTTCCCGGCCGGCCTTGCCGATCTCGTGACCGGGCACATCACGGGCTCGCGCAAGCTCCTGATCCCGAACGCCAGCCATTTCCCCCAGCTCGACAACCCTGCGGCATTCAACGCCGCGGTTGCCGCGTTTCTCGCGCGATAGCGGACGTGGGGTTGTTTCCAGAAGGGCCATCGCGCCGCGCCTTCACTGCAGGTGTTGGCGCGGCGCTCGTGATCCCTTTTTCAAGGACTTTCGCGATGACCCAGACACCGCAGGCACCCGATCTGATACTAACCAATGGGCGGTTCACGACCATGGACCGATCCAATCCCAACCCGGAAGCGGTGGCCATCACGGCGGGCCGCTTTTCGGCCGTGGGCGATGCGCACGACATCGTGCCCAGCGCAGGCCCGGCCACCCGTGTCATCGATTTGGGCGGCCGGCGCACCATCCCGGGCTTGATCGACAGCCACATGCACATCATCCGCGGCGGACTGAATTACAATCTTGAACTCCGCTGGGACGGGGTGCCGTCTCTGGCAGATGCGATGGCGATGCTGCGGCGGCAGGCTCAGGCGACACCGCCGGGCCAATGGGTCCGCATTGTCGGCGGCTTTACCGAACATCAGTTCGCTGAGAAACGCCTGCCGACGCTGGACGAGCTCAACGCGGCGGCACCCGATACGCCGGTGTTTATCCTGCACCTGTACGACCGCGCGCTGCTGAACCAAGCCGCGCTGCGTGCCGTTGGCTACGATCGCGCGACGCCCAATCCTCCGGGGGGCGAGATCCAGCGCAATGCCGCAGGCGACCCGACCGGGCTGCTGCTGGCCAAGCCCAACGCGATGATCCTCTACGCCACGCTGGCAAAGGGGCCGAAGCTGCCGCCCGAGCAGCAGCTCAACTCCACCCGCCATTTCATGCGCGAGATGAACCGACTGGGCGTCACCGGCGTGATTGACGCTGGCGGCGGCTTCCAGAACTATCCTGATGACTACGCCATCGTCGAGAAGCTGCACGCCGACGGCGAGATGACGCTGCGCATCGCCTACAACCTGTTCACCCAGAAGAAGGGGAAGGAGGTCAAGGATTTCGAGGGCTGGGCCAAAATCGTCAAGCCGGGGCAAGGCGACGATACCTATCGTCATAACGGCGCGGGCGAGATGCTGGTCTTCTCCGCCGCCGACTTCGAGGACTTCCGCGAGCCACGGCCCGAGCTGGCACCTGAGATGGAAGGCGAGCTCGAGGCGGTTGTGCGCACGCTGGTGGAGAACCGCTGGCCGTGGCGGATGCACGCGACCTATGACGAGACCATCGGCCGGGCGCTCGATGTGTTCGAGACAGTCAACCGCGATACTCCGATCGGCGACCTGCACTGGTTTTTCGACCATGCCGAGACGATCAGCGAGCGCAACATCGATCGGATCGCGGCGCTCGGCGGCGGGATCGCGGTGCAACACCGCATGGCCTTTCAGGGCGAGGATTTCGTGGGCCACTTCGGCGCGCGCGCAGCGGAGGATACGCCGCCGATTAAGCGTATGCTTGCCGCCGGGGTGCCTGTGGGGGCCGGGACCGATGCGACGCGGGTTGCGAGCTACAACCCGTGGGTCTCGCTGTCGTGGCTGGTAACCGGCAAGACGGTCGGGGGGCTGCGGCTCTATCCGATGGCCAATCGACTAGACCGGCACGAAGCGCTCCGGTTGTGGACCGAGGCCAACGCCTGGTTCTCGACCGAGACGGACAAAAAAGGCGCGATCAAGGTCGGGCAGCTCGCTGATCTGGCAGTGTTGTCGGCGGATTATTTCAGTGTTGCCGAAGACGAAATCGCCGGGCTGGAATCGGTGCTGACGATCCTCGGGGGCGAGCCCGTCTTTGGCGCGGGCGACTTTGCGCAGGCGGCACCGCCGCCGCCGCCGGTTCTGCCCGACTGGTCGCCCGTCAAAACCTTTGGCGGCTATCAGAAACGCTCGACGTCTCCGCAAGCCAGCCTCGCCATGGCGTCTACGTGTGGCTGCGGGACGACCTGCGGCGTACACGGCCATCGCCATGCCGAGGCTTGGGCATCTGCTGCACCGGTGTCCGATCACAAGAGCTTTTGGGGTGCGTTCGGCTGCGCCTGCTGGGCGGTTTGAGATGACGTTGGTGCAAACCCAAGTCGGGCGTCTCGATCAGCGTTTTGTGTTCACGGCCCGGCTGTTGCTGGCCTCCGCCTTCGTCTTCAGCGGGGTCGTCAAGCTGGCCGACTTCGCCGGGACGATGGCCGAGGTGCGCGCGCTGACCGGGCTTGAACCGGCGAGCGTATGGGCTGCGCTCGTGATTGCGACGCAGCTCGGCGGAAGTGCCCTGCTGATCGCGGGCGGTCGCCTCGCGGTTTTCGGTGCCCTCATCCTAGCCGGCTTCACCATTGTCGCCAGCGTGTTCGGTCACCCCTTCTGGCTGTGCGAAGGAACGCCCATGATTCGCGACGCCACCACCTTCCTCGAGCACCTCGGGCTGGTGGCGGGCTTGTTGTTGTCAGCCCTTGTCAGTGTCCGTCGGCGCGATGGCGTCTGACACCCAAGCCACCTCGGCGTTCGGGCCGCTTAAACACCGCGCGTTCGCGGTGCTGTGGGCCGCGACCGTCGTCGGCAATGTCGGGGTGTGGATGCGCGATACCGCGTCGGCCTGGGCCATGACCGAGCTTGCGCCGTCTCCACTGATGGTTTCGGCGGTACAGGCCGCAGCAACCCTGCCTGTCTTTCTGCTGTCCCTGCCCGCGGGGGCGCTGGCCGACATCATTGATCGCCGGCGCATGTTGATCGCGGTGCAGGTCGCAATGGCCCTCGTCAGTCTGACGCTTGCCCTCCTCGCCCTCGGAGGGCAGCTCAGCCCCCTCTATCTGCTGATCCTGACGCTGGTCGGCGGGATTGGCGCGGCCCTTTCGGGGCCTGCTTGGCAGACGATCGTGCCGGAATTGGTTCCCCGGCCCGAGCTCAAATCGGCTGTCGCGCTCAATTCGCTCGGTTTCAACATCAGCCGGGCCCTGGGACCGGCACTCGCCGGGGCAGTTCTGGTGAGCGCGGGTGTCGCCGCCACCTACTTTTTCAATCTGGCTTCCTACCTCTTCGTCATCGCGGCGCTGATCTGGTGGAAGCGCGACGCGGTTCCCGCCGCCAACCCCGAGCGGCTGGGCGGGGCCATGCGCGCGGGCGCACGCTATGCGCTCGCCAGCCGGCCCTTGCGGCGGGTGCTGGTGCGATCCGCGCTCTTCTTCGCCCCGGCGAGCTGCTACTGGGCGCTGCTGCCGCTGGTGTCGCGCGAGGAGATCGGCGGCGGTGCGGGCGGCTACGGACTGTTGCTCGCAGCGGTCGGCGCAGGCGCGGTCGGCGGCGCGTTGCTGATGCCGAAGCTGCGCAAGCGCCTCTCGGGCGAAGCCTTGGCCATGCTGGCGACGCTTGCCACCGGCGCTGCCACAGCCGGGCTTGCCTTCGCCTCCGATCTGCCGACGGGCATGGCGCTGCTCGCTTTGGCAGGTGCCACATGGCTGGCCATGTTGACCTCGCTCAACGGCGCGGCGCAGGCGGTGTTGCCGGACTGGGTCCGGGGCCGCGGCCTTGCGGTTTACCTGACTGTGTTCTTCGGAACGATGACCGTGGGCAGCCTCGCCTGGGGTCAAGTCGCGAGCCTGACATCGCTCGACACCGCCCTGCTCTGGGCGGGCGGCGTGTGCGCGCTGTCGGTAGTGGGCGGGCGTCTGCTCCCGCTCCCCGATACCGACGCCGACCTAACCCCGTCGCATCATTGGCCTGCCCCGATCGTGGCGAGCGAAGCACAGGTCAGCGGCGGCCCGGTGATGGTGCTGATCGATTACCTTGTGCCCGCCACACGCCACGCCGAGTTCGCGCAGCTAGCCGAAGCTTTGGGCCATATGCGTCGCCGCGACGGTGCCTTTCGCTGGGGCGTAATGGTAGACGCCGCCGATCCAGACCGGCTGACCGAATGGTTCATGGTTTCGACCTGGGAAGAGCATCTCAGGCAACATGACCGCGCCACGCAGGACGATCGTGCCGTGCAGGACAGGGTTCGCGCCCTTCATGTCGGTAAGACGGCCCCGGCTGTCCGGCATTTGATGCCGATCGGTCATGTCGTGCCCGACCATGCGAGCGCGCATCTCGCGGGCGTTTGCCAGTCGGAGGATCGCAGATGAGGGTCTTCATCGCACTGGCAGCCTGCATCGCATTTGTCTCGGCCGATGCCGCAGCGGCGCAGGAGCCTGCGGAAACGCCGTTCAAGCCGCTGCGTTTCGACGAGAATTGGCATGCGTGGTGCTCCGGCAATGCGGGGTCGGAAGCCGCACCCCTCAAGTGCATCGCGGTCGGTGACGCGCATCTCAGCCTCGGCGGCGATCTTCGCGAACGTGTCGAGGTTGTGCGTAATCCCGGCTTCGGTCTGCGGTCATCGGACGACCATGCCTTTCTCCACCGTGCCATGGTCCATGCCGACCTGCACATCGGCCCCGCAGTCCGCGTCTTCGCCCAAATTGGAGCATTTGGTTACGACGGGCGACCGAACGGGCGCGCTGCGACCGATCTGGATCGCCTTGATCTCATGCAGGGGTTCGTCGAGGTATCCGGACAGGTTGCGGCCGAAGAAGCAAGTTTTCGTCTGGGCCGTCAGGAGATGAGCTTTGGTTCGGCGCGCTTGGTCGCGGTGCGCGACGGGCCAAACATCCGGCGCACGTTCGATGGGGGGCGGGCAACATGGAGCGTCGGCCGCACCCGGATCGACGGTTTTGTGGTTCGACCTGTCGCCATCGATCCGGGCGTGTTCGACGACAGAACCGACGATGCCGAGCACTTCTGGGGCGTTTATGCGACCACGCTGCTCACCGGACCGCTGCACATCGACCTCTACTACCTCGGGCTCGAACGTGACGGTGCCGTCTTCGTTAGTGACACCGGACAGGAAACGCGACACTCGCTGGGGGTGCGTGTGTTCGGCGAAGCCAGTGGCTTCGACTGGGATGTCGAAGCCGTGCGGCAGTTCGGACAGTTCACTGAACAGAATATCGCGGCCTGGACAGTGGCGAGTGACATTGGCTTCACCGTCAGGGCCGCACCATTATCGCCGCGGATCGGCGTTAAGGCAGACATCGCCAGCGGCGACCGCAGCCGGGGGGATGGCCGCCTCGGCACCTTCAACGCGCTGTATCCGAAGTTCCCGTATTTTTCGGAAGCCAACCTAATCGCACCGGCCAACATCGTCGATCTGCATCCCAGTGTTGCGCTGCATCCGACATCCGCGTTGTCCTTCGATCTGGGCTGGAATCCGCTCTGGCGGCAGACCAAGGCCGACGCGATCTATGCACCGCCACTGAGGGCATTTCCCGGCACAGCGGGATTACCCGGCCGCTTTATCGGCCATCAGTCGATCGCAGGCTTCGATTGGCAAGCAACCAAACGCATTACGATCGCAGGGCAGTATGTCCATTTCGAGCCCGGCGAGACGCTGAAATCCCTTGGCGGAAAGGCTGGCGATTTTGTCGTCGTCTCCGCAGCGCACAGATTTTAAGCCGTGCAGTCGGAGTTTCGCCATCCGCCCATAGCAATCGCAGGCTCCGGCATCGGCAGCGGCAGCATGAAGCAGAGTTCATCATGACGGCTGCCGCGATTTTCGACACCATGATAAGCGGTTGGAACCGGGATCCGGACAATTACGCGCAAGGTAGTGACCCGGCGGGCGTATCTGCCGCGCTTTGGACCAGTCGGCAGGAGCCGAGCGATGAGGTCGGCACCGCTCCCTTGGACGCACATCATATTGTCTGCCTGCAATTCGTCCCGGTCGCCGCTGACCTTTGGCAGAATGACCGGCTGATGTATCGTGGCCGATATGAAGCGGGAGATGTCGCTATCGTCCCAACGCGTGTGCACCATCGTGCGGTGATGTATGGGCGTTACGCCTGCCTTCACCTCTATGTACCCACCAATTTTTTGAGCACGATAGTCCGCCAAGAAGGGGGTGAAGTGCCGTCCGCAGGGGTCGAAATTACCGATCCCAAGCGTGTTAATGATCCTCTGATCCATCGCATTGGCAGGGATTTGGTCAGCGAAATGCGGTCAAAGCTGCCGCTGTCCAGACTGCGTGTCGATGCCCTTGGGTTGGAACTCGCCGTACATTTGCTGCGCAGATACAGCGGTGCGGGCGGTTCGTGGATGCGCCAAATCCCTGC
>JBBQWH010000040.1:0-22884 GCA_038210785.1 Sphingomonadales bacterium | reverse complement strand
GGTGATGGCGGCGCGGAAGCCCTCGGACGGGGCGCGCATTGTGACCCTGCCATCGGCAAAGGTGTATCCCGCCATGTCGTAGAACAACAGCGCATCGGCATCAGCCGCAGCGCCTGCCGCAACCGCGCCCTCAGCCTCTGGGTGAAGCAGATGCGTTACGTCCCACTCGCCGCCAAAACCGGACAGGCTTGTCAGCATTTCGGCAAACGGGTCTGCCTCGTAAGGATGCCCGCCTGAAAGCACGAGCAGCGAGCGGGTCATTAGGCGATCTTAAGGATCATTTTGCCATCATTGGTGCCCGCAAACAGCCGCATGAAGCTGTCGAAGGCATGCTCCAGCCCCTCGTCCACGTGCTCGTCGATGGTAAGCTGGCCTTGCGCCGCCCATGCCCCCATCTGCGCCGCACCCTCGCCGAAACGCGGGACGTAATCGGCCACCAGGAGCCCGCGAATCTGCGCGCGTTTGACGATCAATTGCCACAGGTTGCGGATTCCGCGCGGCGCAGTGTTGTATTCGCTGATGAGGCCGCACAGCCCGACGCGGGAATGGAGATTGAGGTTCATCAGCCCGGCATCGAGGATCATCCCGCCAACATTCTCGAAGATCACGTCCACCCCGTCAGGGCAGGCGTCGGCGATGGCGGCCGTCAAAGCGGCTTCATCCTTGCCGCGATAGTCGATCGCCGCGTCGAACCCGTATTTCTCGGTGAGGCGCGCGCATTTGGCCAGGCCGCCGGCGATCCCGACCGCGCGGCAGCCGTGAATTTTGGCGAGCTGGCCGACAAGGCTGCCCACCGCTCCCGCTGCGCCGCTGACCAGCACGGTCTCGCCCGTTTTCGGTTCGCACACTTCGAGAAAGCCGAAATAGGCCGTCATCCCCACCGCGCCGAAGATCGAGAGGTAATTGGTGACGCTCGGCACCAGGCCAGGGTCAATCGGCTGGGTGAACCCGCCTGCGGCGCCGAGCGAGTAATCCTCAAGCGCGTTCAATCCCATCACCCACTGCCCGGGTGCAAAGCCTGGCGCGCGGCTGTCTTCGACCACCCCGATGGTGCTGGCGCGCACCGGATCGCCGAGCGGGATCGGCGGCATGTAATTGCCCTCCGCATCCATCCACCCACGCATCGCAGGATCGAGCGAGGCGTAGTGGTTGCGGATCAGGAACTGGCCTTCTTCCAGCGTGGGCGTGGGTTCGGTGATCAATGCGAAATCATCAGGCACCGGTGTGCCATCAGGGCGGCGTTGCAGCAGAAAGCGGCGGTTGGTGGGCATGGTGGTCCTTTGGTTAAGAGGCTTAAGCCGGTTCCAGCTTGACCGGAATCGCGCTCTGGAGCGATTGCCCGGTGATCGGATCGTAATCGACCACTTCGCTCACCAGCCGGTTGGTCGATGACCCGCGTTCCCGCACATCATCCTTGCCCGCATCGGCGTCGCCGTAAGCATGCGCCATCGACACAAGGCCGCGGCGCACCTTGTCGCTCGCTTTCACCACCCCGTGGATGGTGGCGTGGAGCGAGGTTATCGCGACAAGCCCGCCTTCCTCCAGTCCGAGCGCGGCGATATCGTCAGGGTGGATATAGGCCGGGTTGGTGGTGGTCTTCGCCTGCAATTTCTTGAGCGGGTGGCCGATCGAATTGAACCGCGTCTTGGAGCGGCGGCTGATCAGGCGGAAATCAAACCCCTCACGCGTTGCCGGGTTATCGCGATAGCGCAGCAGCTCGTGCGGCATTGCCCCTTCCGCCAGATCGAAGCGGTGGAATATGTCATCATCGAGCGGTTCGACCTCGGGGTGCATTTCGGGATAGATCATCGCCGCCCCGCCGTTGGCACGGCAATCGGCGCGCACATCGGATGGCTTCATCAGGCTGCCTGTGACCATCAGGTCGAGGAATTCCTGCTTGCTTGGCTTGCGGTCCATCGGCAACGGACCGCCGCCCAGCACCATCGTGATGCCCAGATGATGTGCGAGCGTCCAGAACATCTCGTATTCGTCGATACAATCGCCAGGCGCTGGCACTACGGCTTCGGTGTAGCGGGCATAGGGTTCCTCGTGCCACCATTCCGAAAGGTTGGTGATGTCCTCACGTTCGAGGCACTGCGAGGGGGCGAGCACGACGGTCGCGCGCCGCGCGCTGGCGCTCATCCACGGATCGATCTGCACGAACAGTTCTAGGTCATCGAGCGCGCGCGCCATCTTGGCCTGATCGGGGAAGCCCACCACCGGATTGCCGCCGACCGAGATCAAGGCGCGCACCTGACCTTCGCCGGGGGTGAGGATCTCGTCGGCGAGCACATTGCAGGGCATTTCCCACCCCAGATGGCCAAGGCCCCGAAACCGCGACTTCGGCATTCCTTCGGCGCCGAACATCGGCACCGGCGGCGCCACCTGCGCGCGGCGTGCGGTCTGATACGGGCTGAACACCCCGGGGATCGCGGCTTTCTCGCCCTCCTGCTTGAAGCGCGCACAGATGGTGTTGAGCGCAACCACGAGATATTCGGTCAGCGTGCCATTGCCCGCCATTTCCGGCCCGGTGCCGGTGACCGCGCAGCCCTTGGACCCGTCCGCAAACATCCGCGCGGCAGCGATCAGCTGGTCCTCGTCCAGCCCCGCCCGTTCCGCCGCAACCTCGGGCGGGAAGGCCTTCACCGCCTCGGCGAGATCATCGAACCCGTCGACATGCGCGGCGACGAAATTGCGATCATAAAGCCCTTCAGCGATGATCACGTTGAGCATCCCGGCCAGCATCGCCGGATCCTCACCCGGCTTTACTGGCAGGTGGATATCGGCGAGCCGCGCCACGTCGCTCTCACGCGGGTCAGCGACGATCAGCTTGAGGCCCTTGGCCTGCTGGTCGCGGATGCGGCGCGAAGGGCTGAACGGCGGCACGCCCCCGACGGGCGAATAGTGCGACACGATCGGATTGTTGCCGATGAACAGCGCGACATCGCTTTCGCTGAAGGTGTTCGGCCCCGCCATCCACTTGCCGTAACGCTGGGTGGTGAATACCTTGGCCGGCTGATCGAGCGTCACCGAAGTGTAGAAATTGCGGCTGCCGACAGCCTGCGCAAAGCTCAGCGAAGCGCCCATCGCGGCGCTGTTCTGATACCCGCCCGAACCCATGAACACCGCCACCGAATGCGGCCCGTGGGTATCGATAATCCGCCGCAGCTCGCTCGCGACGTGAGAGAGCGCTTCGGGCATTGCGGTCGAAACGAACTCGCCCGCGGCATTGCGCACCAGCGAATGATGCAACCGGTTTTCGGAATTGTGCGAATCCGGCAGTTCGCGGCCCTTGACGCAGGTGTAGCCATTATAGGCTGGATCGTCGGCATCACCGCGCACCTCGATCACGCGCTTGCCATTGGGGCCATCTTCGACATCGACGTCCATCGCGCAGTTAGCATGGCAGAAACGGCAGAAGGTTTTGTGAGTCTCGATGCCCATCGTGGTTCTCCCTTGATGTGGCAAACTACCACAGGGGGCAAACCGCTCGACTGACACTTTTGTCCGTGGAGGACAGGGCTCCGCGCCCGCAATAGGACAAGCGAAAAACAGGAGAGACCCGATGCCCACCACCACCCGCCAATGGCTCTTGAACGGACATCCGCGCGGCCGCGGGATCGAGCTCGAAACTGATTTCAAGCTTGTCACCACGCAGCTTGGCGATCCCGCCCCGGGCGAGATGCTGCTCAAGCTGCACTATCTCGGTTTCGATCCGGCGCAGAAGGGCTGGATGGAGAACATCGCCGATTACGTCGCGCCGATGGCGATCGGCGATGTGATGCGCGGCAGCGGCATCGCCGAGGTGGTTGCGTCCAATGGCGGGCGGTTTGCGGTCGGCGACACGGTGTTCGGCACCACCGGCTGGACCGAATACCTGCTCACCGATGGCAAGGAGCTGAACCGGGTCGAAACCGAACTGTCGCCCACCGCCGTCCTGTCAGTGCTGGGGACGACCGGACTCACCGCCTATTGCGGGCTGTTCAAGGTCGGCAAGCCGGTGGCGGGCGATACCGTTCTGGTGAGCGGCGCGGCGGGCGCAACTGGCAGCATCGTCGGCCAGCTCGCAAAGCTCGCAGGGTGCCGGGTGGTTGGCATCGCCGGCGGCCAGGACAAGTGCGACTGGCTGGTGCGTGAGGCAGGCTACGACGCGGCGATTGATTACAAGGCGGGCGGGGTGAAGGAGCAGATCAAGCAGCATTGCCCGCGCGGGGTCGACGTGATTTACGACAATGTCGGCGGCGCGATCCTTAACGATATGCTGGCCTGCATCGCCACCAATGCCCGCGTGGTGATCTGCGGCGGGATCAGCCGGTACGAGACCGGATCGCTTCCTGCCGGGCCGGAGAATTACTTCAACCTGGTGTTCCGGCGCGGCACGATGGCGGGCTTCATCGTACTCGACTGGGCAAGCGAATTCCCGGCGATCCGCAAGCGCTTGGAAGGCTTCGTCAAGGACGGCAGCCTAAAATATCAGGAAGATATCCAGCACGGCTTCGAGAATGCGCCGGGGACCTTGCAGCGCCTGTTCGGCGGGCTCAACCGCGGCAAGCAAATGCTAAAGCTCTAGGGCAGATCCTCGGGTCGGTTGACGTTCATCAACGGGTTGGGGAGGTCGATCCGGCGGGCTGCAATCGCTTCGGCAAACCGGTAGAGCGACTGGCCCCCGGCGCTCAGAAACGCTTCAAGCGCCGGGAGAGCAGCGGCCGGCCAAAACCCCGCCACCGGCTGGCTGGCGACAATTGCCGCGCCTTCACCGGCCAGCCTTTTCGCCAGATCATGCGGTAGATCGGGCGCATCGACTCCAGTGGATAGCACGTGGGTAAAGCCCCCCGCGCTTGCATGGCGCAATGCCGCTGCCAACCCGCCGAGCGGGCCAAGCCCCGGCTCGGGCCAATCGGGGATGCAGGCAAAGCCCGGCTCCTCGCGCCCGCACACCACCACGCTGTCACATTGCGCGCCGAGCGCCGCCGCGACCCGGTCGATCAGCCGAACGCCTTCAAACAGCGCCTGCGCCTTGTCGCTGCCGAACCGCCGCGCCTGTCCGCCCGCCAGGATTGCGCCCAGCAGGATCATAGACGCAGGATCAGTCAAACGCCTCGGTCGCTTGCCCTTCGGCGTTGTAGACCGGGCCTTCAGCGTCCACACGGTACTTGGCGCTGACCGCGCCGGTGATGCCGAACTGGCCGATGTGATCGCGCATTCCGGTATAGGCGGGATCAAGGAAATGCGCGGCCAGCGCGGCTTCGCTTTCCCATTCTTCGAACACGTTCACCCGGGCCGGGTTCATGCTGCAAGCGCTCCAGTCGTAGTGGATGCAGCCATCCTCGGCGAGCGCGGCCTCGATATGCGGCCGCGCGCTGCGCAGCGCTTCTTCGCGCTGGGCGGGATCAAGGTCAATCTGCGCGGAAATCAGGATCTTTGCCATGGTGGTCAGCCCTCCGCGCCGAATTCGGCGATGATCTTGAAGCTGCGGCTGGTGAAGACCCAGCGGCCGCCCACCTTGGCGAGCGTGTCTTCATACAGCCCGCCGACATGGCGCGCCTTGGCGTCTTTCGGCTTGAGGATTTCCTGCGTCTGGACGCGCGATACCGCAGTGTCGCCGGTGACTGCGATCATGCACGGCACGCAGTGGAAGCTCACCGCTTCCAGCCCGTCCATGGCGCCGTTCCAGAACGCCACGATCGCATCTTTGCCGTGGGTCTTGTGCCCCATCAGATCCCAGGCGGCATCATCGGCCCAGACCGATCCCCAGGTGTCCGCATCGAATCGCACCACCCCATCGGCATAGGTGCCGTTCAATTCACTGATCGCGACGCGATCCTCCGGTGGCCCTGTAAACATTGCGCGCTCTCCCTCGCTTATGGCGATGCTATCAGGCGGGGGGTGCCCGACGACAATGGACACTTTTGGGAAGGGTGGGGCCCGAGCGATGCGTGGTAGGCACTGCCCCCAGAGGAGAGATGCGATGGGACAATTGCAGGGTAAGTCCGCAGTGGTGCTGGGGGCGGCGTCGGAGGGCAACATGGGCCAGACTATTGCCCGCCTGTTCGCAAGCGAAGGCGCGACAGTGATGGTGGCGGGGCGCAAGGAAGCGCCGCTCGCCGCGCTGGCTGAGGACATTGGCGGGGCCTATGCGTTGTGCGACATCACCAGCCGCAGCCAGGTCAATGCGCTGGCAGACAAGGCAAAAGACACCTTCGGGCGGGTCGATATCGCGATCAACACCACCGGTTGGGGTCTGCTCGCCAGCCTCGAGGAGATCACCGAGGAGCAGCTCGACCAGATTGTGGCGCTGCAGTTCAAGGGCGTGCACCACTTCCTCCAGGCCTTCGTCCGGGTGATGAGCGCGCAGCAGCCGACCGGTGGCTCGCTGATCTCGTTGTCTTCGGCCACCACCAAGGCGATCATCACCAACCACGCGGCATACATCGGCACCAAGCGCGGCAGCGAGGCGTTGATCGAGTGCGTTGCCAATGATTACGGGCATCTGGGGATCAAGGCCAACACGGTCTCGCCCGCCTTTACCGACAGCCCGATGACGCATCAGAGCTTTGCTGTCCCCGGCCTGACCGATGCGTTCGTGCCGCGCTACCCGATGGGGCGGCTCAACACGGTGGAGGATGTCGCCCATGCCTGTCTGTGGTTGAGCACCGATACCGCTTATGTCACGGGCGCGAATATCCAGCCCAACGGGGGCCTGATCATGCGCGGCAATCCGCAAGCTGGCGACGTTGCGGCGGCGATCGGCGCGGCGATGGCGAAGCTGCAGCAATAGGTGCCCCAAGCCAGTGTTTCACGTGAAACACTCACAGGGCCGCTGACCAAGCGGGGGTCTGGACGAGGCTAGAGGGGGTCTAGCTCCCTCAAAATTGCGCCGTCCCGCCATCCACGCTGATCTGCGCGCCGGTGATCCCGGCCCCGGCCTTGCTTGCCAGCAGCACTGCGACGGCCGCGATTTCTTCGACCGTATTGGGCCGCTTGATCGCTGCTTCGCTGGCGAACATCGCGATCATCTCGTCAAGCTCCATGCCCATCGCCTTGGCGGTGGCGGGGCCGTTGTTCTTGATGATGTCGGTGATGACCAGCCCGGGGCAGATCGCGTTGACGGTCACTCCCTGCGCCCCGACTTCGCGCGCGAGGCTCTTGGTCAACCCGTTCACCGCGTGCTTGGCGGCGGAGTAGGCAGTGAGCACCGGCTTGCCGTGCTTGCCCTCCATCGACGAGATGTTGATCACCCGCCCGTCGCCCTTGGCGAGCATCGTCGGCAGCGCGCGGCGCGTAGCCCAAAAGGTCGAATAGACGTTCCACTTCATCGCCTCGTCAAAGGCGTGATCGGAGAGGTTCACCAGCGGCTGCAAATCGCCCGCACCGCCCGCATTGTTAACGAGGATATCGAGCGTGCCGAAATGCGCGATCACCTGATCGATAAAGCCTTCAAGATCGGCCTGCACCATCACGTCGCCCGCGATGAAGATGGCCCGATCACTTCCAACGCCGCCTGCACCCAGTTCTTCCAGCACCTGTGCGCCCTTGTCGGCATTGCGGGCGAACAGCGCGACCTTTCCGCCCTCTTCCAGAAACGCCTCGGCGATCCCGCGCCCCATGCCCGCCGTGCCCCCGGTGATCGCGGCGACTTTGCCTTCAAGCTTATTAGCCAGTTTCATGCACTCACTCCTTTGGCAGCGGGGTTAGCCGCCCGCGCAGGCCAGCGCACCTTGCCAAAATGACGGGTTGCCCGATGCGCCCTCCAGCGCCTCTATGCCGCGCATGAGCGAAGTCGACGTCATCATTCTTGGAAGCGGCGCGGCGGGTATGGCCGCAGCGCTCGCGGCCCATGAAGCGGGCGCATCGGTTGCATTGGTCGAGCGGGGGGAGCGCATCGGCGGCACCTCGGCGGTATCGGGCGGGGTGATCTGGGTCGCGGACAATCCGCGGATGCGCGCCGCCGGGATGGCCGACGGCCGCGAGGACGCGCTCGCCTATTTCCGCAGCTTGGATCAAGGCGATCTGGTCGCCGAGACGCTCGAAGCCTTCGTCGATCGCGGGCCCGAGGCGCTGGCCTTCCTCGAAGGCATTGATGCACTGAAGGTCGCGGTGCTGCCGGGCTATCCCGATTACTACCTCGACCGGCCCGGCGCCAAGCCCGAGGGGAGCCGCGCGCTCGACCATGATCTGTTTGCGCTGGGGGAACTCGGCGACTGGGCGGCGAAGATCTACGCCATCGAAGAGCCCAAGCCGCTGATGCTGCGCGAAACCCCGCTGGGCGGGGCGACGAGCATGCCGCCGCTGGAGGTGCTGGGACAACGCATGGCCGCGCGGCAATGCGGCTTCGGTCAGGCAATGGTGGCGCGGTTGCTCAAGGCGTGCCTTGCGCGCGGGATCGAGCCGATCCTCGGCGTGGAGACGCACCGGCTCGTGAGGGACGGCGCGCGCATCACCGGCATCGAAGGCACCCGCGATGGTGAAGCTTTCGCGCTCTCGGCCCGGCGCGGCGTCATCATCACCACCGGCGGGTTCGAATGGGATGCAGAGCTGCGCCAGACCTTCCTGCGCGGCCCCATCACCGCGCCTGCCAGCCCGCCTACCGCCACGGGCGAGGGCTTGAAGCTGGCGATGGCGGTGGGCGCGAAGCTCGGCAACATGACCAGCGCGTGGTGGGCGCCCACGCTGGTAACTCCTGATGGGCCGTGGGCCAGCGGGGAGAGCCGCGCTCAGATCATCCTGATCGAACGCACCGTGCCCCACTCAATTATGGTCAACCGCGCTGCGCAGCGGTTCTGCAACGAGGCGGCGAATTACTCGGCTTTGGGGGGCGTGTTCCACCAGTTCGATCCGGCGAGCTATGACTATACCAACCTGCCCGCCTGGCTGGTGTTCGATGCGCAATATGCGGCGCGCTATCCGCTCGGCACGCGCCAGCCGGGCCAGCCGATCCCCGACTGGGTGATGCGCGCCGACACGTTGGAAGGGCTGGCAGCGCAGATCGGCATCGACGGCGCGGCGCTGACCAAAACCGTGGCGCGCTTCAACGTCCATGCCGACGCCGGCCACGATCCCGATTTCGGGCGCGGCACCAGCGCATACGACCACTTCTACGGCGACCGCTCGCGGAGCGAAGCGGCAGTCACGCTGGGCGCGATCCGCGCAGCGCCGTTCTATGCGGTGGAGATCCACGCGGGCCTGCTCGGCACCAATGGCGGCCCGCGCACAGATGGGCAGGCGCGCATCCTTGGGCATGACGGCGCGCCGATCCCCGGATTGCTGGGCGCGGGCAATGCCATCGCCTGTCCGACCGGCGGGATTTACGCAGGCGCGGGCGGGACGCTCGGCCCGGCGCTGACCTTCGGGTACATCGCCGGGCGCACGGCGGCGGTCGCTAACTTCTAGCCCCTTCGCTTGAGGGAAGGGGTTGGGGATGGGTGTTCGACCCCCGCGCCCGCCGAACCCCCACCCCTGACCCCTCCCCACGGGGAGGGGAGTCAGGAGCGCTTCACCGCAAATTCGATGTTCAGCTGCTTCAGGCTTCGCAGCAGGAAATGCGGGTGGTAGGCGAAATCATTTTCCCCCGGCGCGAAGTCCATGTCCTCGAACCGGTCGACCACCGCGGTGAACCCCCAAATCAGCTCGCGCCGGGCCAGCGGCGCACCCAGACAATGGTGCGTGCCTGACCCGAAGGCCATGTGCGCGCCCGCTCTCGGCCGGTCGAGATCGAGCTTCTCGGGACATTCGAAAAACCGTTCATCACGGTTGGCCGCACCATAACGGACGTTGATCACCGACCCCGCCGGGATCGTCACCCCGTCCAGTTCCACATCCTTGTGGGTGAAGCGCATCAGCGATTGCACCGGGCTTTCGAGCCGCAGCACCTCCTCGACGAAGTTGCGCATATGGCGCTCGGGGTCAGCCTTGAGCTTGGCCCACACGTCCTTGTTCTCGATCAGCAGCTTCATCCCGGCTGCGAGCGCGTTGGTGGTGGTCTCGCTGCCCCCCACAAACGTATCGGCCATCATCTCGGCGTGGAGTTCCTCGTTGTTGAGTGGGCGCCCCCAGCCTTCGATCACGGTGTTGACCAGCACACTGATGAGGCTGCCATCGGGATGTTCGCGCAGGCGTTCGAAGATCGGCTGGAAATAATGCTGCGCCTCGATCTCGCGGTCGACCATTTCGAGGTGCTGGTCTTCGGGCAGCATCAGCGAGATGCGGTGGAAGAAGGCGTCGGTCCAGCCCTTGATCCGCCACATGTCCTCACGCGCCGCGCCCATCTGCTCGCCGATGATGAACAGCGGCAGCGGGACGCAGAATTGGCGCACCCAGTCACATCGGCCATCATCGATGAAGGCGTCGATCAGTTCGTAGGCGAGGGTTTCGACGCGCGGGTCGATGGTTTTGATGCGGGAGGGCTTGAACGCCTCGTTGAACATCGCGCGCATCTGCTTGTGGTTCGGGTCATCGCGCCCGGCCAGCGTGGCTGCGGGGAGCCAGCCGTTTGCGCGGAACCGCGCGGCCACCTTGCGCCCGCGCTCCGCATCGGTGGGGCTGGCGCGCAGCAATTCGTTGCTGGCGGTGGAGGGGAAGCGCGCCGGGTCCATCAACACCTCGCGCACGTGGTCATAGCGGCTGATGACGTAAATTTGCGTGCCGGGCATGTTGTAGACAGGCGCTTCGTCGCGCAGGCGCTTGTAAGCGTCGTAAGGGCACTGTTGGAGCTGCGGATCGAACAGGTTGATCTGGGGCTGCGGGTTCATCAGCGCACCTCGATCTTGTCAGCGCCCCAAGGGGCGATTTTCTCGGCGGAGCGGAACGCCTCGGGCAGTTCCTCGACCATGTGCCAAGTCGCGGCCAAGCGCCCGAAGCCGACGAAGAACGCGGCCGTCATGCCCAGTTCGACAATCTGCGCTTCGGAGAAATGCGCGCGCAAATCCGCATAGAGCGCATCGTCGATGGCCAAGTGATCGGTCGCCATCAGCTCGCCGTACCGGATCGCGACTTTTTCGGCGGCGCTGATGTTCTCCGCCTCCTGCGGGCGCTCCAAGGAGCACACCAGCCCCTCGGTCACCCCGTCGGCCACCGCATCGGCATAGCGGATCGCCATGCAGCTGCGGCACTGATTGAAGAACGCGATGCGCAGCCGCACCAGCTCCACCAGCCGATCGGGCAAAGAGCGGTTCGCCTTCAGCGCCCCGCCAAACGCCATCAATCCCAGCGCCTGTTCCGGGCAATGCGCGAAGTAGCGGGTGAGGCCTTGTTCGAGATCGGTCAGACGGCCGGGCTGGATCGCCTTGACGAGGCGTTCATCCCATTGTTCCGGCGCCAATTTGGCAATTCGACTTTTTGGGCGGCTCACACGTCTCTCCCCAGATAGGCACTGGCAAATTAGCCCGTTTCCGTAGGCGCGAGGCTGCGGGACAAGGTTGGCACAAGCAATTGGCGGATTCGCTAAGCGAACCGCCCCGCAAGGGAGAGGCGGCGTTGCAATCTGAGGCACCGTGCACATTGGCCGAGGTCGATCTGTTCGCCCCCGGCGCGCAGGAGCACTGGTACGAGGCTTACGCGATCCTCCATGCCGAGGCGCCGGTGCAGCGCTTGGCTGGAGAGGGCCTGACCCCGGGCAGCGATGCCTTCGTGCTCACCAAATATGCCGATATCAAGCGCGTGGTGCGCGACTGGGACCGCTTCCCGCCGACGCTATCGCTGCTGGTGGCGCACATCCAGCAATCGGGCGAAATGCCGACGCATATTCCCGATCTCGACGCAATGATCGCCGCGATCGTAACGTTGCGGCCCGATCCTGAGCTGTGGCGCGCGCATCGCAAGGAGCTGACCGATCCGTGGGTCGGCCCCGGCTGCACCCGCCACGCCGCAATGATCACCGGCCATGTCGAGACCCTCATCGCTGGGATGCTGGCCAAGGCGCAGCGCGGCGAGCCGGTCGACTTCGTCGCCGATTTTGCCCGCCCGCTGCCGCAGCGCACGATGGCGAGCGTGCTGGGCTTTCCGCAGGGGGACATCCCCCGGCTGGCGCAATGGGGCAATGCGCAGGTCATGTCCTATGTCCACGGGACGACGCACAAGAACGTCCTTACCCCCAAACAGACGCAGGAGAAGTTCGCGCTGCTCGCGGGGATGAAGGATTATGTGGCGGAACAGACCCGCGAGAAACGCGCCCGCCCGCAGAACGACATGGTCAGTTTCCTGACGCAGGTCGAATACACCGCGTTGGGCCGCAAGCTGACCGATGATGAGATCAATGGCGTGGTCTATGCGATGGTGATCGGCGGGCTGGAGACGACCCAATATGCCATCGCCGAACAGGCGCAGTTGTTGTGCGAGCGGCCGGGGATGTTTGCGCAGCTGCGCGGTGACCGGCCTGCAATCCGAACCTTTATCGAGGAAGGGATGCGGCTGCGCTCGCCCACGCAAGGCTTGTCCACCCGCATCTGCGCTGCGGACGAGGTGTTTCAGGGGGTCGCGGTGCCCGCCGGGTCGATGCTCCACCTGCGCTGGGCTGCGGCCAATATCGACGCGGAGGAATTCGACGATCCGCTCGATCTGAAACTCGACCGCAAGGCCGCGACCCGCCACCTCGCCTTCAGCCAGGGGCCGCGGTCGTGTCCGGGATCAAACCTCTCGCGCCTCGAACAGATGATCGCGTGGGAGCAGCTCGCCGATGCCTTCGCCGACCTCGCCTTCGCGCCGGGTAATGATTTCCGCCATCAGGGCGGCATCATGCTCGGCATCCACCGGCTGCTGCTCAACCTCACCCTCGCCTGAACGGAGACGAACCGATGGCCACATTGCTCGCGCATATCCAGATCAAGCCCGGCAAGGAGGACAAGTGGGAGGCGATCATGCACGACATGGTCCACCACACCTTCGCGACCGAGGACGGCGTGCTGCGGTATGAATACTGGAAGGGGCAGGAGCCGCTGAGTTATTACTGCCTGCTCAGCTTCAAGGACAAATGGGCGTTCTATCACCACCAGATGTCCGACCATCACGAAGGCCATGACTTTGCCGACGTGCTGGCGGGGATCAAGCTTGAATATGTGGGTCCGGTGGGCGGCGCGGGCGGTGGGCTTCCGCCGACCGAGGATCCGGCACTGGCGGATGACGCGAGCGAGGCGATGCGCACCGCGCAGGAACGCTTCCCGCTGGCGATCCCGGCATGGTGGAGCGCGCGCGCATGAGCCCAAACATCGAAAATCTGGCAGCGCAACTACAGGAACTGCTCGACAAGCAGGCGATCCAGGAACTGATTGCGCGTTATTCGCGCACATTGGATTGGCTCGATGATCAGGGGCAGGCCGATTGCTATTGGCCCGAAGCGCCGGTCGATTACGGATTCTTCAAAGGCACCGCGGCGGAGTTCGTGCCGGTGGTGATGGCGGTGGAACGCTCGACCGGGCGGCGCTGGCACCTGCTGGCGTCTCTGCAGGTCAAGCTGACCTCGCCCACCACTGCGATCGGTGAAGTTTACGGGGTGGCGGTCGGCCTGATGCGCGCCGGCGCCAACAACGATGGGGTCGAGCCCTACCGGGGCAACATGTATGGCGGGCGCTATCTCGATGAGTACGAGAAGCGCGGGGATGAGTGGCGCATATCGAGCCGTCGCTACATCATGGACTGGACGAAACCGATGCCCGACCAGCCCGATGCCTCACCCCGGCCGGACTTCCCGCTGCCGATGCTGGATCTGCGGGAAAGCGGGCACCCGGATTACCGGGTGATGTAGCCCCTTGCCCTGCATCTCCCTTCCCCTTGGGGAAGGGTTGGGGATGGGGGTAAGACATTAGCGGGCGTCGCACACCCACCCCCCGACCCCCTCCCTCAAGGGAGGGGGAGATGAGCGATCACTCGTCGGCCGGCGGGTCCAGATAATCGCGGTAATAGGTCAGCTGGCCGCCTTCGACCTTGTAAATCCCCACACCCCCGCGCGGCGCTGCGCCGTCCATGTGCATCGTCCAGCGCGCCCACACGGCATGATCGTCGCCGCAGATTTCATCGACGGTGAAGTGCACTTTGCGGTCCGCCATTTCCTTGACCATCGTGGTCATGAAACCGAGGATCGCCTCGCGTCCTTCATACCGCCCCCAGATCGGGTCTTCCAGCAGCGCATCATCTGCAAACAGATCGACCAGTTTGATGTAATCGCCGTCATCCTGGATGCGCCAGAATTCTGTGATCACGCGCTGTGCTTCGCCTGCCATTTTGTCTCTCCCTGCGGTTATGATGGCAATCTGGCACGCCGCCCCGGCGATGCCCCCTGCGAAAATGGCGAGGCGGACGTTACGGCATCCGCGCGCTATCCTGCAGCGCAAGGAGAGAGCCACCATGTCCACCACCCCGCGCGTATCCTCGGCGATCCCCGGTGAGCCGCCGCATTTCGGATCGGTGCTCGCGCATCAACCCGAGATCGCCGAGAGCTTCTTCGCGCTTTATGGCAGGTTCTGGGGCTCGGATGTGCTCGCCGCGCGGATCAAGGAGATTGCGCGGATGCGCAATGCCCGCGTCACCGAATGCGGGTTCTGCCGCAACGTCCGGTTCGACAAGGCGGTGGCCGAGGGTTTGGGCGAAGACGTGGTGGACGATATCACCGATGGTTACGAGACGTCGGCCATGCTTACCGATGCCGAAAAGGCGGCGCTGAAGTTCACCGATGCGCTGATCCATGATCCTGAATTGCTGACCGGCGATGCGAGGGCCGCGTTGCAACGCCACCTCTCGCCCGCGCAGATTGCTGAGCTGGGCCTGGGCGTCACGCTGTTCCTCGCGCTCGCCAAGGCGCTGATCACGATGGGGCTGGAGCCTGAAGTGATGGACCGCACCGTGCTGCCGACGCCCGCCGTGCTGGAGCCAGCACAATGAGCGGCGCGGCAGGGGGCGGGCCAGTGTTCGCCGCGCTTTCGGGCGATCCGGTGCTGGCGGAGCACTACGCCGCGTTCCGCGCCAAGGCTGAAAGCGCGCTCGAGCCTGCGCTGGTGGCGCTAATCCGTGACGCCATTGCGCGCGTCCACGGGATCGCGGCGGCCGTGATCGACGAGGCCGCGCTCGACCACGGCACCCGCGCCTGCCTCGCCTACGCCGCGCGCATCCCGTTTGAACACACCGCGATCAGCGATCCCGAAGCTGCAGGGGTGGTCGCCCATCTGGGAGAGCCGGGGTTTGTCGCGTTTTCGGTGGTGGCGGCGTTGGCTGATGCCGAATGCCGCGCGGCGATGGTGGACCTGCCGGGGCTGGCGTTGGAGCGTGAGGGGGCCTGATTGACCGCGCGTCAATTGACCGCCCGGTCCTTGCCCGCCCAATAAGGCGCGCGCAGTTCGCGGCGCAGGATCTTGCCGCTGGGATTGCGCGGCAGAGCGGGGATGAAATCGACCGACTTGGGGCACTTGTAACCCGCGATGTGCTGGCGGGCATGCTGGATCAACTCGGACTCGGACAGCGCTTCGCCCGGCTTCACCACCACGCAGGCCTTGACCGCCTCGCCCCACTTGGGGTCCGGCACCCCGATCACCGCCACATCGGCGACCTTGGGGTGCGAATAGAGCGCGTTCTCGACCTCGGCCGGGTACACGTTCTCACCGCCCGAAATGATCATGTCCTTCACCCGGTCGTGGATGTAGAGATACCCGTCCGCGTCGAGGTATCCGGCGTCTCCGGTGCGCAGCCATCCCTCGGCGTCGATGGTTGAGGCCGTCGCATCGGAGTTATTCCAGTACCCGCGCATGTTCTTCGATGACCGCGTCGCGATCTCGCCCACAGCCCCTACCGCAACCGGCTGGCCCGCCTCGTCGATGATCTTGATCTCCACGCCCGCCAGCGGCTTGCCCACGCTGCGCATCCGGGGGCTGCCTTCGGGCACGTGGTCCTCGGGATCGAGCGCAACAATGGTGCCGCTCGTCTCGGTCATCCCGTACATCTGGACAAACCCGCAGCCCAAGACCCGCATCGCCTCACGCATCAGTTCGAGCGGGATCGGCGATGCGCCGTAGGTGACGTATTTGAGCCGTGAGAAATCGGTCTCGCCCACGCGCGGATGATTGAGCAGGATCTGGATAGCGGCGGGCACCAGAAAGATTTTGGAGATATTGTAATTCTGGATCAGATCGAGCGCCTTGGCCGGATCATATTCGGGCAGGACGATCGCGTTGGTCCCCGCCACCATCGTGGTGATGCCGGTGCCGGTGCCGCTGATGTGGAAGCACGGCATGGCGAGCAGCGTGACATCGCCGGGGATCGGCTCCTGCCAGCCGCGCATTTCTGCGCCGCTCGTGGTTGCATCGCGGCTCGAAAGGATCGAGCCGTGGGTTATCACCGCGCCTTTGGGCTTACCGGTGGTGCCCGAGGTGTAGAGTTGCAGCGCGTCGTCCTCTGCGTGCACGCGGTGCGCCGGGGCGGCGGCGGAAAAGCCATCGCGCCAGATACGGTAATCGGTGCTGGGGGAATCGGGTGCGTCGATGCCGATCACCTGTTCGATATGCGGGCAATCGCTGCGGATGCTCGCCAGCACCGCGGCAAAGCCATCGCCGATGAACATCACGCGGGCCTGACAATTATCGAGAATATAGGCGACCTCGGGCGGGGCAAGCCGCCAGTTGACCGGGGTCATCACCGCGCCGATCCGCGCTGCGCCCACGAAAGCCTCGAAATAGAGCGGGTGGTTCTTGCCGAGGAACGCGACCCGGTCGCCTGGCTTGACCCCCAGCGCGGCGAGCCCGTGGGCGACGCGGTTGGCGCCTGCATCAAGCGCGGCGAAGCTGAGTTCCTCGTCACCATAAGTGAAGGCGATCGTCTCGCCCTGTGCGCGCGCGTGCTCGCGTACGATGTCGCTGAAAGATTCCGCTTCCAGTGCTGTGTGCTCTCCCATGCCTGCCGGGATAGACGCTGCACGGCGGGCTTGTCATTGGCACAATTCATAGCGGCGCTTGGCACAGCGCGCGCTAGGCTGCGGGCATGAGCGCTGCTGCCATTCCTGCCGGTTACGAACTTGCCGGGTTCACCCCCGGCTTTCTCGATCACGGCGGGCCGTATTATCTGGGCGAGCCTTTGGAAGGCGTGCGCGCTCTCGGCCTGCGGATCATGCCGCACCATATCAATTATCAGGACGTAGCGCACGGCGGGGTAATCTCGACCTTCGCCGATGTCGCTTTGAGCCACGCGGTCTACGATGCCGAGCGGCCGCGGCTGGCACCTTCAACAGTGACGCTGACGGTGAACTATCTCACAAGCGCGCGGCTGGGCGACTGGCTGGAGGCGCGGGTGCGGATCGACCGGCTGGGCGGGCGCACCGCCTATACCTCGGGCGGCATCTGGCGCGGCGAGGAGCAAATCGCGACGATGAGCGGCGTGTTTGCGGTGCGGCGGCCCTAGCCGAGCCAGCGCGCCACCGCCGCCGTCGAGGGATCACGCTCGTCGTGATAACCTGCCGCGCCTTCGGGGGTGTTCGACAGGTTGGCGCCCTCGACCACCCGGAATTCGCGCCAGTCATACAGCCCCGTGCGCTGCGCGATCCGCCACTGCCCATCCCGCTTTTCGAACCGGTCGACATACCGGCCTGCCACGATGCCCGAATAGATCATCCCCTTGTCCGGGAAGGCTGCCGTCATCGGATAGCCTGGCGGGATGGTGTGCATCGCGGTCATGTAGGTTTCGGTGTGACACAGCTCAGCGCCCTCGAACCCGAAGATCGTCTGGCCAAGCTGGTGCTGGGTGGCGAGGCACGGGTCGATGATCGCGCGCGCTTGCTCGACAAACCCGCGCCAGTCGCCCGCAACCAACCCGAACTGGAAGGTCGCATCGGCGTGGAACAACCGCTCCATCATCCCCCAGCGCCGCCGATCAATCGCATGCGCATAGGCGGCAAGAATGTCGCGGATGGCTTCGCGGTCTTCGAGGGTTCCAGTCATGTGTCCAGCTCCACAATTACCTTGCCGATATTGCCCCCGGTAAACAGCTTGGCATAGGCGGTCAGCGTGTTCTCCAGCCCCTGCGTCACATCATAGGGCATCACCAGATCGCCTGCCTCGTGCCAGGTGCGAAGCCGCTCGGTCAGGGCCGGGCCTTGGTGCATGAAATCGGGCGAGAAGAACCCTTCGATCCGCAGCCGCCGCATCAGCACTTGGTCGAATTCAACAGGCGCAGTGCGGGTGCCAGCGGTGTAATCGGCCAGCAATCCGCACACCGCCACCCGGCCATAGTGGTTCATCCGGGTCAGGACGGTATCGAGCAGCGGCCCGCCGACATTGTCGAAATAGACGTCGAACCCGGAGCCTTTGGCACAGGCGGCATCAAGCTGCGCACCCACATCTGCCGCCTTGTAATCGGCCGCGCCCGCGATCCCGAGGGTTTCGGTCAAGTAGGCGCACTTGGCCGCGCCGCCTGCGATCCCCCATGCCTCGCAGCCGAGCAGCCCCGCGATCTGCACCGCCAGAATGCCGGTCGCGCCTGCCGCTGCCGATACCAGCACCCGCTCACCCGGCTTTGCCGCGCCGGTCTGCTCGATGCCCCACAGTGCGGTCCAGCCATTCATGCCGAGCGGGCCGAACCATGCGCGGCGATCCGCCACCGCAGGGTCAAGCAGCAACGCACCCGCCATCACCGCATCGACCGTGCTGACATCGCTCCACTGCCCAAATGCGCGCACCAGATCGCCGGTCGTAAAGCCCGCCGCGCGGCTCTCCACTACTTCGCCCAGAACCAGCCCCATCATCGGCGCGCCCACGGGGAGCGGCGGCTGGTAGCCATCTTCCCGGCTTGTGAGCCACAGCCGCGTTCCGGCATCCATCGACAGGTGCGTGTTGCGGATGCGGATTTCGCCTGTCGCCAAAGGCGCGAGCGGGGCCTTGACCAGCTCCAGCGCGCTGGCGAAATCGGTCCCCTCGGGGCGGCGGGTAATGCGCCAGAAGCGGTTGTCCATCGCGGCAATGTCCGGCCGCCAAGCCGCCACGGCAACCCCGCGTTTTCGCTAGGAGGCTATCAAATTGGCGCGGTGCGTGCGCGCGGGGCGCTTCCTAGTCTTGATGCACTAAATAATGGGGAGAGAGACGTGGCAACCATCACAGTGATCGGCGCGAGCGGGCGGCAAGGCCTCGCGCAGGTGCGTCAAGCGCTGGCTGCCGGGTATGATGTGCGCGCGATCTCGCGCCGTCCCGATGCGCTGGAGGGCGCGCCGGTCGAGGGGGTCGAGCGGGTCGAGGTGCGGGCGATGGACCTCTATGACACCGCGACGTTTCAGGGCGCGCTCGAAGGGTCGGACTACATTTTCTACACCCACCCGCTGCAGGCCCGTGCCGACCGTGCCTATCTGATCGGCGAGGTTGGCAAGGTCGCCGAACATATCGGGGTCAAGCGGGTGGTGTGGAACACCTCAAGCTGGATCCCCGACATGTTCGGCGATCCCTTCACCTACGGCGAGAACACCAAAGGGATCAACGCACTGTGGCGCTCGGGCGCGCCGGGGACGGTGTTCGGTAGCGTGTTGTTCATGGACAACCTGCTGACCAACTGGGCGCGGCCGTTCATCGTCAACGAAGGGCGCTATGTGTACCCGCACAATCCGGCGCTGGAGGCCAACTGGATCAGCCTGGATGACGTCGCCCGCTTCATGCTGGCGAGCCTGGAGCGACCCGATATGGAAGGCGCGTGGCTCAATATCGGCGGGCCGGAGCGGCTGGTCGGCAAGCAGGTGACGCAGTGCCTCAGCGAAGCGCTGGGCAAGGAGATCGCTTACGATCCCTGCACGCCTGCGGAGTTTGGCCGCTACCTCGTCGATGCGGCGGGCGATACCATGCCGGCGGAGATGCGCGATGATTTCGCCAAGGGGATCGAGGCGTTCTACGATTACAATAACGAAGCCCCGACCCGGCCCTTCGCGGTCGACATGGACCACGTTTACGAACGCTTCCCCGAACTGGAGGGCAAGCTGGAGCCGCTGGGCGCATGGACCAAGCGGCAGGAATGGGGCGAGACGAATTACCGTCCCGCTTTCGGGTGAGGCAATGAGCGAGCAGCGGGCTGCCAATATCGCGCTGGTCACGCGCTATTACGGAGTGCCGGCGGCGGGCGATTTTGAGGCTCTCGCCGCACTACATTCCGATGACGTGGTGTTCAATCTGGTCGGCACCACGCCGGTATCCGGCCGCTGGGTGGGCAAGGCGGAATGCTTTGGCCCGGTCGTGGCAGACGGCGTGATTGGCAAACTGGTGGCCGACACCATCCGCTTTTCGCGCCAATGGCGGATCATGTGCGCAGATGACGAACGCGTGGTTGGCCTGATGCGCGGCGGCGGTATGGGCGCCAACGGGCACGAATACCTCCAGACTTATTGCCAAGTCCTCACCATCCGCGACGGCCTGATCGTGGAGCTGCACGAGTTTTTCGACACCGCGCTGGTGGAGCTTGCGCTCAACGACAACCCGACCGCCAAAGGGCCGAGCCTTCCCGCCCGACCCTTTGAATTCTGATCGCTCGAGGCCACTCCTAACCTCTCCCGCACGCGGGCGGGGTTAAGGGTGGGGCCCGTAATCTACTCCGCCGCTTGCCGCTGCTCCTGCGCGAAAATCGCGACCAATTCCTCATCGCTGGCCGCGACCAGCCGCTCGGCCCAGCCGTGGAACACCTGTCCGCCCTTTTCATTGCGGCCGAACAGCACGTCTTTCATCATCCCCGATTGCAGAGCGCGGTGCTGGCGTTTGCCGGTGGCGTAATCCTCGTCGCGCACCACGATTTCGAGGAAGTTGAACTGGTCGTGCGCCGCCTGCACCTGCTCGGGCGTCTCGGGCTGGTTTTCCATCACGTAGAACTGGGTGGTGTAGCTGGTGCCGACGTCCGCGCCGGGGAACAGCTGGCTAATCAACGCCCCGCGCTGACCACCGCCGTAAAAGCTGGCGATCGAGATGTGCGGGAAGATCGTCCACACGCCCTGCACCAGCACGTCCTGCGGCAGATCATCATCGGCCATCGCGGCCAGGTCCATCTGCTGATCGTCATCGCCCGACACCTTGATCGCGAATTGCGAGGGGGTGGACAGGCGTTGGTGCGGACCGAAGGCGAAATAATTGGCGCGGTTGTAGAAATCGGCCCCAAACGTGTCCTTGTGCAGCACCGGCAGGTGGTAGAAATCGAGATAGCCGTCGTACGCGGTCTTCCAGTTCGGGCCTTCCAATGTGCGCTGCGCAAACAGCGTCCACCCGTCGAATTCAAACGCCTTAAGCAGCGCGTCATAGCCGCATAGGTAATCGGCGATGCTGAGCTTCGAATGCGGGTCGAGCGTCACCCAGATCAGCCCGGCGGCCTCGTAGACCGGAAACTTGGTCAGGCAATGCTGGCTCTTGTCGATCTTGCCGAAATCCTGCGCGTCGGCGACCCCGATCAGGTCGCCATCCGCCTTGAAGGTCCAGCCGTGATAGCCGCAGGTGAAGCGGCTGGCATTGCCGCAGCCGCTCGCGAGCGGATTGCCGCGATGGGTGCACATGTTGAGGAACGCGCCCGTGCTGCCATCCTTCTGGCGGCTGAGCAGCAGCGGCACGCCGCAGATGTCCATCGCCTTGAAGTCGCCCACATTCGGCAGTTCGCACGAGGGCGCGACCATCAACGGCAGGCGGCGGAAAATGCGCTGCTTTTCAGCCTCGAACAGCGCGGGATCGGTGTAGGCGCTGGCGGGGATGCGCATGACGGTGTCGGCATACTCCATCGTATCAGCTGCGCCGTGGGCGACCAGATTGCGGGTCATGGCAACCAGCGTTTCGCGTGTCATGGCAATCCTTCCGGGGCAGATTTGGCTTCTCACGCATCCGCGCTTGCGCCGCGCTCGGCAATGCTCACTTTTGGCAAAGCTGCGCCGGGCGTCCGTGCTCAGATACAGCGAAGGGGCGAGCCATTTCAGGCCCGCCCCCCGGTAAGTCACCTTGTTCGAGGCCGATCAGAACTTGAAGCTGACTTCGCCGAAAATCTGGCGGCCGCGGTTCTGGGTCATCACGAAGTCGTCACCCACGCCCGGCTGCAGGAATGGACGTCCGCCGGTGGTGATGGTGAAGATTTCGTCGGAGAGGTTCTGCCCCACCAACGACAGCTTCCACTTGCCATCGGGATGGCCGATCGAGATGTTGGCGTCGAACAGCCAGAAGCTCGGCTGGAATAAGTCGTTGATGGTCGACTCGTCGGTGATGTATCCATCATTATAAGCCGCGTTGCCCGCCAGAAACAGCTCGAGGTTGTCGCTGATCGGGATGTTCCAGTCCGCTGCGATATTGCCTGACCATTCCGGTGCCTGGCTGCCGCGGCGACCATTGAGGTCAACCGTGCTGATGCCGAGCGGCTGGATGAAGGTGTCGGTGTACTCCGCATTGAGATAGGACAGGTTGGCCGACAGGCTCAAACCTTCCACCGGCGTGCGCCAGCGGCTCTCGAGATCGACGCCCTGCGTCGTCAGCTCGCCCGCATTGCTGGTGACGAACTGAACACTGACAGCGTTGAAGTTCTGCACCTGGAGATCGGTGAACACATAGTAATACGCGGTCGCGTTGAGGGTGAAGGTGCGTCCCGCCCACTGCGACTTGAACCCGACCTCGCCCCCGGTGGCCTCTTCCGAGCGGAAAATCAGCGAGCTAAAATCGCCGCTGGCCGCAGCTTGGCTAAGGCTGTTGGACGGCAGCGCCGAGTTGTCGATCCCGCCGGATTTGTAGCCGGTCTTGTACGAGGCGAAGACGTTGAAATCATCGGTGGCCTGATACTTGAGGGTCACTTCCGGGGAGAAATTGTCGTCCGAAAATTCGATCGGGCCGGAGAAGAACCCGCTTTGCAAGAACGCCGGGCTCGGCCGGAACAGGCCGCCACCCGCCGGGATATAGGCCAGCGAATTGTGCACATAAGGCACCGAGATAGTCT
>JBBQWH010000039.1:0-22989 GCA_038210785.1 Sphingomonadales bacterium | reverse complement strand
TCCCGCCCTTGCACCGCGCAGCGATGCGATTCAGACCATTACCGTGGTCGGGGCAGAGCGGCTTGAGGCGACCACCATCCTCAGCTACATCCGGCTGCGGGTCGGGCAGGAATACACCTCGGCAGGAGCTGACGAGGCTTTGAAGGATCTGGGCGCGACCGAGCTGTTCGCCAATTTCTCGATCCGCAATGACAACGGCAACGTCGTCATCACCGTGACCGAGAACCCGGTGATCAACCGCATCGTGCTGGAAGGCAACGAGCGCTTGAAGGAGGACAAGATCCTCCCCGAAATCAAGCTGTCGCCGCGCCAGATCTTCACCCGTTCCAAGGTCCGCGCCGATGTTGCCCGCATCATCGAACTCTACAAGCGCCAGGGCCGCTTTGCCGCCACGGTCGAGCCCAAGATGGTGCAACTGCCGCAGAACCGCGTCGATGTGGTGTTCGAAATCAACGAAGGGCCCAAGTCAAAGGTCCGCCAAATCAACATCCTCGGCAACGAGAAGTTCTCCGACGGCGCTCTGCGCGGCGAGATGGTGACCAAGCAGGCGCGGCTGACCAGCTTCTTCAGCTCGAACACCAGCTACGATCCGGATCGGTTGGCGTTCGATCAGCAGAAGCTGCGCCAGTTCTACCTGACCGAAGGCTACGCCGATTTCCGCGTGGTCTCCGCGGTGGCCGAGCTGACCCCTGACCAGCGCGACTTCATCATCACCTACGTGGTCGAGGAAGGCGAGCAATATGCCTTCGGCGACGTCAAGGTCGACAGCCAGCTGCGCGACTTCGACAGCGAGATCATGAGCACCCAGCTGCCGATGAAGACCGGCGATCTCTACAATGCCAAGACGGTCGAGGACACAATCGAGCAGCTGACCGAGCTGGCCGGACGGTTCGGCTATGCCTTTGCCGACGTGCAGCCGCGTTACAACCGCGATCCGGCAAATCTCAAGATGAATATCACTTTTGTGCTGCGCGAAGCGCCGCGCGTCTATGTCGAGCGGGTCGACATCAACGGCAATACGCTCACGCAGGACAAGGTTGTGCGCCGCGAGTTCCGGTTGGCTGAAGGCGATGCGTTCAACTCGCTCGGCGTGCAGCGGACCACCGCGCGGATCAACTCGCTCGCGTTCTTTCAGGAAAACTTCGAAGTCAGCCAGACCGAAGGCAGCGCGCCTGACCGGATCATTCTTGAAGCCAATGTCGAGGAAAAGCCGACCGGCGAATTGCAGTTCTCGGCCGGTTTCTCGTCGATCGAGCAGTTCATTCTGGCAGGCTCGATCCGCCAGCGCAATTTCCGCGGGCGCGGGCAGACGATCGGGCTGAGTGTCAACTATTCACAGTTCTCGCGCTCGGCGCAGGTGAGCTTCTCCGATCCTTATATCTTCGATCGCAACATCTCCGGCGGGATCGACATCTACCGGCGCGATTTCAACCAGTTCAACTTTACTGGCAATGATCGCAATACGACCTTCCAGCAGGCGACCACCGGCTTTTCGGCACGCGCCGGGGTGCCGCTGACGGAATATATGTCGCTGATCGGCAGCTACACGCTGAATTACGATGACGTATCGCTCGACGAGGGCCTGTTCTTTTCGGACTCCAACGGCGATGGCACGTTCGAATGTGATCCGCTGCTGGCCGGACGGTTCTTGTGCGATACAATCGGCGAGCGGTTGAGCTCGATCGTCAGCCTCAGTCTCAACTTCAACTCGTTGAACTCGCGCATCCGGCCCTCGCGCGGGCGCACAGTGTCGCTCAGCAGCGAGTTTGCGGGGCTGGGCGGCGATGTGCGCTATGTGCGGTTCCGCGGGCGGGCGCAGCAGTTCTGGAATGTCGGCAATTCGGGCTTCATCTTCTCGCTGTTGGCGGAAGGTGGGACGATCATTCCGCTACGGGAGCGTGAGGGTTTAGGCGTTGACGATGTCTTCCTCAACGACCGGTTCTTCCTCGGCGAGCCGCAGATCCGCGGCTTTGCCATCCGCGGCGTGGGTCCGCGCATTCTGACCCAGACCTCAACGCTCGACACTAACAACCGGCCAATCGTCGATGCCGATGGCAATATCGTCTTCCTTACCGAGCGCAATCAGGTGCGCGACGACGCGATTGGCGGGCGCAATTACTATCTTGGCCGCGCCGAGCTTGAAATACCGCTCGGCAGCGGGGTGCGCGAACTGGGCATTCGGCCGTCGATCTGGGCCGATGTCGGCGCGTTGTGGGGAGTGGAAACGCCGATCCTTACAGTCAATCCGGCGGGCATCCCGCAAGTTAACGCCAACGGCGAGCCGCTGTTTCAGATCCCTTTGACCACCACTATCACTACCAACGCGGCCGAGGCCGATGGAACGCCCAACGTTAGGTTGATCCGGCCGGGCAGCAATATCCGCGAGCTTTTCCTCGGCAATTCGCCCAGCCCGCGCATCACGGCCGGGATCGGGGTCAACTGGAATTCGCCTTTCGGGCCGTTCCGCATCGATTTCTCGCAGACCATCCGCAAGGTCGAAGGCGATGACGAGCGCCGCTTCACTTTCAACGTAGGAACCCAATTCTGATGACGATGCTTAGAAAACTGCTTGCCCCAGCCAGCCTTACCCTGTGTGCATTGGCGGCGATGCCTGCGCACGCTCAGGTCGAAGGCCGCTTGGCGACGGTGGATACCACGCGCACGATCATCGCTACCACGGCGTTCCAGACCGCATATCAGCAGGTCGAAACGACCTACGCCGATCAGATCGCGACGGGCCGGACCAAGTCACAGGAGAGCCAGACGCTTCTCGCCAAGTTCGACAAGAACAGCGACACGCAGCTCGACGAGGCCGAGCAGGCAGCAATGAGGAAGTCGCCCGACTTCACCAAGCTCCAGACGCTCGAGCAGGAAATCCTTGGTCTTAAAAACCAAATTGATGGAGCGCGAATTTATGTGCTCGAGCAAATCATCCAGCAATACGGCTCCGCGCTGCAAGATGTGACGACCGCCGAGAAGATCAAGATTGTTCTCGAACCGAGCGGCGTGCTGTTCTCAACGCCCGAAACCGACATCAGCCAGAAAGTGGTGAACGCGCTCAACGCCCGCGTCCCGGCGGTCGGCGTCGTGCCGCCCGTTGGCTGGCAGAAGAGCCTGCAAGGTGAGCAGATCTACAAGCAAGTTCAGCAGTTCCTGTTATATGCCGCGCAGATCGGCCAGCAGCAGCAGCAGCAGCAGGAACAGCAGGGTAACACTGCCGCTCCGGTAGGCCGCTGAGCATAGCGGAGCTGGAACGATGAGCGAAGCAGGTAGCGCACCGGCCGAAGTGCTGGACTATGATATCGGCAAGATCCTCAAGGCCTTGCCGCATCGCTACCCCCTGTTGCTGGTTGACCGTGTGCGTTCGATCACGCTGGGTGAGCGGATCCACGCGGTTAAGGCCGTCAGCATGAACGAGCAGTTCTTCCAAGGCCATTTCCCCGGCGCACCGATCATGCCCGGCGTGCTCCAGATCGAGGCATTGGCGCAGGCCGCTGGTATCCTCGGGATCGAAACGATGGAGCTGGCGGGCACCGGTAAGCTGGTGATCTACATGGGGATCGAGAACGCCAAGTTCCGCAGCCCTGTGACACCCGGTTGCCTGCTCGATCTCCACGTCGAATTCACCCAGAAACGCAGCCGGGTTTACAAGTTCAAGGGCGCGGCCAGCGTCGAGGGCAAGCTTTCCTGCGAGGTCGAATTCACCGCGATGATGACTGATCCGCCAGACTGAAGCCGAACGACGTCATCTGAGGTTGCATTGTGCCGCGTTCCCGACTAGGCGCGCGCTTTCCCATTACATAGCAATGCCGGTCGGTACCGGCGACATGCTGCAAAGGACACCTATCATGAAGGCTGAAGGTCACCCCGAATACCATCTGATCACGGTCAAAATGACGGATGGCACCGAATACCAGACCCGTTCGACTTGGGGCAAGGCAGGCGATGTGATGTCGCTCGAAATCGATCCGCTCAGCCACCCGGCGTGGACCGGCGGTCGTCAGCAGGCTTCCGAAGGTGGCCGCGTTGCGCAGTTCAACAAGCGCTTCGGCGGGCTCAGCCTCAAAAACAAGTAAGGTCACAAGCTGCGCAGCCTTCGGGCTGCAGGAGGAAGGCGGCCCGACGGGGTCGCCTTTTTCGTGTCAGACGCTCAGCCCCGCCATTCCTGTTCGCGGTACCACTTGGTGATCACGTATTTCACGCCTTTGCGCACCTTCATCCCTTGGTGGAGGGTCGCATGGTTGACGCTTCCTGCCTCGCCATTTGGCCCATCGGCGACCCGGTTGTTCCAGCACAGCAATTTGCCGGCCTCGGGCTGGAAGGTCTTGTTGAGCAGTTTGAACCGGGTCGCGCCGCCCGCCGCCACATCATTGAGATAAATCATGAAGGTCCAGGTGCGCTGGCCCGAAAGCGCACAGAACCGCTGGAAATCGCGGCCCCCCGGCGCGAAGTAATCGGTGTGCGGTTTGAACTCCTGCCCGACATCGTAACGCTGGCCTTGCAAGGGCTCGCCGTAAGCCGGGTCGATCCCGGACAAAGCGCCGAGCAGCGCCTCGATCCGCTGCACCGGGGGCAAGTCCGCAGCCAGATCGCAGGTCTCGCTGGTGCGGAAATAGGCATCGCCGTTGTCGTCGGCGATGGTCGAGGGACGGCGGCTGTGCTCGATCAGCGCGATTACCTCGGCGGCGAGATCGGGGCTAACGAATCGCCGGCACTGGAACACTTCGGCTGTCGGCGCGGGGACGCGCTGCATCCCCGGATGCGTTGCCAACCGCGCGGATGTGGAATCGCTGGTTGTGATCATCATGCGCAAAGATAGATGCCGCGCGGGCCTTGGCAATGATTCACAGGCATTCACGGGCCCGCGTAACAATGTTGCGCAAGCGTGCCTGCAAAACAGTTTTCGCTTCCCTTTAACAGGCCTTTGTGCAAGAGGCGCGAACCCTGCCAAACGGCCTCTTGACCGTCTGTGTGCCTTGCGTAAACCGCGCGCCTTGCGCGGACTTGGCACCGACCGAAAAGGTGGTATGCGAGCGGGGGCATGTGGCGACCGTAGCTCAGTTGGTTAGAGCGCCGGTTTGTGGTACCGGAGGTCGCGGGTTCAAACCCCGTCGGTCGCCCCATCATCCCCCCTCTCAGCCGATTTCGCCCGCGCCGGACAGGGGATTACTGCGAATGACCGCTTTCTGGGCCGAGCCTGATTTTGACGCGCACGAACAGGTGCAACTGGTGCACGACCGGGCAAGCGGGCTGACGGCGATCATCGCGGTTCATTCAACCCATTGCGGACCTTCGGCGGGCGGCACCCGGTTCTGGCACTACAACAATCCGGCCGGCGCAATGCGCGATGCCCTGCGGTTGTCGCGCGGGATGAGCTACAAAAACGCGATGGCCGGCCTGCCCATGGGCGGCGGCAAGGCGGTGATCCTGGCGGACGAACAACGCCTTAAGACACCCGAAATGCTCGCCGCTTTCGGCGATGCGGTTGAAGGCCTGGGTGGTCGCTACGTCACCGCTGAAGATGTTGGCATCACCGAGGCCGATATGGTCGCGGTATCGCAGCGAACGCGCCATGTCTCGGGCTTGCCGGTGGCGGGCGAGGGCAGCGCGGGCGGCGATCCCGGGCCGTTCACCGCTTACGGCATTTATCTTGGCATAAAGGCAGCCGTCCGGCACAAGCTCGGGCTGGACAGCCTTGCGGGCGTGCACGTGGCGGTGCAGGGCACCGGCAGCGTTGGCGGCGGGGTAGCGCGGCTGCTGGCGCAGGACGGCGCCAAGCTGACACTCGCCGACCTCGATGGCGCGCGTGCGGCGGCGCTGGCTCAGCAACTCGGCGCGCAGTTGGTCGCTTCAGACGCGATCATGGTGAGCCCTTGCGATGTGTTCAGCCCCAATGCGCTAGGCGCGATCCTTGATGACGATGGTATTGCCGGGCTTGACTGCGCGATTGTCGCAGGCGGGGCAAACAACCAACTCGCCCGCCCAGAGCACGGCGCGTTGCTGGCGGAGCGCGGGATCCTTTATGCGCCCGATTATGTGATCAATGCAGGCGGGATCATCTCGGTGGCGACTGAATATCTTGCGCGGACCGGCGGACACTCCGGCGGTGTCGCCGAGGTCAACGCACTGGTGGCGCAGATACCGGGTCGGCTCGAGACGATCTGGCAGGAAAGCGCCGCCACTGGCATTTCCGCCGATGTGGTCGCCGACCGGATGGCCCAAAAACTAATCGGGCGCGGTTGAGACCGCACGGTTCAGACAGACGCACTTGCCGGGAACGAATTGACCCATGCATGAATTGCAGTCTTGTCCGGTTCGGACGTAACGCTACAAGCTCGGCCTGACGCGATATATCATGCACATCTATGCCAACCCGACCCGTTTTCTGTCACTCGCCCGGTGGCTGATGCCGCTCCTGTTCTGGAGCGGTCTGGTGCTGTCCTTGGGCGCAGTCGCGTGGGGCCTGTTCGTGGTACCGCCTGATCGGCTGATGGGCGACACGGTGCGCATCTTGTTCATCCACGTGCCCGCCGCTTGGCTCGGCATGGGTGGCTGGGCAGGGATCGCGATTTCCAGCGCCGCTCTGCTGATCTGGAAGCACCCGCTCGCCGCCATTGCCGCGCGCGCGATCGCGGTGCCGGGAATGGTGTTCTGCGCGGTGTGCCTTGCCACCGGCTCCATCTGGGGCCGTCCGACATGGGGCACATGGTGGGAGTGGGACGGACGGTTGACCTCCATGCTGGTGCTGTTGTTCCTTTATGCAGGCTACATCGCGCTCACCGAAGCGACCATGCGCGAAGGCGGATCGACCAAGATCGCTGCGATTTTCGGTATTGTCGGCGCGGTCAATGTGCCGATAATCAACCGCTCGGTTGTGTGGTGGAACTCGCTCCACCAGCCGCCCAGCATCACCGCCGGCAAAAGCGCGATCGAGGCGACGTTTCTGGTGCCGCTGCTGGTTGCAGTGGTGGGCTTCTCGTTATTGTTCGGCGCGATCGTGCTGATGCGGATGCGTGCGCTGATCGCCGAGAGCCAGGTTGAGGCGCGGCTGCGGCGCCGGGCGCTGGATGATGACGCGCCGGTCAGCGCGACGCCTGCAACTCCGGCGCTGGAGCAGGCGTGATGCGCGAAGAATTGAACCAGTGGGATTTCGTGGTTCTGGCCTATGCGGTAGGCGCAGTTACGCTGGTCGTGCTGATCGGGTGGGCGTGGCGCGCGATGCGCCGTGCCGAAGCGCGCCGTGATGCGATCAAGCGGCGCTGATTGAGGACACCCATGAAAGCCAAGCACCAACGCCTTGTTCTTGTTATCGCCGCGCTGGTAGCGATCATCGCTGCGGGTCTGATCGCGGCATGGACGCTGCGCAATCAGGCGAACTATTTCTACTTGCCCGAACAGATGGCGGCCGAGCCGCCAGCAGTGGGGCAGGCGGTGCGGCTTGGCGGGATGGTGCGCCCGGGTTCGATCCAGACCGAGGCTGACGGGGTGACGGTCAATTTCATGGTCACCGGTAACACCACAGACGCTGTTCCGGTGCGTTACAGCGGCATTCTGCCCGATCTGTTCGTCGAAGGATCGGGCGTGGTAGCCGAAGGCAGCCTCGGAGCCGACGGGGTGTTCATGGCAAGCAACCTGCTTGCCAAGCACGACGAGAACTACATCCCGCGCGAACTTGAAGGCATGGGAACCGAAGCGGCCGCCAAGATGGCCGCCGATACCACGATCGGGCTGAAGTAGGCTTGTGACACAGGTAAGGGCAAAGCAATGATCGCTGAAATTGGCCTGGCCGCGCTGTGGCTCGCAACTGCGCTGGCGGTGTTGCAGATGGTTTCGGGCGCGTTGGCGCTTCGCAGCGCCGACGGCGCAGTCAATGCCTTGGCGATCTATGCACGCCCGGCCGCAGTTGTGCAGGCGCTGCTCGCGGTGCTGGCGTTTGCCATGCTGCTGTGGGCCTTTGCGATCACCGATCTTTCGATCAAACTGGTCGCCACAAATTCGCATTCGATGAAGCCGCTGCTCTACAAGCTGAGCGGAACCTGGGGCAATCACGAAGGATCGATGCTGCTGTGGGTCGGCGTGCTGGCGCTTTCGGGCGGGCTGCTGGCTGGTTTTGAACGCCGTCTGCCCGAACGCACGATGAGCGCGACGCTCGCGGTGCAGGGGTTCGTGGCGTTGGGGTTCTATGGCTTCCTGCTGCTCTCCTCCAACCCGTTCGAGCGGCTGCCGGTCCCGGCGGTCGAGGGCGTCGGCCTCAACCCGCTGCTGCAGGACATCGGCCTCGCGATCCACCCGCCGACGCTTTACGCAGGCTATGTCGGGCTGTCGGTCGCCTTTAGCCTTGCGATGGGCGCGCTGCTGACCAATGAGGTCAACCCGGCGTTCGCCCGCGTCATGCGCCCGTGGGTGCTGGGCGCGTGGGTGCTGCTGACGCTGGGGATCACGGCGGGATCTTACTGGGCCTATTACGAGCTTGGCTGGGGGGGCTGGTGGTTCTGGGACCCTGTCGAGAACGCATCGCTCATGCCGTGGCTCGCGGCGACCGCGCTGATGCATTCGGTGGCCGTTCTGGCCGCGCGCGACGCGCTGCGGACATGGACGATCATGCTCGGCGTGCTAGCGTTTTCGATGTCGATGCTAGGCACGTTTCTGGTGCGTTCAGGTGTGCTGACCAGCGTCCATGCCTTCGCCGTCGATCCTGAGCGCGGGGCGTTCATCCTCGGGCTGCTTGGGCTTTACATCGGCGGGGCCTTAACCATCTTCGCGCTGCGCGCAGGCGCGGTGGCCGAGGGCAAGCGCTTTTCGGTCACCAGCCGCGAAGGCGCGCTGGTGTTCAACAACGTGATGCTTACCGCGATCCTGGCGATCGTGCTGCTGGGCACGCTGTATCCGCTGCTGACCGAAGCGTTCGATGTGCGCGTGTCGGTCGGCCCGCCCTATTTCAACCCGGCAGCTGCGATTTTCGCGGTGCCGATGTTCCTGGTAATGGCGGTTGGCCCGCTGCTGCGCTGGAAGGAAGACAAGCCGGCGCGGCTTCAGTTCGAGCTGGCGCTGATCGCGGCGGTGCTGATCGGGGGAATCGCGCTGGTGAGTTTCTTCGGCAGTTATCCGCTGCTGCCGCTGCTTGGCCTTGGGCTTGCCGCTGCGCTGGCGGTAGCGGCGGTGTTGCCGTTGCGCGGGCGCAAGCTCGCCCGCGTGCCGGTGGCCACATGGGGCATGGTGCTTGCGCATTTTGGGGTCGCGGTTGCTTTGTTCGGCATGGCTTGCGAAGGCGCCTTTAGCAAGGAACGGCTCGCCGCGGTCGCGCCCGGCGGCACCGAGCAGGTCGGCGATTTCTCCTTCACGTTGGAAAGCGTCACTCCGGTTGCTGGGCCGAACTGGACCGCGATCGAAGCGCGCCTTGCGGTCAGCCGCAATGGCGGCGCGCCGGTGATCCTGACCCCGCAGGCACGCAATTTCTGGTCGCCCCCGCAGGCCACCAGCGAAAGCGCGCTGCTGACCCGCTGGGACGGGCAGCTTTATGCCGTGATCGGCAATCAGGCCGAGGATGGGCGCTGGCAGATCCGGGTGTGGTGGAAGCCGTTCGTCACGTTTATCTGGTATGGCGGAATGCTGATCGGGCTGGGCGGCGTTCTGGCAATTGCGGGCCGGGTGCGGGTGGATGTCAGGCGCCGCAAGGCTGTGGCCAAGGGTGATACGCGGCGCGCGGATCTTGAGGCGCTGAATGGCGCCGCGCCTGTTCCGGCCGAGTAAGCCACTGTGTCCTCGCGCCTCTACCTGTGGGTGCCACTGGCACTGTTCGCCTTTTTTGCGGGGGTGGCCGGGTATATGCTGACGCAGGAGAAAGACCAGTTCATCGAAAGCACGATGATCGGCGAGCCGCTCCCCGATTTCGCGCTCGATCCCGCCTTTGCCGGCCTGCCGGGCACAGCGAAGGTCGATTTCGTCGGCGGCAAGCCGCGCCTGCTCAACATCTGGGCGAGCTGGTGCCTGCCCTGCATCGCCGAAGCCCCGCAATTGGACGCACTAAAGGCGCAAGGGGCCGAGATCATCGGCATCGCCATCCGCGACCGGCCCGGGGACGTTGCCAATTTCCTCTCCCGCTACGGCAATCCCTACACCCGTATTGGCAGTGACAGGATCTCCGAGGTTCAGTTGGCGATCGGCTCGTCTGGCGTGCCCGAGACCTTCGTGATCGACGCTGCCGGCGTGATCCGGTATCAGCACATCGGCGACATCCGACCCGAGCATGTGCCGGTGCTGTTGGCTGAACTGGAGAAGGCGCAATGACACGGATGGGACTCGCCTTCATGCGGGCATTAATCTCAGTCTTCGCCGCGATGCCGCTGGCCGCGCAGGACAGCATGCCGCCCGCGCCTTATGCCTATAACCAGCTGGGCGATCCCAAGCTCGAGGCCGAGGCGGCGGCGCTCATGCAGACGCTGCGCTGCCTCAAGTGCCAGTCGCAGTCGATCGCCGATAGCGATGCGCCGATGGCGGGCGATATGCGCCATCAGGTGCGCAGCCGCATCCTCGCAGGCGAGCGTCCCGAAGACATCCGCACTTGGCTGATCGCCCGTTATGGCGATTACGTCAGCTATGAGCCCGAGGTCAGCGCTACCACCTGGCCGCTGTTTGCGGTGCCGGTGCTGGTAATCCTGATTGTCGCGGCGGTGCTGCTCAGGCGGCTCGGCAAGCGCCGCACGGATTCGCCCGAGGGAGAGCGCGCATGATCGGCGGTTGGCTTGCGGTCGGCGCGCTGGCGCTGGCGGCGTTCGCGCTCGCGGTGCTGGTGTTGCGGCTCCCGCGTGAGGGTATGGCGCTGTTTGGCGCGGTGTTGGTGTTTGGCCTTGCAGGCTATGCATGGCAGGGCTCACCGGGCCAGCCGTCTACGCCCAAGTCGCCCGGCACCGAGGCTGCGGGTCAGGGCGAGGCGATGGTCGAGGGACGCGCCGCGCTGTTTGACCGCACTCAGCCGGCGCCGAATTATCTCGTCACCTCGGATGCCTTCGCGCGGCGCGGGCAGTTCGCTGATGCGGCAACGCTGCTCCAACGCGGGCTGGCGGAAAATCCGCGCGATCTCGAAAGCTGGCTGGCGCTTGGCCTTGCGCTGGTTGGTCACGCAGATGGCTTCGTGACCCCGGCGGCGTTGCAGGCCTTCGGCCGCGCCAAGGCGATCAATCCGGCGCACCCGGGGGCGGAATACTTCCTCGGCTTTGCCTATCTCCAAAGCGGCGAGGTTGTCGCAGCACGTAATGTCTGGGCCGGGCTAGTCGAACGCTCGCCGCCCGATGCGCCGTGGCGCGAGGGGATGGTGGCCGAGGTCGCCCGGCTTGACGACATGATTGCCCGCGCGCCGATGCTGCAAGGCCAATGACGTTTTGGCGTCTGCCGCGTGTCACCCGGTGACGCGATATTGCAGGTGCGAATACGCAGTGCTACGCGCGCCGCTTCTCCGGTGTGAGTCGTTCGGACCGGATGGGCAGTACCGAGAAGACGGGAAATCCGATTGATGAGCACATCAGCAGTACCCGCCAGCCCGGCCGCCGCGCCGCATGGTCACGGCCCCAAAGCCTCGACCCTGACCCTTGCGGTCGGCGCTGTTGGCGTGGTGTTCGGCGATATCGGCACCAGCCCGCTCTATGCTTTTCGCGAAACGTTCGCCTCGCACAATGGTGTGCCGGGCATTTTGCCTGATGCCGAACATATCCACGGCGTTCTGAGCCTGGTGTTCTGGTCGATGATGATGGTGGTGACGGTCAAATACGTCCTCACCATCATGCGCGCTGATAACAAGGGTGAGGGCGGAAGCCTGGCTTTGCTGGCATTGATCCGCCGCGTTTCGGACAAAGGACGATGGACTGCGCCGCTGATCCTGCTGGGCGTATTTGCCACTGCCTTGTTCTATGGCGACAGCATGATCACCCCGGCGATCTCGGTGCTGTCCGCCACCGAAGGCCTGCAATACATTGTCCCCGGTTTTAAACCGTGGATCGTGCCGACGGCGGTGGCGATCTTGTTCGGGCTGTTCGCGATCCAGTCGCGCGGAACAGACCGGGTTGGCAAGCTGTTCGGTCCGATCATGCTGACCTATTTCGTGATGCTGGCGACGCTGGGCGTGATGCACCTTTCCGCCAACCCGGCGATCATTCTCGAGACGATCAACCCTCTCAACGCGCTACAATTCTTCGAATCCGATGGGTTTACCGCCTTTGTTGCGCTCGGTAGCGTGGTGCTGGCGGTGACCGGCGCCGAGGCGCTGTATGCCGATATGGGCCATTTTGGCCGCAAGCCGATCGGGCTATCGTGGCTGACGTTCGTGTTCCCGGCATTGATGCTCAATTACATGGGGCAGGGCGCAATGATCCTGTCGGCGACTTCGCCTGAGGCGGCCGCCGCGCTGGTGAAGGACCCGTTCTTCCTGATGATCCCCGATGTGGTGCGCGTGCCGGTGATCATCCTGGCGCTCTTTGCGACCATTATCGCCAGTCAGGCGGTAATTTCGGGCGCGTTCAGCCTGACCCAGCAGGCGATCCAGTTGGGTTTCATGCCGCGCATGGACATCCGCCACACCAGCGCCGCTGCTGCCGGGCAGATCTATATCCCGGTGATCAATTGGGGTCTGATGGTGATGGTGATCCTGCTGGTATTGTTCTTCCAGTCATCGACCAATCTTGCCGCCGCCTATGGCATTGCGGTGACGGGCGCGATGTTTATCGACACGCTGCTGCTGGCTGCTGTGCTGTTTGCGCTGTGGCGCTGGCCGGTGTGGAAGGCTCTGCCGCTTGTCCTTGCCTTCCTGATTGTCGATATCGCTTATTTCGGCGCGAACCTGATCAAGGTGCCGCACGGCGGGTGGGTGCCGTTGCTGATCGGGTTCGTGATTTTCACACTGCTCACCACGTGGTCGCGCGGGCGTGAACTGATGCGCGCGAGCATGACCGAAAGCGCGCTGCCGATCGAGATTTTCGCCAAAAGCGCGCACAACAGCGCCGCGCGTGTGCCGGGCACGGCGGTGTTCATGGCTTCGATCAACTCCGGCGTGCCATCGGCATTGCTGCATAATATCAAGCACAACAAGGTTCTGCACGAACGCATCCTGATCCTCACGGTGGCGGTGCAGGACGTACCATATCTTGAATCGATCGAGCGTTACTCGTGCAGGAGCCTGGGCAACGGGTTTTACCGGGTGACCATCAATTGCGGCTTCCTTGAAGAGACTAACGTGCCCAAGCTGCTCAGTACGCTCACCTTGTGCGACGGGGCGTTCGACATGATGCAGACCAGCTTCTTTCTGTCACGCCAAACGCTGATCGCCTCAGCCAAGCCAGGCATGGCGATCTGGCGCGAAAAGCTGTTCGCGTGGATGCTGCGCAATGCGGCGAGCGCGATGGAATTCTTCCGCCTGCCCACCAACCGGGTGGTGGAATTGGGGAGCCAGGTGGAGATTTGATCGCGCGCTGCCACGCTGATGCGCCGACCGGGGGGTCGGGACAATGAATGCTCTGGTGTGCATTGCTGCGGCGGTGGCCGAAATTGCAGGGTGTTACGCCTTTTGGGCGTGGTTGCGGCTTGATCGCTCTGCGCTGTGGCTGGTTCCGGGGATCGCGTCGCTCGCGCTGTTCGCCTATCTCCTGACCTTGATCGACACTGCGTATGCCGGCCGCGCATATGCCGCTTATGGCGGTGTCTACGTGGCGTCGGCGATCGCTTGGTTGTGTTTGGTCGAAGGCACCCGGCCCGATCGCTGGGATATCCTAGGGGGCAGTGTCTGTCTTGCCGGCTGCGCAATTATCCTGATGGGGCCGCGCGCGGCCTGACTTGGCCTACCCTGTCGGCGGTTCGTCCTTCAGCGGCGCGTCTCGGTCTTCAAAGCTCAACCCGTGCTTAAGCAGCATCGGGATCTGGCTGAAGGTGAACAGGAAGGTCAGCGGCAGGAACACCCAGAACTTGGCCCACAGCCAGCCTTCGAAATCGAGCTGCGCGCGCAAGCCTTCGTTAAGGCCGGCGAGTACCAGAAAGAACACTCCCCAGTTGCGCGACAGCTTGAGCCAGCCTGCGTCCGACAGGCCTTCGAACGCGGCCTCCAGCAGGACTTTCAGCAGCGCGCGGTCCGCGAAGAACCCGCCCAGCAGCGCCACACCGAAACAGGTGTAGATGATGGTCGGCTTCAATTGCACGAAGGTCGGGTCGCCGAAAAAGATCGTCATACTGCCGAAGCCGACGATCAATGCAGTCGAGAACCACAGCATCGGCGAAACCTTGCCCAGCCGCCATTTGGAAATGATCAGCGCCGCGACCGCCGCGATCATGAAGGCGCCGGTGCTATAGGTGATCGCAACAAGTTCGCCGCCCGCGCTCGTTTCGCTGGGCGACATCCAGCGGTAAACGCCAAGGAACACCAGCAGCGGCCCGTAATCGACCGCGACGCTGATCCAGCTGGAGGCGGCCTTTTTGGTTTCGGTATTGCGCATTACGCCACTCCAGCAATCACCCGCGCGACCAGATCGGGATCGAACGGGCGCAGGTCTTCCAGCTTCTCGCCCACCCCGATGGCGTGGATCGGCAGGCCGAATTGCTCGGCAGCCGCCACCAGCACGCCGCCGCGCGCGGTGCCATCCAGCTTGGTCATGATCAGGCCGGTGACGCCCGCCACCTCCTTGAACACGTCGATCTGCGCCAACGCATTCTGGCCGTTAGTGGCATCGAGCACCAGCACCACATCATGCGGCGCTTCGGGGTTGATTCGCCCCAGCACCCGGCGGATCTTGGCGAGCTCGTCCATCAGCTCGGTCTTGTTCTGCAAGCGTCCGGCGGTGTCGACGATCAGTGCATCGATCCCGGTGTCGGTGGCTTGCCTTACCGCATCGAACACGATCGCGGCCGGATCGCCGCCCTCAGGCCCGCGCACCAGATCGACCCCGATGCGCCCGGCCCAGGTGGCGAGCTGACCGATTGCGGCAGCGCGGAAGGTGTCACCCGCCGCCAGCAACACGCCGTAATCATCTTCTTGAAACAGGTGCGCAAGTTTGGCGATAGTCGTGGTTTTACCGCTCCCGTTGACCCCGATCACCAGGATCACCTGCGGGCGCGGGAAGGCGGTGATTTCGAGCGGCTTGGCGACCGGGCGCAGGATCGCCGCGATTTCCTCGGCGACGGCCTCGCGCAGTTCGCGGGTCGTGATTTCGAGCCCGAAGCGCTTGTCTGCGAGCCGCGCGCGGATCCGCCCTGCCGCCGCCGGGCCGAGATCTGACATGATCAGCGCGTCCTCGACCTCGTCGAGCGCGGCATTGTCGAGCTTCGCCCCGCCGCCCACCACCGGCAGGCTGGCGGCGAGCTTCTCGGAGGTTTTGGCAAAGCCGCCCAACAAGCGCTGGCTCCAGCTGGTTTCACTCATACGAGCAGGCCTTTCATGGTTCCGCGCACTGTCATAGCGACAATTGGTCCCGCCGCAGTCCCGACCGGCAGGGCGATCCGCGCGTGGTTCGGCCCATAGCCGGCTGCGCCGCGTTCGGCGAGGACGGGCATGGTTTCGCCCACAAGGTCAGTCTCGCCCGCCAGCATCGCTCGCATCTGCTCGCTTTGCGTGATAGTCTTGCCACTGCCATCGAGGATGATCCGTGGTTGGAGCCTGGCCGGGGCGTTCAAGCGTACGCGTCCCAGTCAAAGCTCCCGCGAAAACTTTCAAACGCAGGGCCGCTCATCAGGATCGAGCCGCCCGGCGCCCACGCGATCACCAGATCGCCGCCGGGGAGCGAGACGCGCACCGGGCTTGCCGCCAGCCCCCGCCGGATCGCGGCAACCGCCGTAGCACATGCGCCGGTGCCGCAAGCCCGGGTCAGGCCCGCGCCGCGCTCCCACACGCGTAAAGTGAGGTGGTCCGTCCCGGCGACGCTCGCCACGTTCACATTGACCCGTTCGGGAAACAGCGGATCATGCTCGATCACTGGGCCGAGGGTAGCTAGCTCCACCGCATCGGCATCGTCGACGAAGAAGATAACATGCGGATTGCCGACATTGACCGCCATGGGCGTTTGCAGCGATTCCCACGCCACCGGCATGTTGGCGGTGTCCATCGGATAGGCGAGCGGGATCGCGTCCCACTCGAACCGGGCTGCGCCCATATCCACCCGCGCGCCGCCATCATGCGGCTCAAGCGTGATCGGCCCGCCGCCGGTTTCAATCACGGCCGGCGCGCCGTGTAGCAAAGCCACCGCACGCGCGGCATTGCCGCAGGCTTCCACTTCGCTGCCGTCGGCATTGAAGATCCGCATCCGGAACGCGTGCCCTGCCTCCGATGCCTCGCTCGGCTCGAGCAGCACCACCTGGTCGCACCCCACACCCGTGCGCCGGTCCGCGAGCGCGCGCGCCATCTGCGGGGTCATCACCGGCAGCGCAGTCTCGCGCGCATCGAGCACGACGAAATCATTGCCGAGCCCGTGCATCTTGATGAAGGGAATACGCATCGCCACGGCTGCGCATCTATGCACCGCGCGGCCCCGCGTCCAGTCCTGCCCGCCGCTGCGGCGCAGGAACGCGCTCAGGGGCGGGCGATGCGGTAGATTGTCTGCGGGTCGTCGGTGCCGGTGCGCGGAAGGCCGGACGTCAAGGCGGGCGCGCCGGTGAGCATGCCCGTCACCTGCAGGCGCGCACGCACCTGCTCGCTATCCTCGGGCAGGCCGTAGAAATAGCCCTGCGCCTTCAATCGGCCCATCGATTTGAGCGCCTTGAGGATCTCCTCATCCTCCACCCCTTCGGCGGTCAGCGGCAGATCGAGCCCGCGCCCAAGCGCGACAATCGCTTCGACGATCCGCGACTTGCGGCCCGGTTCGCGAAGCTCGCTCACAAAGCTGCGATCGATCTTGATCCGGTCGAAGGGCAAATTGCGCAGTTGTTCGAAGCTCGAATAGCCGGTGCCAAAATCGTCGAGGCTGATCTTCACGCCTTGGTTGCGTAGGCTCATGATCATCGAGCGCACCAGGCCGATATTCTCGTGCAGGCAGCTTTCGGTGATCTCGATCTCGAGCCGCTGCGGCGGGAAATTGGCAGCGACCAGCTTTTTCAGCAGGCGCTGGGCAAACCACGGTTCTCGCAGTTGCACAGGCGAGATGTTGATCGATAGTGTCAGGCTGTCGTCCCATTCGCGCGCATCGGCGAAGGCCAGCTCCATCAACTGTTCGGACAGCTCGTTAATGAGGCCGATTTGCTCGGCAACCGGGACGAAGATGTCGGGGCTGATCAAGCCCATTTCCGGCGAGCGCCAGCGGGCAAGCATCTCAAAGCCCACCAGCGCGCCGGTTTCGAGATCGACCTGCTGTTCGTAGAACGGCACGAATTCGCGCCGCGCAATGCCCCGGCGGATCCCGGTTTCAAGCTGGTTGCGGAACCGCAGTTCGCTTTCCATGCTCGGTTCGAACCAGAAATAGCGGTTCCGGCCCTGCTTCTTGGCGTGATACAGCGCAATGTCCGCGCGGTGCATCAGCGTGCCGGCATCGACCACCAGTCCCGTCGTGCCATCGGTGTCGTGATCAGTCGCAAGCCCGAGCGACAGCGTGAGCTCGATCGTGACGTCAGGCAGGCGGAACGGCTGGGCGAAGCATTCGAACAGGCGGATCACCAAATCATCGATCCGGTCATCGTGTCCGGCAGGGTAGGGCGTGACGAAGGCAAACTCGTCCCCCCCAAGCCGCGCCAGCCGGGCCTCGCGCGGGAGCAGCGCGCGCACCCGCTCGCACAGCATCACCAGCACTGCATCGCCGGCCGCGTGGCCATGCATATCGTTGATTTGCTTGAAATTGTCGAGATCGAGCATGCAATAGCTGACCGCCTCGCCGCGGATCGCTGCGCGCCCTCGCAATTCCTCGGTTGCTTCGAGCATGCTGCGGCGATTGAGGCACTTGGTGAGCGGATCGGTGGCGGCCAGCACTTGCGCGCGGGCTTCGGCGCAGCGGCGCTCCGTGATTTCGCGGGTGAGTTCGCGGTGACGCCGCCACCCAAAGATGATCAGCGCGATATTGAGCAGCAGCGCATTGACAAGGATAACATCGGGGAGCGCGCCGTTGCCGAATATGGCATCCATCGCCTTGGGCAGAATCGAACCGCCGGTGCCGACCAACAGGATGATTGCCGCCGCAGCAATCCCCAGCGCGATGATGTCGCGCTCGGAGGCTTGCAAGGGGTTGTCTGGCTCGTAATCCGTCAAAATCGTGGCCCTGTGCGTTTTATGCCGGTTGTCCGGCAGGCATGCAATCGGCGGTACTCCGCGATTCCTCGCAGATTGCACTGAAGATCGGGTTAATCTCCGAGCGCGCTCCGGGCCTGCGTCCGGCGTGCAGCGGATCGGGGCTTGGCGAAGTCGGGGCAAGCGGGCTATCGGAGCGCGACTTTGGCAAGGGAGCACGCCGCTGCATGGCCTATTGGCTGATGAAATCCGAACCCTTCAAATACGGCTGGGACGATCTTGTCGCCGAGGGCGAGGGCACGTGGGACGGAGTGCGCAACTATCAGGCGCGCAACAATCTTGCAGCGATGCAGGTCGGGGACGAGGCCTTCTTCTACCATTCGCGCGAGGGGCTGGAGATCGTCGGGATCTGCACCATTAGCGTAAGCGGGATCACCGATCCAACCGACGAAACCGGCAAATGGGCTGCGGTGAAAGTGAAGCCTGCGAAAAAGCTCGCCCGGCCTGTCCCGCTGACCGCGATCAAAGCCGAGCCGCGCCTGGTTGAAATGCAGCTGATCCGCCAGTCGCGCCTGTCGGTGTGCGCAGTGACTGCGGCTGAGTGGAAGGTGATCTGCGATATGTCGGAAGCCAAGGGCTAAGGACTGGCGCGGGCAGCTTATCGCACGCGTCCCACAATCCGCCCCAATTTCAGCCATATGTTAGAGACCATTGATTGCGCCCGGGCGATTTCCCGATGCGGCGGCAACAACGCCCCACTTCAAACGGAGGAAGCAATGGGTAAGCTCACGGAAAACATCAAAGGCGGCGCCAATGAAGTTATCGGCAAGGCCAAGCAGCACTCAAGCGATCCCGATACCAAGTCTGATGGGATGAAGCAGGAGCTGAAGGGCAAGGCGCAAAAGGCCAAGGGTGCCGTTCAGGGCGCACTTGGCGACGATATCTGAGCCTCGCTGTGCTGTAGCATTGAAAAGGCCGCTCCGGTTCGGGGCGGCCTTACTGTATCAGCTGGTCGCCAGTGCTTTAGCGCGCAGCCCGGTTATGGTCGCGCCGCTGGCGGCGATCTGTTCGAGATCGGTCACCGCGTGGATCAAGCGGATGCCGGTGCGGCCCTTTGCTTCGCCGAGCGCTGCGACGAACTGCGCGGTCGTCTCGGCCCGGGCGGTCCACGCGCCATAGGCCGCGCCGAGTGCCGCGAAATCGGGGTTGAGGAGCGTTGTTGCCGAGATGCGGCCGGGATATTCGCGCTCTTGATGCATCCGGATCGTGCCATAGGCGCCGTTATCGACCACCACCACGATCAGGTTTGCGCCGTGCTGCGCGGCAGTGGCGAGTTCCTGCCCATTCATCAGGAAGTCGCCGTCACCTGCCACCGCTACCACGGTGCGGGCCGGGTAACGCAGCGCAGCGGCGATACCGGCAGGTACACCGTATCCCATCGCCCCGCAGGTGGGGGCAAGCTGGCCGGGATAGGCGTCGTAGCGCCAGTAGCGGTGCCACCAACCCGCAAAATTGCCCGCCCCGTTGGCGATGATGGTGTCGGCGGGCAGAGCCTCGCGCATCGCCGCGACACAGGCGGCCAGATCGATTGCCGCTTCGGACGCCGGGTCTGACGGCTTGGGGGCCGACCAGTCCTGCCATTCGCGGTGCGCCTCGGCGCCTGCATCGAAGGGGATGATCGCGGCATCCTCCCACAGCGCGGCGCACTCGGCAAATTCGTCTACGGCGCAGCACATCGCAAGGTCGGTGCGGTAGACGCGGCCAAGTTCCTCGGGATCGGGGTGGATGTGGACCAGCAACTGCCCGGAATGCTCGAGCGTTGGGACTGTATACCCATCGGTGGTCGCCTCCCCCAGCCGCGCGCCGACCGCGATGATCAGATCGGCCTGTCTGACCCGCTCGACCAATTTGGGATTGGGGCCATAACCGAGGCTCCCGGCATAGACCGGCGATGACGGCGAACACGCGTCCTGCCGCCGGAACGCGGTGGCGACCGGAAGCCCGATCTGCTGGGCGAAATGCTCGAAATAGTGCCGCGCCTTTGCGTTCCACCCGGCGCCGCCGATAATCGCGATCGGGCTTGCGGCATCACCGATCAGATCGAACAGCGCTTGCATCGCATCGGGGCAGGCGGCCTGCGCGGTGCGGGCGGTGAAGGGGCGCGGGGGAAGGCTGGCGGGCACCGTTTCAACCAGCATGTCCTCGGGCAGCGCCAGCACCACCGGGCCCGGGCGGCCATTGATTGCGGTGGCATAGGCGCGCGCGATGTATTCGGGGATGCGCGCCGGATCATCGATCCGCGCCGCCCACTTGCAAATCGGCGCGAAGAAGGCGGGGAGATCGATCTCTTGAAACCCCTCGCGCCCTTGCATTGGCCTCGCGACATCGCCGACGAACAGGATCATCGGCTGCGAATCCTGCTGTGCGACATGCACGCCGATGCTGGCATTGGTCGCGCCCGGCCCGCGGGTGACGAAGGCGACGCCGGGCCTGCCGGTCATGCTCCCATCGGCGCAGGCCATGAAGGCGGCTCCGCCCTCCTGCCGGCAAGTGACCACGTTGATCTCCGGTCGGCCCGGCAGCGCATCGAGGACCGCAAGGAAGCTTTCGCCCGGTACTGTGAAGATCCGCTCGCAGCCTTGCATTGCGAGGCAATCGACCAGAAGCGCGGCGGCACTGCGGCGGGAATCGGACATGGTGAGCTCTCTTTCGCGATGTTGCCCATCAACTTGGCCCTGCCTCTACAGCCGGAGAGAGAGCCGCGCAAATCCGCCAGTGCGAGCGGGGCAGGGCGCGTCCTGTCCCACCCTGCGACACGGCGGACGCACTCGGTTCTAATAGGTTAAGAAAGTCTTAAGTAGGCTGCGTGCCTCACTGGAGAATCGTTCAAATGCGTCGCAGCCTGGTTCTTACCGATGAAAGTGCCCGCCACTGGTTTCGGGCAATGCTGCCTCCGCATGTAAAGCGCGACCTGATCCCGATTCCGGCCGAAGCCTTGTGGCGCTTAACGCTGGCAGATGTGCGCGGGGTCGCCAGCACCTATGTGGCGACGACCGCAGCGATCCTCGCCTTTATCGTTTAGGCGTCATTTAGGCTGGATCCCCTAAGCCGGTTCAGGCACCCGTAGCGCTTCGGTGGCGTGCAGCTTGCGTGCGAGGCTGGCCGAGAACACGCACAGGATCAGGCTGAGCAGCAATTGTTCCTCGAGCGGGATGCCAAAGAGCCCGAGCGCGCCCGCCACGCCTGCGCCCACCACCATGAACACCGACGAGACGAAGTTGTTGGCCGCCACCGAACGCGACGCTTCGGACTTTTCGACCCGGGTGGTGAGGAAGGCATAAAGCGGCACCACGAACATGCCGCCCGCCACTGCGATCAGTAGCAGATTGGCGGTCAACGCAATTGCCAGAGGCTGCGCGAGGAATTCGCTGATGGTGAACAGCTCGCCCACGGGCGTGAGGTTCCACATCCGGCACAGCAGATAGAACGTGATCAGTAAACCGCCGAGCGCCAGCACCGAAGGCGCCGAATAGCGCGCCGAGATATCGCCCTTGAGCAGCGCGTTGATCGAGACTGATCCGATCGCAATTCCCGCCGAAAACGCAACCAGCATCACCGACGCGACCTGTTTGTCGGCCAACAGCACGTTCTTGGCGAGCGGGATGAACTGCACCGAAAGGATGGCCGCAATCGTCCAAAAGAAACTGATCGCCAGCACCGAATAGCGCAGCTCGGGGTTGCGCATCGAAAAGGTGATCAACGATCGTGAAGCGCGGACCGGGTTCCAGTCGACCTTGACCTCGGCGGACTGCGGCGGGGCTGGCGGAATCCACTGGCAGATCGCAAACCCGATGAGAGCGAGCAAGATCACCGCCGCCACGCTCCACATGATCGGCATCGCGCCGCCCAATATGAGGCCCGCCAAAATCGCAAGATAGGTCCCCGCTTCGACCAGGCCGGTACCCGCCAGCACTTCATCCTTGTGCAGGTGCTGGGGCAGGATCGCGTATTTGATTGGTCCGAAGAAGGTCGAATGGACGCCCATCGCAAACAGCGCGACGAAAAGCATCGGGATCGCCAGCGTTTCCACCATCATCCCGCGCGCGGCCATCAACAAACCGGTCGCCCCCACCGCCATAATCACGATCTCGGCAAACTTGATCCAGCGAATGATCTTGGCCTTGTCGCGCATGTCAGCAAGCTGGCCTGCGGTCGCCGAAAACAGCACGAACGGCAGCACGAAAATCGCCGTCGCAAGACCGCTAATCAACGTTTCGGTCTCAGGCGAATCATACACTGTATAAACGACGAACAGCACCATCGCGTTCTTGTAGAGATTGTCGTTCAGCGCATTGAGCAGCTGGGTCAGGAACAGCGGCACAAAGCGCCGCTGGCGCAAAAGGTTGGTCGATGTGGTCATGCGAGGATTACGCTGGTGCTTCCCTGTGAGTTACCCGGGACATAGGGTAAGGCCACGCTTACACAAGAGTGCAAGCGGCCTTGGCGTTTGTGGGGAACCTTAGGGTCGAGGGGTTTTGCAGCGGTTAATGGCGCGCTACAGCGGTAGCCGCCATGTCGAGCCTGCCCAACATCCTCACCGCGTCGCGCATCTTTGCGGTGCCGCTTTTGGCGTTCTTCCTGTGGTGGCCGGACTGGCGGCTGGGTTATCTGATCGGGTTCGCGCTCTATTGCGTGATCGCAATCACCGATTTTTTCGATGGCTATCTGGCGCGGGCGCACGGCACCGTCTCGAAGCTCGGCATCTTCCTCGATCCGATTGCCGACAAGATCATGGTCGCCGCAGTAATCAT
>JBBQWH010000038.1:0-23224 GCA_038210785.1 Sphingomonadales bacterium | reverse complement strand
GGCATCGCGCTCGATATCATCAGCGCCGAGGAGGAGGCGCGGCTGGCGGTGCTGGGCTGCCACATCTTACTTGAAGCGGGCGAAGGCCCAGCAGTGATCTTCGACATCGGCGGCGGATCGACCGAGCTGGTGCTGGTCGAGGCCAGCGGCGAGGGACGGCGGGTGCCGCGCATTCTCGATTGGCAGAGCGTGCCATGGGGTGTGGTCTCGCTCACCGACACTGTCGGGCGGGCCGAGGACAGCGAAGCCGCGCGCATCGCCCGCTTTGCGCAGATGCGCCAGATGGTTGCCGACAGTTTTGCGCCCTTCGCGGCGCGCGTCGCTGGCGCAGCACAGCACGCCGACATCCGCCTGCTCGGCACCAGCGGCACGGTGACAACGCTCGCCAGCCTCTATCTCGAATTGCCGAGCTATGATCGCAAGGCGGTTGACGGATTGATCGTGCCTGCGCCTGCGATGCGCGAGATCAGTGCGCGGCTCTCGGTAATGACGCCGTACGAGCGCAGCACCCTGCCCTGCATCGGGCAGGACCGCGCCGATCTGGTGGTGGCGGGCTGCGCGATCCTCGAGGCGATCCTCGATCTGTGGCCCGCGCGGCGGCTGGGGGTGGCGGACCGCGGGATTCGCGAAGGCATCCTGCGCAGCCTGATGGCAGCCGATCGTCAGTCGGAACAATCATTGCGCGCGCTTCACAAGCAGCGCAGCGGCGACAATCAGGCGCAGGCCTGCAGGAGCGACCCGGCGTGACCCGCGGCGCCAAGACCCCGGACAAGCGGGTCAAGACCGCCAAGGGCCGCACCGCATCGCAGGTGCGTTGGCTCGAACGCCAGCTCAATGATCCTTACGTGCGGCAAGCCAAGGCCGAAGGCTACCGCAGCCGCGCGGCTTACAAGCTGATCGAGCTTGACGAGCGATTCGCGCTATTGAAGGGCGCGGCACGCGTGGTCGATCTCGGCATCGCGCCGGGCGGGTGGGCCCAAGTGGTGCGTGCCAAGGCCCCGCGCGCCGAGGTGGTGGGGATCGATCTGCTGGAGGTCGAACCGCTTGAGGGCGTAACCATCTTCGAGATGGATTTCATGGCTGACGATGCGCCTGTTCGGCTGGCCGAAGCGCTCGGCGGGCAGCCCGATCTGATCTTGTCCGACATGGCGGCCAACACCGTCGGCCACAGGCAGACCGATCACCTTCGCACGATGGGGCTGGTCGAGGCGGCGGCGTGGTTTGCGGTCGAGAATCTTGCGCAGGGCGGTGCGTTCGTGGCCAAGGTGCTGGCGGGAGGGACCGACGCCGATCTACTCGCGCTGCTGAAAAAGCACTTCACCAGCGTCAAGCATGCCAAGCCGCCGGCGAGCCGCAAGGGATCCTCAGAGTGGTACGTGATAGCTCAGGGGTTCAAGGGACAGCAGTAAAACCCCCGCGCACCTGGAATGGCTTATTCGGTCGCTGCGGCCGGATCGGTGCCCGCTCCGGCCTCCGCCACGTCTTCGGCCGCTTCGCCTTCCGCTGCCACGTCTTCAGGCGCCGCCGCGTCGGCGACGAACGTCGGAACCGGCAGGTTTGCGCCATTGGCGTTGAGATAAACCGCGATCGCCGCGCGGTCCTCAATTTTGGAGAGGCCGGCAAAGCTCATCTTGGTGCCCGAGATGTAACCCTTCGGATTTTTTAGCCAGTCATTCATCCGGTCCCAGTCCCACTGCCCGCCGAGCGCCGTCAATCCCGCACTATAGGCAAACCCGGCCTTGCCGCCGACCGGACCGCCCATCACGTTGTGCAGATTGGGGCCAATGCCGTTAGCGCCGCCCGCTTCGATCGAGTGGCAGCTCTGGCACTTGGAGAACGCCTTTTCGCCCGCCGCAATCAGCTCGGCTGCGGGCATTTTGTTGAGCGCTTCGGCCATCGTCATTTCCGCCGGACCAGCACTCTCTTCGACCACGCCTTCGATCACGTAGCCGAGCTTTTCCGGGCGTTCCGGCTTGTCGCCGTGGAAATACTTGCCCGACAGGATCGACAGACCAAGCCCCAGCCCGGCGGCGAACAGCACCCAGCCGGCAACCGTGTTGAACATGTCGCCGCCAGCGGTCTGGCCTGCGGCGCTTTCCTGCGAAGGTTTGTCCTGTGTCATCCCGCGCGGCTTTAGTGTCGGCTGCGGATGCGCGCAAGACAGATCGTGGCACGAATTCTTGCGGCTTTTGCAAGCGGGCTTGCCGCTGCTCGCGCGGGCCTCTAGGCGCGCTGGCACCATGCAGTCGTTCCCCGCCCCTGCGCTCGCTCTGGTCGAGCAGATGCGCGCTGCCGCTGGCGCCGATCCGGCACGCGCGATCGCCTTTCAGGGCTCGCCCGGCGCCAATTCGCACCGCGCCGCGACCGAAGCGCGTCCGGGTGCGCGGCCGCTGCCGTGCTTCAGCTTCGAGGATGCGTTGGAGGCGGTGAAAGACGGCCGCGCCGCCGAAGCGATCATCCCGATCGAGAATTCGCAGCACGGGCGGGTGGCCGATATCCATTTCCTGCTACCCGAGAGCGGTCTGGCGATCGTGGCGGAGTATTTCATGCCGATCCACCATGCGCTGATGGCGCTGGGCGCCAATGTCCCGGGGCGCACGTTCGAGGCGGCCTACAGCCACCCGCAGGCGCTCGGCCAGTCGCGACGGTTCCTGCGCGAGCGGGGGATCGTCCCGCTCAGCCACGCCGACACCGCAGGCGCAGCGGCCTATGTTGCCGAGCGCGGCGATCCGAATGTCGCTGCCATCGCGCCTGCGATCGCGGCCGAACTCTACGGTCTCCAGATCATCGAACACAATGTCGAGGATAGCGCCGACAATATGACGCGCTTTGTCGTCCTTGCGCGCGAACCGCTCGCCCGCGAAGCGCTCGCGGGGCGCCCGGTGATGACCACCTTTATTTTCGAGGTGAAGAACATCCCCGCCGCACTCTACAAGGCGCTAGGCGGGTTTGCCACCAACGGGGTCAACATGACCAAGCTGGAAAGCTACCAGCAGGGGACCAGCTTTTCCGCGACCACCTTTTATGCCGATATCATCGGCGCGCCAGGCGATCCGGCGGCCGACCGTGCGCTGGAGGAATGCGCATTCCATTCCAAGGAGTTGCGCATCCTCGGCAGCTATGAGCAGGCACGCGCCAGAGGCTGAGGCGCGGTTAACGCTAGGCCAAGGCGCAGTTAGAAAGGTTAACGGCGCGTGCGGCGCGGTTTCCCGGTTGCGCGCTGGAAGCCGGCGTGCCACCACCCGACAGGGATGACCGCAGCGGACACGACATTGCCTTCCGAATCGGCACCCAATTCAGGCGGATCAGCCCCCGCCGGATGGGCAGAGCTGCGCTCCGATGGCGATGTGCAATTCGCGCCGGTTCCGATCCCCGACATCCCCCCGCCCGCCCCACCGAGCTGGTTCCAGCAAATGCTCGACAAGCTGTTGGCATGGCTCGCCGACCTGTTCGGCCCGGTGGGCGAGGCGCTGGCGGCTTCGTGGTGGTGGCTGCAATGGGTGCTGCTCGCTGCCGTCGCCGTGTTTGCGCTGGTGCTGCTGATGCGGATGTTTGGCCCCGGTGTCGGCCGTGGTGCCAAGCGCGCCGTCGCCGCTGAGGCCGAGTGGCTGCCTGACACCGCCGCCACGCTCGCGCTGCTCGAGGAAGCCGACCGGCTCGCTGCTGAAGGCAGTTTCGATGCGGCGACCCGGCTGCTGCTCCAGCGCAGCGTCGGCCACATCGCCGCCTCGCGGCCCGATTGGGTCGAACCGTCGAGCACCGCGCGCGAGCTTGCCGCGCTGCCCGCGCTGCCTGATACCGCGCGCGCTGCCTTTCGGGTGATCGCCGAGCGGGTCGAGCGCTCGCTGTTCGCACTGCGCGCCCTGGATCGCGCTGATTGGGACGCGGCGCGCGCTGCCTATGCCGAATTCGCACGCGCCCGGCTCAATTCGCAGGGGCATGCCACATGAGCGGCGCACCGGTAGCCTTTTCCCGTGGCGGCGCGTTAGCGCTGATCGCGGTCGGCGCCGCGCTGCTGCTGGGTCTGCTCTATCTGATCGGTGCGGGCGAGGAATTCGGCGGGACGCGCGGGCAGGGGCAGGCCCATGCCGCCTCCAATGGGCTGAACGGCTACGCGGGGTTGGTGCGGCTGGCCCAGGCTCAGGGGTATGATGTTGACCGTTCGCGCAGTCCCGCGCGGCTGGATACCTCGGGCCTGTTGGTGCTGACGCCCGACTCCTTCGGCGATGGCAAGGAGGTCGGCGAAATACTCCAAAAGCGCCTCTACCGCGGGCCGACGCTGGTGATCATGCCCAAGTGGTCGACCAGCATGCCGCGCGTCGACCTTCCGCCCGAGGTAAAAAGCAAGTTCAAGAGGAGTTGGGTAACGCTTGGCTCCCCCGGCGTTTCCGAATGGCCAGAAGTCCTGCCCACGGGTTACCAATTCAAGCACAGGATCTTCCCCAAGCCGATCGATGTGGCGGGGACGATGGAGATCGTCATAAACCCTGAGACCGGCAAGCGGGACGCGCAGCCTAAAGAGCCCAACATACCCGCCTCGCAGCCACCCCCGCCTCCGCCCCCGGGCCGCTGGAGCGGGATCGGCCACAAGGGTATTTTGCCAACCTCCTCAACCGTCTATGCAGAAATCGTGCTGGGACAAAAAGCACTAATCATCGATAATGCCGGGCGGGTGCTGGCCTTCGAGGCCTCGTCGAACATTCGCCGGGCGCGTGGCGGAGGAAGCGGCCCCGGCGAAGTTATCGACGATAACAATCCGGCCTATCCGGTGATCTTCCTCGCCGAGCCCGACCTTGCCAACAATTACGGGCTTGCCGACCCCGCCCGCGCGGCGGCGGCGGTGGCGCTGGTCGACCTGCTGACCGATGATGGCGACATCGAAAACGTCACCTTCGACATGACCTTAAACGGCTTCGGCGCGTCGGAGAACCTGCTGACGCTTGCCTTTCGCCCGCCGTTCCTCGCCGCCACGCTGTGCCTGATACTTGCGCTGCTGGTCATCGGCTGGCGCGCGTTCCAGCGGTTTGGCCCACCCGCTGCTGCCGCCGGGCCAGACATCGCCTTCGGCAAGCGCCAGCTGATCGCAAATGGCGCTGGCCTGATCCTGCGCGCACGGCGGTATGCATTGCTGGCCGCGCCCTATGCCGCGCTGTCATCGCGGCGGATCGCCGAGCGGCTTGGTCTCACCCGGCCTGACGGGGCCGCGATCGACGCCGCGCTCGCCCGCCGCGTACCGGACGAGGAACCCTTCACCCGCCGCGCCGCACGGCTCGAAGGCGCGACTAAGCGCGCCGACATTCTCGCCGCAGCGCAGGCGCTCGACGATCTTGCCACCAAGCTATCTCACCAAGCTATCACGGGGACAGAGAACCAATGACGATGAGCCTATCCGACGTCCGCGTGCTTGCGGGCGCGATCCGCGCCGAAATCGCCAAGGCGATCGTCGGGCAGGCGGCGGTGGTCGACATGCTGCTGGTGGCGCTCTTGGCCGAAGGGCACGTGCTGCTCGAAGGCCCGCCGGGGACCGCCAAGACCTTCCTCGCCAATGCCTTTACCACCGCACTCGGCCTCGATTTCGGGCGCATCCAGTTCACCCCGGATCTGCTGCCGGGCGACATCTTGGGATCCAACCTGTTCAACTTCCAGACCAGCCAATTCACTCTTACGCGCGGACCGATCTTCTGCGACCTGCTGCTGGCCGACGAGATCAACCGCACCCCGCCCAAAACGCAGGCCGCGCTGCTCGAAGCGATGCAGGAACGCCGGGTGACGCTGGATGGGGAGACGCACCACCTGCCCGACTGCTTCATGGTTGTCGCCACCCAGAACCCGATCGAGAACCAGGGCGTTTATCCGCTACCCGAGGCCCAGCTCGACCGGTTCCTGTTCAAGCTGCTGGTGCCCTACCCCGCCGAGGACGAAGAAGCGCGGATTGTCGCTACCTATGGCCAGCGCAGCGGGCCGCAGCGCCCGGCTGATCTGGGGGTTGCCGCAGTCACCAATGCCGCCGGGATCGGCGCGGCGACCGCCGCGCTGGCGCAGGTCACTGTGGCCGAGGAGATCACCCGCTATGTTGTGCGGCTGGTGCGGGCCACGCGCGATCATGCCGAACTGACTGTCGGCGCTAGCCCACGCGCTGCCGTCCTGCTGGCCGGCGCCGCGCGAGCGCGCGCCGCACTGGAGGGCCGCGATTATGTTATCCCCGATGACGTCAAGTCGCTGGCGGTGCCGGTGCTGCGCCACCGCCTGACGCTGAGCCCCGCCGCGGAGATCGATGGCCGCGATATGGAGGCGCTGGTCGCTGAACTGGTCGAAGCGACCGAGGCGCCCAGGTGATGGGGCGCTAAAGGCATGGCCGAAAACCGCCGCTTCCTGCTCGCAATCACCGCGCCGCTGGTGCCGTTCTTAATCGCAGTGCCGACTGAGCGCGCTGCGTGGGTCATCGCTGGCCTCGCGCCAGTGGCGGTGGTGATCGCTGCAGTGACGCCGGGGGCATGGGTTATCGCGCCGCTGATCGGCGCCGCGGTGCTGGTGCTGGTGGGCATCGACGTGTGGCTGGCCGGGCGGCTCGAAGGCTGGGAAGTGCGCAGCGCCGACGATATCGAAGTCGGTCAGGCGAGCCTGATGGCGATCACGGCGCGCTTTGCCGGGCGCAATCCTTCCCGCGCGACCGGCGCGCTGGCGTGTGACCCGCGCCTCGCGCCTGATGGCCGCGTGACCTTCAACCTCGCGCGCCAAGCCCGCGAGCCCGGCTGGCGCGGCGAGATCAGCGTCACGCCGACGCGGCGCGGCACCGCGATCATCAGCCGGGCATGGCTGCGCTGGGAGGGGCCGCTGGGCCTCGGCGCGCGGCAAGTCGCCTTTCCGTTGGACAAGCCGGTGCGGATCTGGCCCGACCTGTCGCCAGTGCGCTCGCCCGATTTGCAGACCTTCCTGCGCAACGCTCAGATCGGCCTGATCGCCCGGCGCATCCGCGGCGAGGGCACGCAGTTCGAGGCCTTGAGCGAATACCAGCCCGGGATGGACCGCCGCCGGATCGACTGGAAGGCCAGCGCGCGGCACACCCGCCTGTTCGCGCGCGAGAACGAGAGCGAGCGCAACAACCAGATCGTCTTTGCCTTCGATTGCGGACAGGCGATGTGCGAGCCGGTCGACGGGCTCCCCCGGATCGACCGCGCAGTCTCTGCCGCGCTCACCTGCGGTTATGTCGCGCTAAAGGGCGGAGACAAGGTCGCGCTGTTCGGCTTTGCCCAGCGCCCGCAGATCATGACGCCCTTCATCGCCGACCCGCGCGCCTTTCACCGCTTGCAGAGCGCGGCGGCGGGCCTCGATTACCAGGCGGCAGAGCCTAATTTCACACTCGCGCTAGCGACGCTCACCGCCAAGCTCAAGCGCCGCTCGCTGGTGGTGGTGTTTTCCGATTTCAGCGATCCGACCTCGGCCGAACTGATGGTCGAAAGCCTCGGGCGATTGGTGGGCAAGCATCTGGTGTTGTTCGTCACCATTGCCGACAGCGAGATCGAGGCGCTGATCGCTGCTCCGCCCGGCGACATCGCGACCCTTGCCCGGAGCGTGACCGCCGATACCCTCGCGCAGCAACGCAAGCTGGTGCTGACCCGGCTGCGGCGGCTCGGAATCGATGTGCTCGAAGCACCGTGGGCGGCGATCGGCCCGCGCCTGATCGACCGCTATCTCGCGATCCGGGTCAGCGAGGCGATAGGGTGAAGGCGCCAATTCTCTCCTCGTGGTTCGGGCGCGGCGCGGTGGCCGCACCGCCCGATATCGCCAGCGCGGCGCTGCGTTCGGACCGCTTCCGGCTCGAGCGCGAGCGCGAGTGGCAGCGGCTCGAGGACATCGTCAAGCGGATGGAGCGCGGCGGGTTGCGCCGCATTGCCGATGATGATCTAATCGCGCTCCCGGCGCTCTACCGCACGGCTGCATCCAGCCTTGCGGTGGCGCGCGAGACGTCGCTTGATGCCGCGACGCTGGGCTATCTCGAAGCGCTGGTGCAGCGCGCATGGTTTCAGGTCTACGGGCCCCGGCAAGGCTTCGCGCGCTGGCTGGGCGGCTTTTTGCTCGGCGGCTGGAGCCGCGCGGTGCGCGAATTGTGGCTCGATATCTGTATCGCGCTGTTCGTGATGGTGGCAGGCATAGTGGTTGGCTGGCTGCTCGTGGCGCAGGACGAGGCGTGGTATTACCGCCTGTTCCCAGCCGGGATGGGCGACGCGCGGGTGCCCGGAGCCAGCCGCGAACAATTGCTGCAGAGCCTTGGCACGCAGGACAATGCGATGGGGCTATCGGCCTTCGCCGCGCAGTTGTTCGGCAACAATTCTGCGGTGTGCATTCTCGCCTTCGCGCTGGGGTTTGCGTTCGGCATCCCCTCGCTCTTGTTGCTGGTGCACAACATGGCGTTGCTGGGCGCGCTCCTGTGGCTGTACAACGGACAAGGGCTGGTGGTGGAGCTGGCCGCGTGGCTGAGCGTTCACGGTACTACTGAACTGTTCGGCATCCTGCTGTCGGGCGCAGCGGGGCTGCATATCGGCCGGTCGATGGCCTTCCCTGGCACCGCCCCGGTGCTTGAGGCTGCTGCAGCTGCTGGGCGCCGCAGCGCGGTGGTGATGGTGGGGGTGGTCATCATGATGGTGATCGCCGCGCTGCTCGAAGCCTTCCCGCGCCAGTTGGTCGAAGATACCGGCGGCCGGTTCCTGATCGGGGGAGCGATGCTGCTGTTCTGGCTTTCCTACTTCTTCCTCTACCGCCCACGCCCGGTCGGTGACGCCGCGCCGCAGGAGGCCGGATGAGCGCCGTGCCGCCCCCCAAGCGCTTAACGCCCCGCATCCAGGACGCGCGCGGCCGCACGCTGGTCACGCCCGAAGGGCTGGCGCTGCCGATCAGCCTGGCCTCGCGCGGAAGCCGGGCGGGGGCGCTGATCTTTGATGTGATGATCATCGCAGCGAGCTTGATTGCTTTCCAGCTGCTGCTGCTGTGGATCGGTGCAGGCGTGCTCGCAGGCACTGCGGCCGATCCGAGCCGGGGTTCGCAAGGGGTGCAGGAATTCATGGTGATCCTGATCGTGCTGTTCGATTTCGCGATCTGGTATAGCTATTTCCTGGTGCAGGAGCTTGGGCCGCGCGGCGCAACGCTGGGCAAGCGGATCGTCGGCATCCGGATCGCGGCGCGCGGCTCTGCACGGCTGACGCCCGAGGCGGTGATCGCGCGCAACCTGCTTCGCGATGTCGAGATCTTCTATCCGCTGGTGTTCCTGGTGGTGCTGACCGCGATGAGCCAATCGGGCGAGGATATCGGGGTGCTGGGCTGGGTGGTGACGGGCTGGTTCGCGCTATTCCTGCTGTTTCCGTTCTTCAACCGCGATGCCTTGCGCGCGGGCGATATCGTCGCTGGAACCTGGGTGGTCGAGCGTCCGCGCACCAAACTTGCCGCGGTGCTTTCCATTAAGGGCGCAGCCACCGCACTGGGGCAGAGCGAGGTCACCGGCGTCCGCTATGATTTCGGCGAGGCGGAGCTGGCGGTTTACGGCGAGAAGGAATTGCAGACGCTCGAACGATTGCTGCGCGATGCCCAGCCTGACGCGCTGGCCGCGGTCCACGCGACCATCTGCCGCAAGATCGGCTGGGATCCGGGCGCGGGCGACGAGCGGGCGTTTCTCGAAGCGTTCTATACGCAATTGCGCGCCCGGTTGGAGGCTGGCATGCGGTTCGGCAAACGCAAGGCGGACAAGTTCTCATGAGCATTCATCCTAACTTGATTAATCGCCGGTTGTTTCTGGGCGGCACGGTGGCGCTGGGCGCGTCCGCCTGTGTCCCGCCGGATCAGAGCCCAGTCGGCCGGCTGGCGGCGGAATTGCGGCTCATCGAGGCGGCGGGGGACGGAACGCTGGGGGTCGAGATTTACGATCCCGCCAGCGGAATGTCGGTCGGGATCAACCGTGACCGGCGGTTCGGCCATGCCTCGTCGTTTAAATTCTCGCTCGCCGCGCTGCTGCTGTCGCGCCATGCGGCAGGCACGATCGACGCCGACCGGCGGGTGACGTGGAACGAGCGCGACATGCTCGCCTACGCCCCCTTCACCCGCGAGCGGATCGCCGTGGGCGCGACGTTGCGCGAACTGGCGCGGGCGACGCAGACCACGTCGGATAATCCCGCCGCCAATATCCTGCTGCGCGAACTCGGCGGCCCGGCTGCGCTGACCGCGTTCTGGCGCAGCATGGGCGATGAGGTGAGCCGCGTCGACCGCTTCGAGCCGGAGATGAACCTCGTGCCGACCGCCGAATTCCGCGACACCTCGACCCCGGCGGCGATGGCGCGCACGGTTGCTGGCATCGTCTATGGCGACGTCCTGCCCGAGGCCGAACGCGCCGAACTCAAAAGCTGGATGATCGAAACGCAAACCGGCGTGCGCCGCGTGCGTGCCGGCCTGTCCGAAGTCTGGGTCGCGGGCGACAAGACTGGTACCAGCGGGCTGATCGGCGGAAATGAATACAATTACATCGACATCGGCTTTGCCGAAGGGCCGAAGGGCCAGCCCCCGCTGACCTTCGCCTGCTACTTCCGCGCCCGGCAGACCGAGGACGACATGCTGCCCGGCGGCGAGATGACGCTGGCGCGGGTCGGCAAGGTGATCAAGGAATTTGCCGAGCCGGAACGCGGGTTGCCGCTAGTGGGCAAGCTTTACTAAGTCCCCTCGGGGAGGGGGTTAGGGGGTGGGGGCTCGACATTTGCGGGCGTGGCACACCCATCCCCAACCCCTTCCCTTAAGGGAAGGGGCTTTAGTGATCCGGCGTTACCGAAGCCTTCTCCTCGCCGCCGAAGATCGCCACCTCGTTCACACCTGCGCTAGTCGCGCGGCCGCGATACATGCCGGTGGTGTTGAAACTGAAGATCGCATCGCCCTGAGGCGTGACGACGATGACTCCGCCATCGCCGCCAAGCTGCTTGACGTCGGCCATCACACTGTCGGCAATTCCTTGTTCACTTTCTCGGCCCATCCTAAGCCGCGCACAAATCTCGTGCGCCACGCCGACGCGGATGAAGTACTCGCCCCACCCGGTCGCCGACACCGCGCACGCGCGGTTATCCGCATAGGTCCCCGCGCCGATCATCGGCGCATCGCCCACGCGGCCCCAGCGCTTGCCGGTCATGCCGCCGGTCGAGGTGCCAGCCGCCATATTGCCGCTTTGGTCGAGCGCCACTGCGCCCACCGTGCCGAACTTCAAATCGACATCGAGCGCCGAAAGCTGCTCCGCCTTCATCCGCTCCAAAGCCTCGCGCCGCGCGGGGGTGGCGAAGTATTCCGGCGGAGTGACGGGGAAGCCCTTTTCAACTGCAAACTCCTCCGCGCCCTTGCCCACGAGGAACACATGCTCGCTCGCGGTACGCACCATGTCAGCCAGCAGGATCGGGTTCTTGACCGTCTTGACCCCGGCGACCGCGCCTGCCGAACGGTCGCGCCCGTCCATGATCGAGGCGTCGAGCTCGTTGGTTCCCTCCCAGGTGAACACCGCGCCCTTGCCCGCATTGAACAGCGGCGAATCCTCCAGCGGGATGATCGCGGCCTTGATCGCATCCATCGCGCTCCCGCCATCTGCCAGCACCTTGGCCCCGGCATCGAGCGCCACTTGCAGCGCCGCTTCGTAGGCCGCGCGCTTTTCCGGCGTCATATCCTTCCGGTCGAGCGTGCCCGCCCCGCCGTGGATCGCCAGCGACCACTTGGGTGGGGACGGCGAGGTGTCGTCGGCAAGGGCGGCGGTGGGCATAAGGGCGAGCGCGATCAGCGTGACGAGGTTCTTCATGAATTGCAGGTGTAACGCGGCCCTGCGCGTTTCGCCAGCTTAACAACGTCCCCCGCCCACGCTACGGCGAGGGCGATGATCCTGCGCCCTGCCACCCTAGCCGATGCCCCCGCGCTTGCCGCGCTGGGCGCCGAAACCTTTATCGCCGCCTTCGGTGATCTCTACAGCGCGGAGGATCTCATCGCCTTCCTCGCACAGGTCCACGCGCCCGGTGCTGTGGCAGAGGAAATCGCGGGGGACACATGCACCCACTGCCTCGCCGAAGTGGAAGGCACGTTGGTGGCTTATTGCAAGCTGCGCTACCCGGGCCACTACACCGCATATTCCGTTGCGCACGACCCGATCGAGCTCGGCCAGCTCTACGCGCTGCCGCAGCACACCGGCGCAGGCATCGGGGCTATGCTGATGGACTGGGCGCTGGGCGTCGCTCGGACGCGGGGGCATGATGCGATGCTCCTTTCGGTCTATGCCGAGAATTACGGCGCGCAGCGGTTCTATGAACGCTATGGCTTTGCCAAGATCGCCGACATCACCTTCCGGGTCGGCGAGCAGCTCGACCCGGAATTCCTTTACGAACTGCGATTGGGAGAGCGCGCATGACCACCTTTGACACCAAATTCGGCCGGGACAGCACCGCCGATGATGTGCTGGCAGACCGCGACCTCACCGATTTGACGGTGTTCATCTCCGGCGCCAATTCAGGGCTGGGGCAGGAAACCGCCCGCGCGATGGCGGCCAAGGGCGCGCATGTCGTGCTGGCAGGGCGCGAACAGGCCAAGCTCGACGAGGCGGTCGGTGCGATCCTCGAAACCGAACCGCAGGCGCAACTCGATACCATCACGGTCGACCTCGCCTCGCTCGAGAGCATCCGCGCCTCGACCTCTAGGGCGCGCCAGCGGTTCGCAAAGATCGACCTGCTGATCAACAATGCCGGGGTGATGGCCACCCCCTTCGAGCACACCGCCGACGGGTTCGAAATGCAGTTCGGCACCAATCATCTGGGTCACTTCGCGCTCACCGCCGAGCTGCTGCCGCTGATCGAGCGCGGCACCGCCAAGCGCATCGTCAACCTGTCGAGCCGCGGGCACCACATGGGCCCGGTCGATTTCGAAGACCCCAATTACCAGCACCGCCCTTATGATCCTTGGTCCAGCTACGGCCAATCCAAGACCGCCAACGTGCTGTTCTCGGTCGGGATCGAGCAGCGCTATGCGGTGCTGGGCATCCACGCCTATGCGCTGCATCCGGGCGGGATCGAGACCAATCTTGGCCGCCACATGACGCAGGAAATGCGCGATGCGCTGATGGCGCGGATCACCGCAAACGACACGGGCTTTGCGTGGAAGACCATCCCGCAAGGCGCGGCGACCAGCTGCTGGGCAGCCACCGCGCCAGAGCTTGAAGGGAAGGGCGGGGTCTATTGCGAAGATTGCCATGTCGCCGAAGTGGACGACGAATCCGCCAGCGGCGGCGTGCGGTCCTACGCGCTCAACCCGAGCTTCGCCGACCAGCTGTGGAAGCTGAGCGAGGAACTGACCGGCGCGAAGTTTCCCAGCTAGTCCGCGAGGAAATCGCGCATCAGCGCGAACACATCCTTCGCCTCGCGGGTCGGGGTGATCGCCATGAACACGTGCGGCGCGGCTTCATATTCATAGAGCTTGGCGTCCACCCCGGCGGCGCGCAGCTTGCCCACGAAGGTGCGCGAATCGATGATGAAGACGTCGTGCCGCCCGGTCCAGATGCGGGTCGGAGGCAGCAGCGCGAGTTGCTCGGCCGGGGTGTAAAGCGGGCTGACCTCGGCGCAGGCCGGATCGCGGCTGCCCGCCACCATGTCGCCGCAGGCGCGCAGGGTGCCGATCTTGAGCATCAAGTCATGCGGTTCAACCTCGGCGCAGGCCGGATCGGCGAGCGTCAGATCGAGCCACGGCGCGAACAGAGCCAGCTTGCCCGGCTGCGGACCGCCAGCGTCTTTGGCAGCCTTGGCGAGCCGCAACGCCAGTGCCAGCGCCATATGCGCGCCCGCGCTGTCGCCGTTGAGGATGATGCGCGCTGGATCGTGGGTTGCGGCCAGTTGGGCAAACACCGCGTCCGCCACGGTATCCTGCGCCGCGTGCGCAGCCTCCGGCACCACCGGATAGAGCGGCACGGTGACGCTGATCCCGCAAGACTTCACCATCGCAGCGACCAACGGCCAATGCACCTTGAACATCGGCTGCACAAACCCGCCGCCGTGGAAATAGAGCATGTGCCAAGCGCCGGGGCCAGTCTTGGGGTGGATCGTCACCACCGGATGGCCTTCCACTTGCCAGTCGCTGACCACGAACTGGCGGCGGAAGCTCTGCGGCATCGGCGCATCGCGGGGCGGCGTGCGACTGGCCATCGCCGCATGAAAACCCGCCGCGTCATGCGGGAACACCGGCTTTGCGCGCCCCATCACCCATTTCACTGCGCGCAGGATTAGGCTGGGCGCGGCGCTGCGCAGTTCAATCGACGTATTGGTCAGCATTGTATCTCCCCGTTCGCTCCAAAGTGACCCGGGTCGGGGCGAAGTCAAGCGCGGCGTCTACGCAACGATCAGCGGGTCATTGCCCCGTCACGCAGGGGCGTCTATATACATGCTATGTCTTCCATTCGGCCCTGGCGCACAATCGAACGGCGCAAATCGCGCCAGATCATGGTGGGGAATGTCCCTGTGGGCGGCGATGCGCCGATCACGGTGCAGACCATGACCAACACCCCGACAGAAGACGTGCGCGCGACGATCGACCAGATCCGCCGCTGCGAAGAGGTCGGCGCAGACATCATCCGTGTGTCCTGCCCGACCGAGGAATCGACCCGCGATTTCAAACAGATCACCCGCGCTGCGCGGATCCCGATCGTGGCGGACATCCATTTCCACTACAAGCGCGCATTGGAAGCGGCAGATGCTGGCGCGGCTTGCCTGCGGATCAACCCCGGCAACATCGGCTCGGCCCAGCGCGTCGCCGAAGTCGTGCGCGCGGCCAAGGCCAATGGCTGCGCGATCCGCATCGGGGTCAACGCCGGGAGCCTCGAGAAGGATCTGCTGGAGAAATACGGCGAGCCCTGCCCAGAAGCGCTGATAGAAAGCGCGCTCGATCACATCAAGTTGTTGCAGGATCACGATTTCCACGAATTCAAGGTGGCGGTGAAAGCGTCGGACGTGTTCCTTGCGGTCGCGGCCTATCATGGCCTCGCGGAAACGGTGGATTGCCCGCTGCATCTCGGCATTACCGAAGCGGGCGGGTTGATTGGCGGCACCGTCAAATCGAGCATCGGCATGGGCTCACTCTTGTGGGCCGGGATCGGTGACACCATCCGCGTCAGCCTGTCGGCGGAGCCCGAGCAGGAGATCAAGGTCGGGTTTGAAATGCTCAAGTCGCTCGGCCTGCGCACCCGCGGCGTCCGCGTCGTCTCGTGCCCTTCGTGCTCGCGCCAGGGCTTCGACGTCATCCGCACGGTCGAGGCGCTGGAAGCCCGGCTCGAACACATCAAGACCCCGATGAGCCTGTCGATCCTCGGCTGCGTGGTCAACGGCCCGGGCGAAGCACGCGAGACCGATATCGGCCTCACCGGCGGCGGCGCGGGCAAGCACATGGTGTACCTGCGCGGCGTGACCGACCACACGGTCGAGAGCGAGGACATGCTCGATCACATCGTTCGCCTGGTCGAAGCCAAGGCGGCTGAAATCGACGCGGGCGAAGCGGTGGCGTTCGATCCCCACGCCGCCCCGCAGCGGGCCGCAGAAGCAGCCGAGTGATCCGCGCAGCCATTGCCGGGGCGCTCGCGCTGACGCTCGCCGCCTGCGCTACCACCTCCGTCGACCCCGCCCACCCCGAGGCGCGCGCCTATGCCGTTACACCCGATGCGATGGCCAATGTCGATGCGGCGCTCGGCCGCGCGGCCGCATCGGGGAAGCGGGTGCTGCTGGTGATGGGCGCCAACTGGTGCCATGATAGCCGTGCGCTCGCGGGGTGGCTTGAAACCCCGCGCTTCGCCGCGCTAGTGGCCGCGCGCTACGAGTTGGTGTTCGTCGATGTCGGCGAGCCGCAGACAGGCGAGGGGCGCAATCTCGACATCGCGAGCCGGTTCGGCCTTGCGGATATCCCCGGCACGCCGGCGGTGTTAGTGCTAACCGCCGAGGGCCAGCTGCTTAACCCCGACACCGCCGCCAGCTGGCGCAACGCCGGCACCCGCAGCGAGGACGCCATCTTTGCTGAACTGACCGCAATCGCCGAGGCTCCCGCGCCGACGGCCCGATGAGCGGACCGTCGTCATGATAGGAGCCCTCCTGCTTGCCTTCGCGCTCGCCACGGACGCGTTTGCCGTGGCGCTCACTCAGGGCGCGCGGTTCCGTCCGGGCGCAATTGGCGGGCTACGAATCGCGCTGACCTTCGGGGTGTTCCAAGGGGTGATGCCGCTCGCCGGCTGGGGGATCGGAGCCTTCGCGCTTGGCCTTGTCGCAGCGGTGGATCACTGGATCGCGTTCGGGCTGCTGACGTTCCTCGGTGTGCGCATGCTTGGCGGACATGTCGGGGAGGAGGAGGCCGCGCGCGCGCTCACCGGGCGGGCGCTACTGGTGGCGGGCGTGGCGACCAGCGTGGACGCGCTCGCCGCCGGGATCACCCTGCCGTCACTGACCGTGGCACCGACTTTCGTTGCGGCGCTGATCGGGCTCGTAACTTTCGTGTTGAGCGGCGCAGGGGTGGTGCTGGGCCAAGTGGCGGGTGACCGCTGGGGCGCATGGGCCGAGCGCGCGGGCGGCGTGATCCTGATCGCGCTGGGGGCAAAGATCCTTGCCGAACACAGCGGATACCTCTGAGCCGATGCTCCACGTCGTCCACCACGCCGATTACATGGCCCCGCGCCCCGAGCGCGGATCGTTCCGCTTCGACAAATACTACCTCGTAATGGAGGCGCTGCGCGAGAGCGGCGCGGCGATGACTGAACACGCGCCCGAGCCGTGCCCGCGCGAATGGCTCGAAGCAATCCATTGCCCAGCCTATGTCGACGAGGTGCTGCGCGCCGCAGTCCCGCGCGACAAGGAGTGGCGGATCGGCTTCCCGGTCACGCCCGCGATCACCAGCCGCGTGCGCCACACCAGCGGCGGCACCTGGCTCGCCGCCAAGCTGGCGATGCAGCACGGCTATGCCGCCAACTCGGCTGCCGGGAGCCACCACGCGCTGCACGACACCGGCGCGGGATATTGCGTGTTCAACGATCTGGCGGTCACCGCCAACCGGCTGATCGCTGAAGGTGATGCACGCCGCATCCTGATCGTCGACCTCGATGTGCATCAGGGCGATGGCACCGCCAGCCTCACCGCCGGGCGCACGGACATCTTCACCCTCTCGCTGCACGCCGAGAAGAACTTCCCGGTTCGCAAGGCGCGCTCCAACCGGGATGTGGGCCTGCCCGATGGAGTGGATGATGATGGCTATATGTCCGCCCTCACCCGCCACTTGCCTGAGGTGATGGCGGACTTCGCCCCCGATTTTGTGCTGTATCAGGCAGGCGTCGATCCGCATGTGGATGACAAGCTCGGTCGGTTGGCCTTAACCGATGCCGGGCTGGCGGCGCGCGACCGCTTCGTGGTCAGCCAAGCGCGCCGCCTTGGCCTTCCGGTCGCCAGCGCGATGGGCGGCGGCTACGGCGACGATGCGCGCGTGGTGGCCGCGCGCCACGCGGCCTCAATGCTGGCGATGGCGGACGAAAATGCGCAGGCGACCCGCCCCGATTGATGCTAGGCCTAGCCCAAATTACGGGGGGAGAATCGCTATGGTTGAAACGGCAACCGATTACCTGATTGTCGGCGCGGGTGCGGTGGGGCTGGCCTTTGCTGACACGCTGATCGACGAAGACCCCGATTGCCACATCACCATCGTTGATCGCCACGCGCGCCCCGGCGGGCACTGGAACGATGCCTATTCCTTCGTTGCGCTGCATCAGCCCAGCGCGACCTACGGCGTCAATTCGCTCGAGCTGTGTTCAGACCAGGTCGATCGCGAGGGGCACAACGCCGGGATGTATCCGCTGGCCCGCCATGCCGAGATTCTTGCCTATTATGACCGGGTGATGCGCGAAAAGCTGCTGCCGAGCGGGCGGGTGACTTACCTGCCGTTGACCGATTATCGCGGCGGAGCGGAGGGCGTGCACACGCTGCGCGGGATCCTGTCGGAGGCGGAGCAGACCGTGGCGGTGCGGCGCAAGCTGGTCGATGCGACGTGGTTCCAGACCTCGGTTCCGGCCACCCACACCCCCGGTTTCACGGTAGCCCCGGGCACGCGGCGCGCCATTCCGGGCGATCTGCCGGGCCTGTGGCTCGAAGCCGCCAATCCGCCTGCGCATTTCGTGATCCTGGGCGGCGGCAAGACCGCGATGGACACCGCCGTGTGGCTGATCGAGGCGGGCGTCGCGCCTGAACGGATCGAATGGGTGCGCCCGCGCGATAGCTGGATGCTCAACCGCCGCTTGCTGCAACCCGCGCATGCCGGGCTCGAAGGGTTGGTGGAATTCCAACTGGCGCTGGTCGAAACCGCGTCGGCGGCTGAAACGGGCCGCGAGATGTGTCACCTGCTTGAACAGCGCGGCGTGATGCTGCGGATTGACCCCGCGGTGGAGCCATCGATGTTCCACTTCGCGGTAATCTCCGAAGGCGAGGTGGCGTTGATGCTGCGGATCACGCAGGTGCACCGACACGGCCGGGTGACCGCAATCGAGCCTGAAGCGATGCTGTTTGGAAGCGAGCGCGCAGCGGTGCCTCCGGGCACGCTGTTCATCGATTGCACCGCCACCGCCGTACCCTTCACCGCGCGCACCAAGCCCCGCCCGTTCTTCGATGGCGACACCATCACGCTGCAATTGGTGCAAAGCCCATTTGTGCCATACAGCGCGGCGCTCGCCGCTTTCCTCGAGGCGAACTTTGCAACCGACGCCGAGCGCAACGCGCTGTGCCCACCCGCGCCGCTGACCGATTGTCCGGATACCTACCCCTATGCGGTGATGGCGAACCTGCTTTCGGGCGCGATCCTTTCGGCCAATCCCAAAACGGAGGCTTTCAACGCGCGCAGCCGGCTGCACCCCACCGGCCCCGAGATAGCTCGCCTGAAGGCCGAACGCAGTGCGCGCCTTGCCCCGCTGGCCAAGGTAGGCGAAGCGATCAGAGCGAAACTACCACGAGTGATTGCGCTGGGCATGGCCGCCAAAGCGCTTCACGAGAGCGGGAACGGGGTTAGACACCAAAGCAGCCACGAAACGCCACTTTAATGCGACGAGCCGTGCTCAGCCTTATTGGGAACCCAAGGCGGGCGGGTTACGTTACGGATCAATGAAGCGGCGCGACCTTCTGAAAGGCACCCTGATCGCGGGGGCGGCATTGGCTTTGCCTTCACGCCTTGCTGCGTCCGTCGCAGCAGCAGTTGCGCCGGGTACCCCGCGCGACCGGATCCTGTTCGACATCGCCAAGCGCGAGCTGCTGCGCGCAGGCAATGCGATCTGGAAGCATGATATCGTCGGCATCTCCGATTTTGGACTGCATTCAGCCAAGCCGCGGTTCCACTTCGTCAATCTCGACCGCAGCGAGGTGCAATCCTACCATGTCAGCCACGGCATGGGTTCGGACCCGCAGCATGACGGCTGGCTCAAAGCGTTCTCCAACGACGAAGGCTCACTTGCAACCAGCCGCGGCGCTTATGTGACGTGGGAGTGGTACAAGGGCCGCTATGGCACCTCGGTGCGCCTCGGCGGGCTTGACCAGAGCAACGAGGCTGCGCTGCGCCGATACATTGTGATGCACCATGCCGATTATGCCGAGGCGGCGCATCTCGACAAGTGGGGCCGCTTGGGCCGCTCCAACGGTTGCTTCGCGATGGGGACCGAACAGTTCCGTGAGGCACTGATGCACCTTTCAGGCGGGCGGCTGCTTTATGCCGAAAGCATGGGGCTGGAAGAAGACGGCAGCATCCAGCCGCTACCCGAGATGGCAATGATTGAACGCCAGCCGCTCGGCGCGTGGCAGAACCCGGTCAGCAGCGCGTTCTAAGGAGCTGACCCGCCCGCCTAACCGTCGCGCAGATCGTCCTCGATCACGATCACCTCATCATCCACCACATTGCTGCGATTGCGCACGCGCGGCTTATCGAGGCTGGCGAGCACCGGGGTATCGCGGCCGTAGATGTCCTTGAAAGTCGCCATCTCGCCGTTGATATCGGACGCCATGGTGAAATATGTGATATAGGCTGGCCACTGCTTTTCGAGCGCCACCTTCGTATAATTGCCCGAGGTCGAGATCGCCACCGCCTCTTCCTTGGTCGCGCCCTTGCCCAGGATCGTCATCGTGATCGCCAGTTCCAGCGCGCGCTCGGTTCGCACGCAGCCGTGCGAGAGCGCACGGAACTCGCTTCCGAACAGTTGGCGCGACGGCGTGTCGTGGAAGAAGATCGCGTGCGGGTTGGGCATTTCGAGCTTCATCAGCCCCAGCGAATTGCCCGACCCCGGCTGCTGCACCACAGTGATCGTGCCATTGGCGCTGCGAGTGGCGACATAGCCGTTGCGCTTGGCCCACGCCGGATTGGCCAGCGCGCGCGGACCCAGCCCCTCGCCCTTCACGATCGACTGCGGCACAGTCCAGGTCGGGTTGAACACCACGCCTTCGACCATTTCGGCCAATTGCGGCGTGGCGGTGCGGCCCGGTTTGCCCACAATCGTGCGATAGGTACTGATGATCCGGTTCTTTACCGTCAGACGCAGCTGAAACTCGGGCACATTGGTGATCAGGTATTGCGAGCCAAGATCGCGTTGCAGCCAGCGCCAGCGGTCCATGTTGGCGCGGATCAACTTGCGTTTGCCCGCAGCGCTCGCCGGGGTCTTGGCGAGTTCAGCGCGCAGGCGGGCGTAATCGGGGTGAGCGGGGTTGAGCTTCGCCAACGTGAGCGGAATGTCACCAGTCTTCAGCGCTTCGGCCAGCACATCGCCGGTACGGTTTATTTCGCTGTCGGGATCGACCACGAACCACTGTTCGCGCGCAGCCATCGGCGTGCGTCCGTCGCGCAGATCCTCCACCAGCCACACGAAGCTTTGCGATGCGAGGCTGTTCAATTCGGCCGAGGGGCCCGCCGCGAGTGCGACCTTAAGCGGGGCGAGATCATAGTCCTTGGGGTCAAGCCCTTCGGCTCCGATTCCCTCAATCATCAAGACCAGCTGCGCAGCCTGCCCGGCAGTCCAAGCTTGCATCAGCGGCGGGGCGGGCGGCGTCACGCTTTGCACCACCGGCTGCGATACTGACGGGGGGAAAGCCTTATCGAAGGCTCCGCCCGGGCTCGGCGCAGGCGCAGGCGCGGGAATTTGCGCAATCGCCGGGTCGCCCTGCTTCTGGTCGCCGGGCATCATCGACCCGCGCGCAGCGGTGCCATCCTGCGCCAGCGCCGCGGTCGCAACCAGCGCTGCGGTCGCTATCCCGCCAGCGATTCTGCCCGGAATTCTCATTGCGATACTGCCTTTTCGCCCTTTGCCGCCGAACTACGGCAATACCTATCCATTGCTGCAACCTTACCCGCTGCGCCATGCCCCTATCAACCACCTTCGCTTTCGCCGCGATTAATGTTCACAGCTGCACGCGTGACCTGACCCTAGACCCGGCCTATGGAGCGCTCCCATGGACCCTTCGATGTCGCTTCGCAGCCACCGAATGCTGCCGTTTGTCGCCGCGCTGGCGGGGGTTGGCTTCCTGTCGCTGATGGATGCCTTCATGAAAGACGCCGCGCTGCTGATCGGGGCCTACACCGCGACGGTCCTGCGTGCCGGGATCGGCGCGGCGATCATTGCGCCGGTCTGGTTCTCGCGCGGCCCGGCCTGGCCGAGCCGGTCAGTGCTCAAGCTGCACCTGACCCGCGGGGTGGTGTCGGCCTTCATGGCGCTGACGTTCTTCTTCGCGCTCACCCGCTTGCCGTTGGCCGAGGCGATTGCGCTCAGTTTTATTGCACCGCTGATCGCGCTCTATCTCGCGCGCGTGCTGCTCGGCGAGGTGATCAGCCGCGCCGCGATCGGGGCGAGCCTGCTCGGCTTTGCGGGCACGCTGGTGATCGTCGGCGGGCGGATCGGACAGGGCGAATTTGACGACCGCGCGGCGCTGGGCATCGCCGCGCTGCTTATCTCGGCGTTGCTCTATGCCTATAATTTCATCGTCATCCGGCGGCAGGCGCAAGTCGCCGGTCCAATCGAGATCACCACCTTTCACAGCGGGATCGGCGGGCTGGTGCTGCTCACCCTCGCCCCGTTGCTGTGGCAGACGCCAAGCGGCGCGGCGCTGGTCCCGCTGCTCGCTGCGGGCGCGCTGACTGTGGCGGGGTCGCTGGCTATCGCCTTCGCTTATGCCCGCGCCGAGGCGAGCGCGCTGGTGGCGACAGAGTATTCGGGCTTCATCTGGGCAGCCGCGTTCGGCTGGCTGTTCTTCCGCGAGGCGGTGACCCTGCCGACCCTGGCTGGAACCGCGCTGATCGTGGCCGGCTGCTGGCTCGCCGCGCGCCCGAAACCCGCGCCTGCGATCACCGCAACCTAAGACAAATTGCCGATGCGTGCGTGCCGTTGGCCCCCTTGACCTCGCGCGCGCAGCGGCGCAGGAGCGGCCTCGAAAACCGCGCCCTTGGTGGATCGGGGCGGGTTAATCGAAAAGGACGGAAACCCCCCATGACCGCAATCGGCCAGGATACGCTCGGAACGCGCCAGACGCTTAATGTGGGCGGCAAGGAATACGCCTATTACTCGCTCGCGAAAGCGGCTGAGCAGCTGGGCGACGTTTCGCGCTTGCCGATTGCGATGAAGGTGCTGCTTGAAAACCTGCTGCGCTTCGAAGACGGCGGGTTTACCGTTGGGCGCGAGCATATTCAGGCGATTGTCGACTGGCAGGATAATCCCGTCACCGGCGAGGAAATCCAGTACCGCCCGGCGCGCGTGCTGCTGCAGGATTTCACCGGCGTGCCCTGCGTGGTCGATCTCGCCGCGATGCGTGACGCGATCAAGCAGCTCGGCGGCGACACCGCCAAGATTAACCCGCTAGTGCCGGTCAACCTCGTGATCGACCACTCGGTGATGGTCGATGAATTCGGCCACCCCAAGGCGATGGAAGCCAACATGGCGCTCGAGTACGAGCGCAATGCCGAACGCTACGACTTCCTCAAGTGGGGCTCGAAGAGCTTCCAGAACTTCACCGCCGTGCCCCCGGGCACAGGCATCTGCCACCAGGTGAACCTTGAGCATCTGGCGCAGGCCGTGTGGTCAAGCGCAGGACCGGACGGCGTCATGGTCGCCTATCCCGACACTTGCGTCGGCACCGACAGCCACACCACCATGATCAACGGCCTTGGCGTGCTCGGCTGGGGCGTCGGCGGGATCGAAGCTGAG
>JBBQWH010000037.1:0-23403 GCA_038210785.1 Sphingomonadales bacterium | reverse complement strand
GTGCATTGCAACTTGCCTTTGGTTGCCGCCGCGCATACTATACCCCCCATAGGTATTCAAGCCGGAAATGAGAGCAATGGGCAAGCACAAAATCGAGATCCAGAACCGTCTCAAGCGGATCGAGGGGCAGGTTCGCGGCGTTTCGCAGATGGTAGCCGATGACCGTTACTGCATCGACATCCTGCATCAGGTGCAGGCGGTGAAGGCGGCGCTCGCCAAGGCCGAGAGCGAAATCCTGCGCGATCATGCCGCCTGCTGCGTTTCCGAAGCCATCGCTTCGGGCGACGAGACCGAACAACGTGCCAAGTTCAGCGAATTGATCGACCTGTTCGAGAAAGTGAAACGATGATCCCTAAGTCCCTTCCGCTCACCCTTCTACAGGTGAGCCTGCTTATCATATGACCGAAATGGTCGGCCGCGCGTTACACTATCGTTCGCACAACACTTGAACGGGGAAATCAGGCTTCCGCAGGGCGATCTCGGCCTGCGGCCATGCAACGCCTCCCCTTCAAAGGACTTTGCGATGCTCATCAGATCAACCGGTCGCACCATCACCCGCTGGGGGTGGACGATCAGCCTGTTCTTGCTGCTCACCGGGTTAACCGGACCAGCACAATGACCGGCTTTACCTGCCCGATGCATCCTGAAATCCAGCAGGATGCTCCCGGTGACTGTCCCAAGTGCGACATGCATCTGGTCTCGTCGGACGTTTCTGAGGGCGACGGAAAAGCCCATGAAGCATGCCATCATACAAGTCCGCCAGAAGCTGCAAACGCGGCAAAGGACAGCCGCTACGACACCGTCCCTGAGGGCTTTTCGGGACCAGTGTTCACCTGTCCGATGCATCCGCAGGTACGCCAGACCGCCACCGGGCCGTGCCCCATCTGCGGCATGGGCCTTGAGCCGGAAACCGTCAGCGTATCCGGCGACGGCCCCAATCCCGAACTGGTCGATTTCACCCGGCGGTGGTGGGTGGCGGCCGTGCTGGCAGTCCCGCTCCTGATCCTGTCGATGGGTGCCGATTTGCTGGGCTGGCGTCTGGTTAGCCCAGCAATCTCGCCGTGGATCCAGCTCGCCCTCGCCGCGCCGATAGTCCTTTGGGCCGGAGCGCCGTTTTTTGTGCGCGGGTGGGCGTCGCTCAAGACGCGCCACCTGAACATGTTCACGCTGATCTCGATCGGGGTGGGCGCAGCATTTCTATACAGCCTGGTCGCCACGGTTGCGCCGGGCCTGTTCCCGCCCACTTTCAAAATGCACGGAATGGTTCCGGTCTACTACGAAGCGGCTGGCGTCGTCGTTGCGCTGGTACTGCTCGGTCAGGTGCTCGAACTGCGCGCCCGCGAGGCCACCGGCAAGGCGATCCGTGCGCTGCTCAACCTTGCGCCGAAAACCGCGCGGCGGATCGCGGCGGACGGCACCGAAACCGAAGTGCCGCTCGCAGATGTTGTTGCGGGCGATCACCTGCGCATTCGTCCCGGCGAAGCAGTGCCGGTGGATGGCGTCGTTGTCGAAGGCCGGTCTTCCGTCGACGAATCGATGATAACCGGCGAACCGCTTCCGGTCGCAAAAGCGGCGGCTAGCGCGCTGACCGGCGGCACCGTCAACGCCGCCGGCAGCCTACTCATGGAAGCACGGGCCGTCGGCAGCGACACCATGCTGGCGCGCATCGTCAAGATGGTGGCTGAAGCGCAGCGCAGCCGCGCACCGATCCAAGCGGTCGCCGACCGGATTTCGGGTTGGTTCGTGCCGCTGGTTATCGCGATTGCGGTCGTCACTTTCATCGTGTGGAGCCTGGTCGGCCCAGAACCGCGTATCGGCCATGCGCTGCTCAACGCGATCGCCGTCCTCATCATCGCCTGCCCGTGCGCACTTGGGTTGGCGACACCGATGTCGATCATGGTCGGCACTGGCTGCGGCGCGCAGGCGGGCGTTCTCGTCAAAAGCGCCGAGGCGCTACAGGCATTCGAGAAGGTGGACACACTGCTGATCGACAAGACCGGGACGCTGACCGAAGGCAAGCCCAAGCTGGTCGGGATCGAGACGGTCGGCGCGCTTGCCGAAGACGATCTGCTACGGCTCGTTGCCTCGGTTGAGGCGCGGTCCGAACACCCGCTTGCCCATGCGATAGTCACCGCAGCCAACGAGCGCGGCCTGACGCTTGCCGAACCCGAAGGCTTCGAAGTTCAGGTCGGCGCAGGCATCAGTGCGAAGGTCGAGGACCGCGCCGTCGTCATCGGCAACTCGGCGCAGATGCAAAGTATCGGCGTCGATCCGCAGCCGCTGTCCGGCGCATCGGAGGCCAAGCGCCGCGAAGGCGCTGGTATCATGCTCGTCGCGGTCGATGGTGCACTGGCCGGGTTCATCGCCGTTGCCGACCCGATCCGCGCGAACGCGAAGGGAGCGATCTCGGCGCTGCGCAAGCAGGGCCTGCGCATCATCATGCTGACCGGCGACAACCCGACCACCGCGCAGATTGTCGCTGATGCTGTCGGCGGGCTGGACGGTGTGCATGCCGAACTCAAGCCTGATGACAAGGCCCGGATCGTCGGCGAACTCAAGGCCGAGGGCGCAAACGTCGCGATGGCCGGCGATGGCATCAACGACGCACCTGCGCTCGCGGCGGCTGATGTCGGGCTGGCGATGGGCACTGGCACCGATGTTGCGATTGAGAGCGCCGGGATCACATTGACCAAAGGTGATCTCGCCGCCGTCGTCCGCGCCCGCACGCTGGCGAAGGCGACTATGGCGAATATCCGTCAGAACCTGTTCTTCTCGTTCGTGTTCAACGGCGTCGGCGTGCCGGTCGCGGCAGGCGTGCTATATCCGGTGACAGGCTTGCTCATGTCGCCGATGTTTGCCGGGGCAGCGATGGCACTGTCGTCGTTCACCGTCGTCGTTAATGCGCTCAGGCTGAACAGGGTGCGCTTATAGGCGCAGTCCGGAAGGACAGTGCTCCAGCGAAGGAAACGGGGAAAATGTGACCCGGTTTAGGTAGCGCTCGGTTGCGGCCGTTCCCTGTTTGGTGAAGTCTGGATGACGGATCAAGCGTCCCTCACCTGAAACGAGGACCACCGAGGTGCCCGGATAGTCTTCGAATTGGCTAGTGGCGAGAATGTCATCGAGGAGAAGGCTGTGCGCCGAAAAGGAACGCCACTGTCACCATACTTTCCCGATGATAGGCGGAGATGGCAAAAGAGCTGCTAGGCGGACGGATAAGGAGTTTAGCTGAGTATTGAACGGCTTGCAGGTGCTCTCTTGCAACATGCACGACCCGTTCTGGCTTGGACGGCCCACAGTAGGTCTGAACCGCAAAGTTTTGCGGCCCAAGGCAGATCAAGCACACCCCAGCCAACGGGAAGCTTTTCGAGCTTTGGTCCAGCTGGCTCCCTAATCGGCGACAAGCTACGGTTAGCCTGTCACCACCGCCACTGGCCCCAGTGTGAGGCCTCCCGATCAAACTTCGGGTCAGCCAACAGCGGAAATCGGCGCCATTGCTTCTGTTTCAAGTCCGACGCCGGACAGCTCTGCGCGGCGGACAATGGGCTCAGCCTCTTGCTGGGAAAGGTCGGCTATACAGGCGCGGTCACGGCCGGAAGCTTTGGCCTGATACAGCGCGCCGTCGGCAAACTGGATGAGGTCTTGGCTTTGTCCTGACATGGTAGAATCGGCGATGCCGAAACTAGCGGTGAATACAGGCGTCTTCCCGAGCTTGAGGGTCGCGGCAAGCTTCACGCGCATTCTGTCGACCATCTCGAGCGCTGCCGTGGCATTGCACTTGTTCAAGACCATTATGAATTCCTCGCCGCCCCATCGGCCAGCCAGGTCCTCTTCGCGCACCGATGTACGAAGCACATCGGTGAAAACGCGCAATGCTGCATCACCCATCGCATGCCCATGGGTATCGTTCAGCAACTTAAAGCGGTCGAGGTCGCACATGACCAACGCGTAGGGTTCGCCGGAGGCGGTTATGCTGCGAAGGCGCTGTTCGACAGAGCGACGGTTGGAAAGTCCGGTCAGCGCGTCTGTGGCAGCTTGAATCTGTGTCTTCTCAAACGCGCGCACGGTGCCGATGCGCACGCCCAATTGGGCTCCCAACGTACCGAGTTGCTGCGCCTGTTCGCTGGAAAGTGGTTTGTCGACGGCGCCAGTCGCGTGCAGCACCCCAATTGCTCGACCCATGAACGTGACCGGCACGCACACAGCAGACATTGGGCCGCCCGCTCGCCCGCACAGCTGCGCACAAGCGTTTAACGCATCGCTGTTCTCGAACGTGACGACACTTCCACGGCGCACAGCGACACAGTCGTACGGCGAGCTTACACCGCAGCCCGGTGCGCCCGAAATAGGATGTTCGACAGCTCTTTCCATCTGTGCGCGGCTAGAATCCGAGATCAGCAGTTCCATCGGGTGCGATTGAGAAATTTCGGCCATGGCCCTTGCAGAAACGACAGACACATGTTGCTCGCGATCCGCCATTTCCAACGCATCGGCCAGTTTGTGACCGAATGTGGCGCGCCGGGCTTCGCCGCGCATGTCATCAATCATCCCGCTTAGGTTGATCGCCATCCTGTTGATTTCCGCACCCAGTTTGCCCAGCTCGTCCGGCGAGGAATCATTGGCACGACAATCTAAATCACCGTCGGCGATCAACTGCGCGGCGCTGCCCAGTCCGGCGAGTCGCCGCCGAATGGCTATCGTGGTGATAGCCACGACTACGCTGGCGAGGATGACAGTGATGGCACAAATCACAGCCATCCATCGGCGTTGCGTTTCTGCGGCGGCGCCGCCGTCCCGCTTTGCCCGGTCGAGAGCGGCGCCGAGCTCTGTACCCATTACGTCCAATTCGCGCATGAGGACATCAAACTGAGCGTCGAAACCCGGCAGAGCCGCCAACGCCGCACTGCGGTCTTCCCCAGCCAGCTTGACGACCTGAATAGCAGAACTGCCATAAGCGCGTTCGAGTTCGCGAATTTTGGCGATCCGCTTGTTGAGTGCGGGCGACAGCTTGGTGGCCGCCACGTTTTCGATGGCATCAGCCAAAGCGCGGGTGTTGTTGGAAACGTCGCGGGCTGCGTCGTCCCGCGTCATCGACGGAACCGCGTCGACTAACAGAGAAGCCATCACGTCAGAGCGCAGCGCGTCGTGGACCATGTCTGCCTGCTTGGCCTGAGCAAGCGCTTGGGAGAGTTCTACCTGGCGCGCCTGGGCATCATCTTGCAATCCTGACATGCGCCAGCCCATCACTGCCAGCAGGAGCAAAGCCGCCACCACAATGATGTTGAGCAGCGCCAGCTTGGCGCGCAGCGTCAGCCTCAGCTTGAAAAATGATTCGAACATTTGACCAAACTATCACGTATTCGATCATCCCTCGTGAAACCGGTTTTAGCATTTATACTTACAAATTTCGTTCAACTTCAGCCGAGATCGTTATACTTGTGCAACAGGATAATACTCAAAAGGTTTGAAGGAATGAACGAGGTTGTCGGTCAATTTGCCGCCGAAATTTTTTCAGTGCCATTGTTAGCGCTTCGGCGTTGGCAGGCACTCCAGCACGCACCCACCCGGACCGTTTTGCCGATCGTTGAATGGCTGCCGGCACCGCTCCTTCCAGCAGCGTTTCCTTCTCTACGTTCGGAGCAGACCTAGCCGTCGATCAGCGCTTGCGAGCGTTCGGCACCCGAATGCGGAACTGGTAAATCGAGCCCCGACGCCACACCCCATAGACGCGCGTGGGTGACACATCTGTGCTGCACTTTGGGCGAGACGATGCCGCAGGCTGTTGTAAATCAATGATTTTTGGAGGAATGGTGCCGCTTACGTGACTCGAACACGTGACCCCATCATTACGAATGATGTGCTCTACCGACTGAGCTAAAGCGGCATCCCTGCCCGCGCCCCTAATCCGGAGGGCACGCGGGCGCAATGCAAAGGTGGAGGCCCGAGCCGGAATCGAACCGGCGTGCGAGGATTTGCAGTCCTCTACGTAACCACTCCGCCATCGGGCCGAGCCGTCCGAGGCCTACGCTCCGAACAGAGCGGGCGCACTAGCGATTCGGGAAAGGCTTGGCAATCTGTGTTTGGCGGGCCGGCCTTCCGTTACGTCAATCTGGACCGCGCCCCGATCACGCGGCAAAGCTTGCCGCCATGACGATTGCCAGCCTGCTCGAACCCGTTACCGGCCTGCCCGGCCCGGCCCGCCTCGCCCATGCCGGCGACTGGATGCAGGGGCGCACGCTTTATGGCGGAGCCTCGGCGCTGGTGGCCTATACCATGGCGGTGCGCGCCTTTCCCGGCCTTCCGCCTTTGCGCGCAGGCCAGATCGCTTTCGTCGCGCCGGTGGGTGAGGAGATCGCGCTCACCGCTGAAATCATCCGGCAAGGGCGCAATGTCACGCAGGTGCGCAGCGAGATCCACTCCGAAGGCAAGCTCGCATTCAGCGCCTTCTGGCTGTTCGACGAGGGGCGCGACACCAATGCGCTTGCGCCCGCCGCTCCGCCAGAACATTGGCCTGGCCCGCCCGAAGACAACCCCGCGGTGACCCACCCGTTCGCGCCGAGCTTCGTCGCCAAGAACTTCGAACTGCGCCGCGCCCAGGCCAAGGACGAAGATCGCGGTGCCACCGTGCGGCGCTGGGCGCGTCTGACCGAGGATCACAGCCTCGATCCAGTCGCCAAGCTGGTGCTGATGGGCGACGTCATGCCGCCGGGCGCAATGCGGGCGATGCAGCGGCAAGGCCCGATCAGCTCGATTAACTGGTCGTTCAACGTGCTCGATCCGGAAAGCCAATCACCCGGCGGCTGGTACCTCGCCGAGAATGCTAGCCAGCACGCCGACGCGGGCTATTCGTCTGAGCGGCTCAGGTTGTGGGATGCGGACGGCAAGCAGGTGCTCGACGGGATCCAATGCGTGGCGGTGTTCGGATAGGAAGCGATCAAGGGCACCGCCGCCAATCGTGATATCGAGAACAACAAATAGTTGCAATGAATTCTCAATAGCATTAGTCCATCGGCATCAACCTATGATCGCTGAGAGACTTTCCTTGAAAAAATTGTTGCTTGCCTCCGCCGCGCTGTGCGCGTTTCCCACCATTGCCCACGCATCGGAAGCAGACGGCGACGGAGCAAGCACGATCATTGTGACAGGCAAAGCCGTCGGTTACCTCGCCAGCGATTCGGTGACGGCGACCAAGACCGATACGCCGCTGCTCGACGTGCCCCAGACGGTAACGGTCATCACCCGCGAGCGGCTCGATGATCAGGCACAGCGCAGTTTGGCCGATGTCCTGCGCTATGTGCCAGGCACGACCGTGGGTCAGGGCGAAGGCAATCGCGACCAGATTACCCTGCGCGGGCAGAATACGACCGCAGACTTCTTCCTCGATGGCGTTCGCGATGATGTCCAGTATTTCCGCAGCCTCTACAATATCGAACGGGTCGAGGTGCTCAAAGGGCCGTTCGCGCTGATCTTCGGGCGGGGCGGCAGCGGCGGCATCATCAACCGGGTCCAGAAGACACCCTCTGCCGACGCACTGACGCTGGGTGGAACGACCAGCATCAATACCTTCGGATCATGGGATGCGGCGGCTGACCTCAACGCTCCGATCAGTGGCAACGCGGCGTTCCGGCTGAACGGGGCCTACGAGAGTCTGGATAATCACCGCGACTTCTTCGAGGGCGAACGTTACGCCGTAAATCCCTATGTGGCGGTAGACCTTGGCGGCGGCTGGAAGGCCGGGGTGTCCTATGAATATGTCTACGACGACCGCGTCACTGATCGCGGCGTTCCTTCGATCGCTACAGCTACGAACCAACCGAACCGGCCGATAAGTGGTTATCGCGACACCTTCTTCGGCGTACCGGGCGTCAACCGCGCCGGCCTCGACGCGCACATCGTCAAGGCGCGGCTTGATGGGAAACTCGCCGAAAATCTGGATTGGTCGACGACGCTACTCTACGGCGACTACGACAAGTATTACGCCAACGTCTTTGCCGATGGCGCGGCCACGGGCCAGACCGGGACTGTGGCGCTGTCGAGCTACATCGATCCCACCACACGGCAGAACTTCATCGGCCAGACAAACCTTGTCTGGGATGTCGATCTCGGCCGGGTGGGCAACAAGATCCTGCTGGGACTTGAATACGGCGATCAGGCTTCAACCAATCAGCGTCGCAATGGCACATTGTCGAACAACAGGTTGAACCTTGCCAATATCTCCTATCCGACCGTCACCTTCGGCGCGCTCGCGCGGGATACCGTGTCCGATGTCACGTTCTTCTCGGCCTTTGCCCAGGACCAGATCAGTTTCGGCGAGCACCTCGATTTGGTGGTCGGCCTGCGTTACGACCGCTTCGAAATCACCGGAACCGACCGGATCGGAACGCCGCGACCCTTCACTCGCACCGACGAAAAGGTCTCGCCTCGGGTTGGTGTGATCATCAAGCCGCAGGAAAATATCTCGATCTACGGCAGTTACAGCCAATCATTCCTCCCCCGTTCGGGCGACCAATTCCTGACGTTGAGCGCAACCCAGCAGAACCTGGCCCCGGAAAAGTTCACCAACTATGAGATCGGCGGCAAGTGGGACATCCGTCCCGACTTGAACGTAACGTTGGCCGTGTTCCAGCTTGACCGGACAAACGCGACCACGCCGGACCCCAACAATGTCACGATGACAATCAATGTGGGCGAGACTCGCACACAAGGCGTTGAACTGGCGGTGACCGGGCGGATCATGCCGAACTGGCAAGTGAGCGGCGGCTACACCTACCAGGACGCCAAGTTGCGTGGAAACGACCTCGTGCAGCTGGCTCAGGTGCCCGAACACCAATTGGCACTTTGGAACCGCTTCGACGTCGATCCGCGCTTCGGGCTTGGCCTCGGCGTTGTGCATCAGTCGAGCCAGTTTGCCGCGATCCGCACGTCCGCGACAACGACGCGCCTGCCAGCCTTCACCCGCGTCGATGCGGCGCTGTTCTTCAAAGCCACCGAGCGGCTGGAATTGCAGGTCAACGTCGAGAACTTGTTCGACGAAGATTATTTCTCGGATGCGCATAACAATAACAACATCACGACCGGAGCGCCGATCAACGCGCGCTTCACTGCGCGCGTGAGATTTTGACGGCACATGCAGGAGGAGGCGATGATTGCCTCCTCCCCGCGCGGCGTGCGCGCCCGGGGCAGCAACCCTCGAGCAAGAAAGCGAGCGGGAACTTAGCCGCGTGCGGCTCGCCTGCCCGCGCCAGCCTGCAGTTAGGCCCTCTTTAGACCCCCACCAGCTCGGGTTTTTCCAGCGTTGCGCCAATGCTTCACGTGAAACATTGCAAGACCGGCAGCCAAGTGATCAGCCGATAGGCTCAAACATCATCGAAGGTGGGCCTCCGGCGCTCCATCTCGGCCATCACCGCTTCGACTTGGTTGCGGCTGCGCATGATTGCATGCTGCTCGATGCTTTCTTCCAGCAGGATAGCATCGGTCTCGCGCTCGTGCATGCTCGCCTGCAGCCGCTTGGCGGCGCGGATCGCGTGGGGGTTTTTGTTGGCGATTTGGCGGGCGATTGCGAGCGCGCGCTCGCGCGGATGGTCGTCGACATAGGTCGCCAGGCCCAAGACTTGCGCCTCGGTCCCGGTAAACTCGCGGTTGGTGTAGATCAGTTCGCGCAGCACGTCGTCGCGCACCAGCCCGCGCCACAGCACATAGCCGCCCATGTCGGGCACCAGGCCCCACTTCAGCTCCATGATCGCCATCCGGGTCTCAGGGTGGACGATGCGGATATCGGCGCCGCTGGCGATCTGCAAGCCACCGCCAAAGCACACCCCGTGGATCGCCGCGATCACCGGCACAGGCAGCTTGCGCCACTGCATCGCCACCTGCTGCATGAGGTTGGAATTGCCGTAGGTGCGCTCGGTGATCGAGGGTTCATCTTCCCTCGGCGCGCGCGTGAAATTCGACAGGTCGAGCCCGGCGCAAAACGCCCGCCCCTCGCCCGAAAGCACCACCGCGCGCAGGCCCTTCATCCGCTGGAGCGTGCTGCCCGCCTCGATGATGCGCTGAAACATCTCGGGATCGAGCGCGTTCATCTTATCCGCGCGTACGAACCGCACCTCGGCGACGCCATCCTCGCCGAGTTCGATGGCGATCCGGTCATTGGCGGTGACGGTGGTAGTGGCGGTGGCAGTGGCGGTGGCGGACATGATGGATTCCTCGCAGCGTCTGACGTTGGGGCCAAGATTGACCGATCCGCCCCCGCCTGTCCAGCGCCTCACAAGGTTTCAGCCAGCCCCACCGCCGGCCAAGCGCGACAGACAGTCGGCAGGCGGCGCGTCGAGGAAATAGCCGCCATCGGGATGCGTGCCAACCAACCGCGCAAGCCCGAACGGTTCGAGCTTGCTCCGCACCCGCGCCACATGCACCGCAACGCTGTTGGTCTCGGGCTCGAAATGGATGCGCCACACCTCGGCCAGCAATTGCCGCCGGGTCATGCGCGTCCCCGGCTGCTCGGCAAGCCGCCACAGCAGCGCAAACTCGCGCGGGTGGAGGCAAAGCCAGCGATCCTCGACCCGGCCGTCGCGGTGGAACAGATCGAGCGTGACATCGCCTGCCTCGCGAAACCGCGGGATCATTACATCGCTTTCGGGAAACTGGTCAGGCGCGGTGATCGCGTTCACAGCAGGCCTCCTGCGCGCATCGAATAGACGGCATCGGTGGTGAAAATCAGGTGATCGATCAGCTTGATTTCGAGCGCGCTCGCCACCTCGACAAGGCGCCGGGTGGCGGCGATATCGCAGCCGCTCGGCTGGCAGTGGCCCGAAGGGTGGCTATGCGCAAGGATGATGCCTGCCGCGTCGTGGCGCAAGGCTTCGCCCAGCAGTTCCCGCATCCGCAAAGTCAACGTGCTCATGCTCCCGATCCCGCAGGCCGCATCGCCGAGCCAGGCGCAGTTTGCGTCGACGAAGATCGCATGCCCGCGCTCATACTGCGCAGGAGGGGCGAGCACGACGCTGCGCAGATAGGCAATCATCGGCAGATCGCGCTGTTCTTGTATCAGCGCGCTCTCGATCGCCCGGGAGAGCGTCTGCATCAACATCGGCGCGATCGGGCAAAGGACGTGATCGCGGCCTCGGGCACGAGGCGTGCGTACCGCACCATCACAGCGACAGCCCTCTTACGGTGGGGGTGCTCACCCGCCATTCGCGATACTGGCCGAAGCGGCGCTGGCGCAGCATGTGAGAAACGAAACCGGCAAGCAGCAAGAGGAGCTGACAATAGGACGGCCCAATCACGAGGATCGCCACGGCCAGCGGCAAGACGCTGTCGACCAGCGCCTGCACCAGATGTGCACCCAGGGCGACAAGCTGGAAGCCGGCGATCCACAGCGGGTAATTGCGGTTCGCTTTGAGCGCGACCCCGACGAACAGGAGCGCCGCGAACATGTCGAGCAGCGTCGAGACAGGCGCATAGGGCCCGACTTCGAACGCGTCTCCAACGCCGAACCACCAGACGATATAAATCGGCAGCACCATCATAGCGAGGAAGATGCCGATCAGCCACCGCTCCGGGTTCCCGCCCCAGCGCCAGATTGCTGCTGCGAGCAACAAGCTGGCGAGGTGCTGGGTGGGAGCCCGGTACACGTTGAAGAGTTCGAGCCAGTCGCCCATAGGTTCAGGCTTGCAGCCGCTCCCGTTCGGCCGGCGTCGGCGCAAGGTCGGACGGGGGGATCGTGGTCGGCGTCCCGGTGTCGCCGCCGGCGTGAACCAGCGCAACCTTGCTCAGCTCGGCGTGCACGCGCAGCAGACTGGTGGACATGGCGAGCGCCTGACTTTCCGCCTCGGTCAGCCGGACCAGCGCGCGTTGGCCGGTGTTGACTTCGACCTCCGGGTTCTGCCGGGCGGCGAGCATGGCCTGCTTGAGCCGAGCCATGGCAATGATCGACTCGTCGGCCAGCGCTTCGGCTTCACGGATAAGTTTCTTGAGATTGTACGCGTCAGCGAGAATGCGATTTTCCATCGTCTGTCTCCAGCGCCGCCGGTGCTCATCCGGCAGCGACCCCTTGGTCCGCGGAGTAGATGGCCTTGCCTTCCGTTGCTGCGCTGAGGGTCATCGCGGCAGTGATCGCAAGGATCACGGAAGCCAGGATGCCGGTGGCGATCCCGACGATCGCCCCCAGTCGCAGCAGGACGGCATGCTCACCATCGAGCACTCCGGGGACGACCCTGGGTTCGCTTGGCCGCAGCCATGGAGCCTGATCAATGAGGGGCATTGCATCACTAAGGACAAGATGGCCCGGGTCATCCCGGGACCCCAATTCGATGAGATCGTTCGCCGGGTTAACCTGCGTTTTTGTGTATGCAGGTTCGCTAAAGGGCTTGAGCGAATCTGTATCCGGGAAGATCCTTAAGGGGATTTGCTCAGGATCCTCGGGTATTTCCGGCATCTGGGTGGCGCGGTAATTCTCGACCAGCTCACCCAAGCTGTAAGACTGATAAACACCCTTGAGCGCACGGATATGCTGGTTGATCCGGGTTTCGGACACACCCAGTTCCTGCGCGATCACCTTGATGGGAACGCGGCGATCAATGCGCTCCATCACAGACCGCTGTCTGTCTGTCAGGCGACGTGCGGGTTCGGACGACATGCGACTCACCTTCAGCTGTCTAACCGATGTTACACTCGATTTAACTTTGGTTAGACAGCAATTATGCCGTTTTGGATTGTATAAAATGTGTTGCCTGACATTAAGCCTAGGCCGCCGGGCCGTTGACCCCTGCCGACTGCAGGTAGCGTTTGATGTTGCGGGCAGCTTGCCGCAGCCGCTGTTCGTTCTCGACCATGGCGATCCGGACATAGCCTTCGCCGTTCTCGCCGTAACCCACCCCGGGCGCAACCGCGACCTCGGCCTGGGTCAACAACTGCTTGGAAAACTCGAGGCTCCCCATCGCTTTTAGTGCGGGCGGGAGCGGGGCCCAGGCGAACATCGAGGCGGACGGCGGCGGGATATCCCACCCCGCGCGCCCGAACGCCTCGACCATCACATCACGGCGGCGACGATAAAGTTCGCGGTTCGCTTCAACGATGTCCTGCGGCCCGTTGAGCGCCGCGCAGGCGGCTGCCTGAATCGGCGTGAAGGCTCCGTAATCGAGGTAAGACTTGACCCGCGTTAGCGCAGCGATGAGCTTCGCATTGCCGACCGCAAAGCCCATCCGCCAGCCAGCCATCGAATAGGTCTTGGACATTGAGGTAAACTCGATCGCGACGTCCTTTGCGCCCGATACCTGCATGATCGAAGGCGTCGGGTGCCCATCGAAATAGAGCTCGGAATAGGCCAGATCGCTGACCACCCAGACGCGGTTTTCTTTCGCCCAAGCCACCAGCCTTTCATAAAAGGCGAGGTCGACCACCTCAGCGGTGGGATTGGAGGGGTAGCTCACAACCAGCACGCTGGGGCGCGGCACGGTGAAATTCATCGCCCGTTCGAGCGAAGTCCAGTATGCATCATCGGGCGTCGCTGGCACCGAACGGATCGTAGCGCCGGCAATGATGAAGCCGAAGGTGTGGATCGGGTAGGAGGGGTTGGGCGCCAGCACCACATCGCCCGGCGCAATGATCGCGGTGGCGAGGCTGGAAAGCCCCTCCTTCGATCCCATCGTCACCACCACTTCGGTTTCGGGATCAAGTTCGACCCCGAACCGGCGCGCATAATAGCCCGCTTGTGCGCGGCGCAGACCGGGGATGCCTTTGGACTGCGAATAGCCGTGCGCGTCGGGCTTGGCGGCCACCTCGCACAGCTTGTCGATAACGTGCTGCGGCGGCGGCTGATCAGGGTTGCCCATGCCCAAATCGATGATGTCCTGCCCTGCGATCCGTGCCGCATGGCGCATGGCGTTGACCTCCGCAATCACATACGGGGGCATCCGCTTCATGCGATAGAACTGGTCATTCATCCTGCATCATTACCTTGTCTTGCGCGGGTCCAATGCGATCGCCGCCGGTTTCTCCCTAGGCTAAACGGGCGGAACGTGGGAAGGCGTTTTCGCCAATTGCGGCTGGCCCGGATCAGCGGCACTATTGTGGCAGCGCGAGGAACAAGGGAACAATACAGCCGATGGCACGTGATACCGACCTGATGGCGAAGGCAGGCGAAGGCCTCACGGGCTTCTTCGATCTGCAGGGCACTGCGATGCGCGAGATGCTGGCGGGCAAGGGTCTCGAAGCGCTGCTGCCGCAAGGCTCGGGCGCGATCGATACCGGCGAGCTGAGCGAATGGGCGGCCACCGGCATGCAGCTCCAGAAGCTGTGGCTCGGGTTCGCCGCGCATCAGGCGCAGGCATCGGCCGAGAAGGCGGTCAAAGGCACGGACATGCTCGATCCGGCGCAGTGGTTGGTGATCTCACAATCAATGCTGGGGCAGATGCCCAAGGGATTGTTCGAGGCGCAGGCGAAATTCGCAGCTGACCAGATGCAGCTGTGGTCAGGGGTGATGGAACGCTTTGCCGCCGGCGCGACCGGCGGCACCTTAAACCAAGCCGCCGATCCCGCGGCGCTGCCGAAAAGCGACCGGCGCTTTGCCGATCCTGCGTGGCGCGAACACCCCGCCTACCTCCTCATGCACCAGACCTATCTGATGCTCGCAGACTATTTTCGCAGCTCAGTGAAGGGCATGGATGGGCTTGACCGCGGCAAGCGCCAACAGCTCGAATTCGCGGTCAGCGCGCTGGCCGAAGCGATGAGCCCGGACAATTTTGTCGCGCTCAATCCGGTGGTGATGAAGCGCACGATCGAGACCCGCGGGGCCAATCTGGTGCGCGGGCTGCAGCACCTCATCAACGACATGAAGCGCGGGCAGCTGACCCACACGGATCCCGATGCCTTCCGGCTGGGCGAGAACCTTGCCGCGACGCCGGGCAAGGTGGTGTTTGAGACCCCGCTGTATCAGCTGATCCAGTATTCTCCCTCGACCGAGGAGGTGCTGGAGGTCCCGCTGATCATCTTCCCGCCGTGGATCAACCGGTTTTACATTCTCGATCTGACGCCCAAGAAGAGTTTCGTCAAATGGGCGGTCGATCAGGGCCTTAGCGTATTCGTGGTCAGCTGGAAATCGGCCGACGCAACGATGGGAGAGGTCGTGTGGGATGACTACATCCGCGCCCAAATCGAAGCGATCGATCATGTGCGCGCGCGGCTGGACGTGCCGCAGGTTCACGCTATCGGCTATTGCGTCGCGGGCACCACGCTGGCGGCGACGCTGGCGATCCTCACCCGGCGGGGCGAGGAGGCCAAGGTCAAAAGCGCCACCTTCTTTACCGCGCAGGTCGATTTCGAAAAGAGCGGCGATCTTAAGAATTTCATCGACGATACCCAGCTCGAAATGATCGGAAAGTTGGCACCGCAGGGTTATGTCGACGGGCGCTATCTCGCCGCTGCGTTCAACGCGCTGCGCGGGCGCGATCTGATCTGGAACTATGTCGTCAACAACTACCTGCTGGGCGAGGATTACCCCGCGTTCGACCTGCTGCACTGGAACGGGGACGTCACCAATCTGCCCGCCAAGTGGCACAATTCCTATCTGCGCGACCTCTACCGCGACAACAAGTTGGTGGTGGCCGATGCTTTGCAAGCCGATGGCACGCCGATCGATCTGGGGCTGGTCGCCACCCCCAGCTTCGTGCAGGCCGGGCGCGAGGATCATATCGCCCCGGCGGAGAGCGTCTGGCGGATCACCCGGCACTTCAAGGGGCCGCTTGAGTTCCTGCTGGCCGGCTCCGGGCACATCGCAGGCGTGGTCAATCCGCCCGCGGCGGGCAAGTATCAGTATTGGATCGGCGACAGCAACGCGCCGTCATTAAAGGCCTTCGTTGAAAGCGCGGCCGAGCATCCCGGCAGCTGGTGGCCGCACTGGTTCACTTGGCTTCAGCGCCAGTCTGACGCGCAGGTGCCGGCGGCGGGCAAGCGGGCACCAGGCGGCGCGGGCGATCCGGTCATCGAGGATGCGCCGGGACGCTACGTCAAGACGCGCTGAGTCCCAAGGCCCGGCGACGCCCGGCTTGCGCGGGCGGGCAACCCCACTATCTGACTCTGCCTCTGCGTGCCTTCGCAGGATTATTGTGCACTGCACAAAAAGCACTTGACTTCGCATTCGCTTTGCTTACTTTGTGCAGTGCAACATAAGCGAGGTCATCATGTCCGAAGTCGAAAAATCCGCCATTGAAGTGAAGCCCGTCGCCAAAATCGATGCCGCTGCCGAAAAAGCCTATGCTGAAGCTTCGGCCAAGGCTGCGGAAGCGCCGAAGGTGACTGCTAAGCCCGCCCCCAAGGCGGTTCCGGCGGTAGAGACCGTCGCTGCGCCAAAGACGGCCCCGGCCGCCGCAACGGCGACCCCAGTGAAGAAAACCCCGGCCACGAAAACGAACGTAAAGACCGTCAAGAAGGCGGCCACCAAGACCACCACCGCCAAGACTTCCGCCAAGACCAAGGTCGCGGCCAAGAAGGCAGTCAAGAACACTGCCAAGCCTGCCGCTGCACCGAAGACCAACCCCATCATCAAACTGAAGGATACCATCATGGCAACTGCCCAGAACACCGACATTACCGCCACCGCCAAGGACATGCTCGCCGGCGTCCAGACCCGCGCCAAGACCGCCTATGCCAAGACCGGTGAATTCACCGCCGAAGCCGGTGAGTTCACCAAGGCGAACGTCGATGCCGTCGTCGAAAGCGGCAAGATCTTCTTCGCCGGCGCGCAGGAACTGCTGCGTGACAACCTGGAAACCGGCAAGACCGTGATGGCAATCGTCACCGAAGACGCCAAGAAGGTCGCAGCCATCAAGTCGCCGACCGAACTGATGCAGCTGCAGGGCGAAATCGTCCGTCGCAACTTCGATGCGGTCGTGTCTTTTGGCTCGAAGCGCACCGAAGCCTGGATGAAGCTCACCAACGAAGCTTTCGCCCCGATTTCGAACCGCGTCAGCGTCGCCGCCGAGAAGATCAAGAAGGTTGCGTAAGCATACAAGTTTCTGAACCGGGCCTCTCCTCTCTCTCCCAATCCCGGTTCACGAAAGCGCGCTGAAAAGCGCCGGGCCGGACAGACCCACAGGGTTTGTCCGGCCCTTTTGTGTTCTGCGTCCGAGTAAGCGTCGCTGGCTCGGACCGTTTCTTTGTGCAGCAAAGCGATTGCCACACATCAACCGCTTGCGAAGCAGCCAGCGAATACCATAATGGAGGCTCATGCCGATCCAACCCATCCCGACCTTGCCCTTTGTCGCCGTGCCATATCTGCGAATGGCCGATGGTGCACTTGCTTCAGACGATGATGGCGGCAAGGATGACGGCGACGGCGGCAGCGGCGGCAGTCAGATCGGGGTCGCCACCAAGACCCGCGCCAAAACCAAGAAGCCGAGCCAGTACAAGGTGCTGATGCTCAACGATGATTACACCCCGATGGAATTCGTGGTGATGGTACTGAAGCGCTTCTTCGGTATGGACCTTGAACAGGCCACTCGGGTGATGCTGCACGTGCACCAGCGCGGCGTCGGCGTATGCGGGATCTTCCCCTATGAAGTCGCCGAGACCAAGGTCAATCAGGTGATGGACCTCGCGCGCCAAAACCAGCATCCGCTACAATGCACGCTGGAAAAAGCGTGAACCGGGTCAAGGTGTGAGGCAGCCCCATCACCCTAAGCCCGATCCAGCATTACCGGGGCAGGAAAGCGTATGGAACTACCCTCGCCCCGCCATCGCTGAGCCGGCGCCGCGCCGCATCACCATCATCCATCAGGGCGTAGTGCTTGCCGACACGCGCGCCGCGTGGCGCACGCTCGAAACCTCGCATCCGCCGACCTATTATATCCCTCAGGCCGATATCGCGATGGCGCACCTTGTCCCCAACCCGGCGCGCTCGCTGTGCGAATGGAAGGGGCAGGCGGTCTATTGGGACGTGGTGATCGGCGATGAACGGATTGTGGGCGCGGGCTGGTCCTACCCCGCCCCCACCCCGGCTTTTGCAGGCATCCGCGACCATATCGCCTTTTACGCCGCCCCGTTTGACCGCGCCGAGGTGGATGGACAGCAGGTTACCCCGCAACCCGGCGGGTTTTATGGCGGCTGGATCACCGCGTCCGAGGCCGGACCGTTCAAGGGCATTCCCGGCAGCCGGTTCTGGTGAATTGGACTTCGGTAAATCTGGCGCTCATCCGCCACCCGTCACACCAATTCGGCACATGACGCGCGGGCGTGAAGGCGCTAGGGCGCTGTGGCCTTCGCGCAATCGACGGAAAATCGCACTTGTCTAACCTGATCCCGAGCATTGATCGCTATATTTTGCGGCTGGTGATCCTGCCGATGCTGGGGGTGTTCGCGCTCGCCGCTTCGCTGCTGCTACTGGACAAAATGCTGCGCCTATTCGATTTCGTCGCGGTAGAAGGCGGGCCGGTGGGCGTGGTGTTCAAGATGCTGGGCGCGCTGATACCCGAATATGCAAGCCTTGCGATTCCCTTGGGCCTGCTGCTCGGCGTGCTGCTCGCCTTCCGCAAGCTCGCCACCTCTTCCGAGCTTGATACGATGCGCGCGGTCGGGCTGTCGTATAACCGGCTGCTGCGGATGCCCTATCTGATCACGCTTGTGCTGGTCGCGGTCAATATCGCGCTGGTGTTCTACATCCAGCCGCTGAGCCGCTATTACTACGAGCAGATGGAATATGAACTGCGCTCAGGCGCGCTGGGCGCGTCGATCAAGGTAGGCGAGTTTACCACGATTGCTGACCGCGTGGCGCTGAGGATCGAGGAAAGCGAGGATGATGGCCGCCGCCTGATCGGCATCTTCGCCCGGGTCGCCAACAAAAAGGGCGAAGTGCTCTCGATCAGCGCGCGCGCGGGCGCTTTCCTCGCCACCCGCGACAATCCCGACACCATCATCCTGCGCCTGACCGAAGGCACGATTATCCAGGATATGGGGACCGCGACCCCGCGCGTGCTCAGTTTCAGCCGCCACGATCTGCCGATTGATCTGCCTGCGATGGAGAGGTTCCGCGCACGCGGCGATGCGACTAGTGAATACATTCTGCCCGAATTGCTCAAAATCGGCTGGAGCCGGGATAGCGCGCCCGAACAACGCGATGCGAGCCTTGCCAGCTTCAATTTCCGGCTTGTCGAGATCGTGACGATGCTGCTGATGCCGCTGCTGGCGCTGGCGCTGGCGATCCCGCCCAAGCGTTCGACCAGCGCGCTGGGGGTGTTCGTGTCCATCGTGATGGTGGTCGCCTATCACAAGGTGAACCAATACGCCGAAGATGTGGCCGCGCTCGGCCGGATCGATCCGGTGCTGGCGCTGTGGGTGCCGTTCGTGCTGTTCGCCGGACTGATCGTGTGGATGTATTACCGCACCGCCTATGTCCCCGGCGGCCAAGCGCTCGGCGCGCTCGAGACGATGTTCGCCAAGCTGTCGAAGCGGCTGGGCAAGCTGTTCGCGCGCAACGCCCAGCCGGCCTATCGTCCGGCACCCGAAGCCGCGGCCGCGGCCGCCTCGGCACAGTAGCGCGCGATGCAATTCGACTTCTTCCCCTCGCGCACGCTGACGCTGTATCTGGCGAAGATGTTTGTGGTGCGCATCCTTGCGGTGCTTGTCATGCTGGTGCTGGTGCTAATGGCGCTCGACCTGCTGTCGAAGACTGGCGAAATTCTCGCAGCTGAGGGCAATGGCCAGGCTGAGATCGCGCGTTATGCCAGCCTGCGGCTGCCGCAGCTGGTCTCGCGCTTCCTGCCGTACTCAGTGCTGCTCGCAACGCTGATCACGCTGGTGACTTTGAACCAGAACAGCGAGGTGGTGGCAATGAAGGCGGCCGGGCTGTCAGCTCATCAGGTGCTCGCCCCGCTGCTCTTGACCGCAGCGGTCGTTGCGGCGGTGAGTTTCGGCTTCAACGAACGCGTCGTAACCCGCGCCAACGCGACCCTTAAAGCGTGGGAGACAGCAGAGTTTGGCCCGATCCCGGCAGCTGCAAGCGGCGCGGTGCGATCGGGCGTTTATCTCACCGATGGCGACAACATCCTCGCTGCATCGACCTTGACCGGATCGGGGACGCGCATCGTGCTGTCGGGCGTAACTTGGTACGCCCGCGGCCCCGGCGGCCTCATCCGGGAACAGGTGCGCAGCCCCCGCGCAACCTATGCCGCGCCTGGCTGGCGGCTCGACACGCCGGTGCGCTTCAATGTTGCGGGCGCGATCACCGAGCGGCTGCCAACGATGGTGGTGGGCGAGAACCTTTCCCCTGCGCGAATCATGCTGCAAACGATCGACCCCGATGCGCAGAGCTTCTGGGCGCTGTCGGCCAGCATCGACGCCTACGAGGCCGCCGGCCGCAGCACCGACGAGATGCGCGCCAAGTGGTGGCACCGCTTGTCGGGGCCGCTTTCGGCGCTGCTGATGCCGCTACTGGGTTCGATCGCCGCCTTCGGCCTTGCACGGTCAGGCCAGCTGCTTATTCGCGCGATTATCGGCATGATGCTGGGCTTTGCCTATTTCGTGGTCGACAACGCCGCGTTGGCGCTGGGAAGCTTCGGCGGGTACCCTCCGCTGCTCGCAGCGTGGGCTCCATTTGCGCTATTCTTGCTGGTCGGCGAGACGGTGCTGATCCGGACCGAGGAATGAAGGGCGAATGGTCGCTGCGGCTTGCCCGGCCCGCCGATGCCGATGCGATGCCCGCGATTGAGCGCGCCGCTGCGGTCGCATTTGCGGGCGAGGCCAGTATCGATATTACCCGCACAAGGGCTGAGGCCGATTTCGCACGCCTAATCCGCAAAGGTCATTGCCTGGTCGCGCATGTCGGCGAAGAGATGGCGGGGTTCCTCGTCGCCGAACCATTCCGACGCGAGCTCCACATCTGGGAGATGGATGTGCACCCGCGCTTTCAAAGGCGCGGGATCGGCGCCGGGCTCGTGCGCGCGGCGCAGATCGATGCGCGGAACACCGGCTTCAAGGCGCTGACGCTCACAACCTTCCGCGATCTGGCGTGGAACGGCCCGTTCTACGCCCGGCTGGGGTTCGAGGAAGTCACCGCGATAGACGCCCACCTGCGGCTGTCAGGAGAGTTGGCGAACGAGGCGGATGATGGCCTGCCGATGGATCGCCGCTTCGCGATGATCTGCTTTCTGGATTGAGAGTTGGCTGGATTGAGAGTTGGCAGGATTGAGAGTTGGCTGGATTGAGCGCGAGGGTCGCCGCTTAGCCCCGCGTCCCCATCGTGCTCTTTGCAATCCGCCCTACCAGCACCAGCAACCCAGGATGGTTTGCACCGCCATAGGTCGAGCTTGGCCCCAGCGCGTCCGCCAGACGGCGATGCGCTTCAGGTAGGTCGTGGTACGGCATCGAGGGCATCAGGTGGTGCAACGCGTGGTAACGCAGGCCCACTGGCGCCCAGATCTCTGCCACCAGTCCCGGCGGGGGGACATTGACCGAATCGAGGAACTGCGCGGTCACCGTCATCGCTTCGCCCTCATTCTCCCACAGGTGCGCGACCAGCGTGCGCAGCTGGTTGAGCACCGCGGTGAGCGACATGATCGCAAGCGCGGTCGCCAGTGGCTGCCAGCCGACCACGAACACACTGGCGATCAGCGCCAGCGCCCACACACTCGCACCGGCTTCCTGCCAGCGCACCCGCTTGGCAAAGTCGCCTTCGGGGGGCTTGCGGCGGAAATCGGGGTTGATCGACAGCGCGGAGAATCGCTCCCACGTGAAGGTTCGCACCGCCGGGATCAGCAGACCTAGCGGCACCAGCACCCCGAACCGCACCAGAAACGCCACCGGGGCGAGCAGCGCGATGAGGACGAACAGCGGCAGGCTCCACGGCTTCATCAGCGCGAGCGGCAGGTATTCGGGATCCTCGATAGTGCCGTATTGCGTGCGCTTGTGGTGGATCACGTGCACGCCTTCATACATAAAACTGGGCGTGAGCAGCGGGATGCCGACCAACAGGTTCCAGCCGGTGCGGAACCCCGGCAGCGCGTCGCGGTGGATATGGGTCAGTTCGTGAATGAACATTTCCGCACGGTACAGCGCCAGCGCCGCCACCAGCCCGGCGGCCAGTTGCACCGCCGGATTGCCCGAGAGAACCGCCGTCGCGATCCCGGCATAACCGACGCCCGCCGATAGCAGCATATCGGTCCAGAAGATCGCGGGTTTCGCCTCACCCAGCCCTTTGGTCAGGTCGCGCGCGGCGCGCAACATCACCTTGTCATCCTCGGCCATGAACTGGACGCGGGTAGCCCGCGCTGGGGCGAGCGCGGCGGCAGGCTCGGGCGGGCGGGCGGGGTTGATGGTCTGATGCATGGGTCTAGACTGATATCCTGATGCGCACTTTAGCTCAAAAGCGCAGCCGAGCCAAACGCGCGATGTTGGTGAGAGTGATCGATAGCCTTGCGTGAAGGGCACAGGCAGGACACAGACACCGTGATTGAACGCAGCTACGAAGGATCATGCGTGACGGATGTGGCACAGCGCGCAGCAGAAATAAGCATCGAGCCGGTCACCGACAAGCGCGGGCGGGCAAGTTTTGTCGATCTGGGGCGGACGTTTTCTGACCGGCTGCCGCATTTCGTGCCGCAGATCCGCTCCGAACAGCTCGAACTGATCGATCCCGCCAAGAACCCTTTTTTCGGCCATGCCCGGGTGCAGATGTTCATCGCGCACCGCGCGGGCATGCCGGTCGGGCGGATTTCGGCGCATATCGACGAACTCGCGCTGGCCATGCCCGCCGAGCAGGGCTTCGGCCCCGGCACCGGCTTCTTCGGCTATTTCGATGCCGCGGATGAAGACGTCGCACGCGCGCTGCTGTCGAGCGCGGAAGGCTGGCTGGCGGGCGAGGGCATGACCCGCATGCTCGGCCCGATCTCGCTGTCGATCTGGGAGGAGCCCGGCCTGCTGGTGCGCGGGGCCGATCATCCGCCGATGATAATGATGGGCCACCATCCGCCGCATTATGCCGGCTGGATCGAGGCTGCGGGCTTTACTCGCGCCAAAACGCTCTACACCTATGATCTCGACATCAGCCGCCCGTTCGCGCCGCTGGTGCAGCGGATTGTGCAATCGGGCTTCAAGAACGCGCGGATCAATGTGCGCAAGGTCGACAAAACCCGCTGGGACGCGGAAGTGGCGGTCATCCTTGCGATCCTCAACGATGCGTGGTCGGACAATTGGGGCTTTGTTCCCTTCACCCCGGAAGAGGTCGCCTATGCCGGCAAGAAGCTGCGCCCGATCATCCACGAAGAGCTCAACATGATCGCCGAGGTTGACGGCCGTCCGGTCGCGTTCATGCTGACCTTTCCCGATTTGAATGATGTGCTCGCACGGATCAGGGGCAAGCTGTTCCCACTGGGCTGGATCCGCCTGCTGCGCTGGCTCAGACACCCGCGCGGCGCCGGGATG
>JBBQWH010000036.1:0-23819 GCA_038210785.1 Sphingomonadales bacterium | reverse complement strand
ACCACGACGCATCTTACCACCGATATCTTCGCCATGCCGCTGCTGTGGGTGATCCCGCTTGGCCTGTACCTCCTTTCGTTCTCGATCGCCTTTGCGGCGCGGCGCGGGCTGGCCGATGCCCTGACCCTCGCTGCGCCGGTGGTGCTCGCCGCGGGCGCCGGGCTGGCGGTACTGGGGACGAAAGGCACTGGCATGATCACGGTAGCGGCAAGCCTTGCGATGCTGTTCGTCGTCTCGGTCGCGCTCCATGCCCGGCTTTACGAGACCCGCCCCGCGCCCGCACGGCTGACGCAGTTCTACCTTGTGATGTCGGCGGGCGGCGTGCTCGGCGGCGCGTTCACCGCGTTGATCGCGCCGCTGGTGTTCGACTGGACGTGGGAGCACCCGCTGCTGATCCTTGCCGCCGCCGCGCTGCTGCCGCTCGGGGTGTGGTCCGGCGGGTTGGCGCGAATCTTCGCAGCGCCGCAGACCTTTCGCATCGCGGTAATCCTGCTATTGTTCCTGGTCTTCATCGGCAGCCTGCTGTTCCGCAAAGAACTGCTGACCGCGCCGGACTGGCGGTTGCAGGACATCGCCGCCTTCGTCGCTCTGATCGGGGCGACCACCCTGCTGGCGGCGCAGCGGTGGAGTTATGTCGCCGCCTGCGCCGCGCTGATCGCGGCATTGGGCGCCCTGTCGCAGGCGCAGACGACTCTCGAGAACGCGCGAAGCCGCAGCTATTTCGGCATCTACACTGTCAGCGAAACGCCGCAGCGCGAGCGGCTGCTCCAGCACGGCACGACGCTCCACGGTATCCAGCGTCTCACGCCCGGGCAGGAGACCGCGCCGACCAGCTATTACGGCCGCACTTCCGGCGTCGGCCTGACGCTGACCGCTGCCGAGCGGCTCTACGGCCCGCAAGCGCGGATCGGTGTCGTGGGCCTCGGTGTTGGCACGCTGGCCTGCTATCGCAAGCCCGGGCAGGCTTGGACCTTCTTCGAGATCGACCCCGAGGTTCTGGCTTATTCGACGCGGCGCCAGTTCACCTTTCTCGAACGCTGCGCGCCTGCTGCCCCGACGATCATCGGCGACGCGCGGCTGCAACTCGAGGCGCTGCCGAAAGACAGCTACGATATCCTTGTGGTCGACGCCTTCTCCTCCGACGCGATCCCGCTCCACCTGCTGACCGAGGAGGCGGAGCGCGTGTATTTCCGCGTCCTTGCGGATGATGGCTTGCTGCTGATCCACATCAGCAACCGTTTTATTAAGCTCGAGCCGGTGCTGGCCGCGCTTGCCAAGGAGGAAGGGCTTTCGGCCGCGATCCGCCCTGACCGCCCCGACGGTTCGGCCCTCTCTGCATCCGATTGGGTGGTGATGACGCGCGATCCGGCCAAGCTCGCCGCGCTTACTAAGGACGCCAAGTGGCGCAAGCTCGGCCCCCCGGCGCCGAGCGTTTGGCGGGATGACTACGCCTCGATCTTGCCGCACATCATCTGGTCAAACTTCCTCTGAGGAGCCTTCCCATGAACCGTCCCCTCGATCGGCCCGGCGTGAACATCGTGCCGATCCACGGCAAGACGCCGATAATCCACGAAAGCGCCTTCATCGCGCCGGGATCGACGATCATCGGTGACGTCGTGATCGGCGCGGGCTCGTCGATCTGGTACAATTGCGTGCTGCGCGCCGATGTGTTCAGCATTCGCATCGGTGAGCGCACCAATGTGCAGGACGGCAGCGTGCTGCACTGCGATCCGCCGCGACCGGGCGATCCTGAGGGCTGCCCGCTGGTGATCGGCGATGATGTGCTGATCGGGCACATGGCGATGGTGCACGGCTGCACCATCCATGATCGCGGGTTCGTGGGGCTGGGCGCGATCGTCATGAACAAGGCGGTGATCGGGTCTGACGCCATGCTGGCAGCGGGCGCGATGCTGACCGAGCGCAAGGTGATGGGTGCGCGCGAGTTATGGGCGGGCCGCCCGGCGGTCAAGCTGAAGGAGCTGAGCGATGCCGCCATCGCCGGGATGCGGGTGGGCGTCATGCACTACGCCGAAAATGCCAAGGCTCACGCGGCGGCGGTGAGCGCCGCGCTCGGTTAGTTTGCCGCGCGTTCGACTTTGAAGGCAAAGCCCCACAGCGCCAGCGCGGCAGCAACCGCCGCGCCTGCTGCTGCCATCGGCGCAATCACGCACAGCCCCCCGCCCGTCGCCGCTCCCAGCGCCAGCGCGCTCCACAAAAACCCGTAGCCGCGCGTTGCCGGGAGCGGCTGCCCGGCGATCCGCGCCGCGATCCCCTGGCCGAACCGCACCAGCGCCCCGGTCATGTAGGTGACGCCAACGGTCACCTCGCCTGCGCGCGAAAAGACGTTGTTGGCAAGTCCCATCGCCATTGCCGACAGTGCGAGGAAGGGTATCGCCAAGCCGAGCGCCAACAGCGCCGCGCCCAAACCCAATAGCGCCGTTACCAGCCCGAGCAGCACCCGCTTGTGCCGCCCCGTCACCCGCCGCCCGATCAACGCGCCGACGATCACACCCGTCAGAAAGCACGCAATCAACCCCAGCGGTGCGAGCGCCAGCATCGGCCGCTCAACCATCACCACCCCCATCCGCGTGGTATTGCCCGACATGAACGAGGTGAAATACCCGCCTGCCACCACAAACCCGGTCGCATCCACCAGCCCGGCCAGTCCGGCGAGGCCGAATGCGAGGCGTTGGCGGCCGGGATCGTAACGGTGCATCAGGCTGCCGGTGCGCGCCGATATTTCATCATGTGGCTGACGTAATCGATCTTGCCGATCGGCAAGCCCTCCATCCGCAAAACGGAATAAACGCTCATCAGGTGGAAATAGAACTGCGGGGTTGCCCAATCGCGGCAATATTCATGCGCCTGCATGGCGAAACTCATGCCGTTGGGGAGGTCGAATTCAACGATCGCATCGGACGCAGGCCAGTTGGCCGGATCGGTCGCCGCGACCAGCTCCAGCGCGTTGGCGATCCGCGCGCGGGCATCGGCAAAGTCGCCAATATCGCTCTCATCGAGTGTCAAGCCAAGCTGGCCGAGCCGGTCGAGCGCGACGTTGACCTGTGCGATGGTGAAGCGGATCTGCGTGTGCAGCGGGAACATATCCTCGGCCAGCCGCGCGTGCAGCAGCGCTTCGCCGTTCGCATGCTCGCTCGCCTTGGTGACGAGATGATCGAGCGTGCCGAGCATATTGGTGTAGGTCGCAAGGGCGGCAGCGGCGTAGGACATTGGTTTCTCCCGTTCGAATGCGGGTGCGGTAGGCGCGGTTTAGTCTCGGATCAACGCCCGCAACCCCTCCAGCCGGTCCGCCTCGTGCGCGGGCTTGTCCCAGCGGATGCGGTGGATGCGGGGGAAGCGCATCGCGAGCCCCGATTTGTGGCGTTTGCTGGTGTGAACAGAATCGAACGCGACCTCGAACACCAGCGCGCGGGTAACTTCGCGCACCGGGCCGAAGCGGTTCAGCGTGTTCTGGCGGACGAATTTATCGAGCTGCTTCAATTCCGCATCGGTGAAGCCCGTGTAGGCCTTGCCCACAGGCAGCAGTTCAGCCCCGGCATCGGGATCGCCGTCCCAGCAGCCGAAGGTGAAGTCTGAATGGAAGCTCGACCGCTTGCCGCTGCCGCGTTGGGCATACATCACCACGCAATCAATCAGCAGCGGATCGCGCTTCCACTTGTACCACAGCGCCGCCTTGCGCCCCGCGACGTAAGGGCTGTCGCGGCGTTTGAGCATCAGGCCTTCGATCGCTTCGTCGCGCGCGGTGTCGCGGATGCGGGCGAGGTGAGCGAAATCCTCCGCCTCGACCAGCGCGGACAGGTCGAAGTGGCTTGTGGGTAGGCGCGGCATCAGGGCTTCCAAAGTCGCGCGGCGCGACTCCCACGGGTGCTCACGCCAGTCCTGCCCTTCACACAGCAGCACATCATAAAGCCGCACGAAGGCCGGGGCTTCGCGCAGCATCTTGGCCGACACGGTCTTTCGCCCCAGCCGTTGCTGGAGCGCGTTGAAACTTGCAGCGCCCCCTTGGGTGCTTTTGTTTTCTGGCCCGCCCTGGGCGCTGCCTCTCACCAGCAACTCCCCGTCGAGCACCGCATCCACCGGTAGCACGTCCAGCAATTCCGGGAAGGTCGCCGAGATATCATCGCCAGAACGTGAATAGACCCGGGTTACGCTCACCCCTTCGTTATTGGTCGTGCGCACCAGCTGCACCCGGATCCCGTCCCATTTCCACTCGGCGGCATAATCCGCAAGATCAACCGCGCCATCCTCGAGCGGGTGGGCGAGCATGAAGGGGCGGAAATGCGGGGTGTGCGCGAGGTCGGGCGGATCGCCGCCGTCTGCCGCCCACGCGAACAGCGGCGCATAGGGCGGGGCGAGCGCGTGCCAGTATTCCTCCACCTCCTCCACCGCCACGTCGAAGGCCTGTGAGAACGCGGTCTTGGCCAGCCGCGCCGAGACGCCCACCCGCATCCCGCCGGTCGCCAGCTTGATCAGCGCATAGCGCCCGCGCGCATCGAGCCGGTCGAACAGCTTGGGCAGTTCGGCGGGCGCGGCCGCGCGGGTGAGAGCCGACAGGCGCTTGACCACCTCGGCCAGCGGCAGGTCGGGCTGCGGCACTTGCGTCTCGGGCTCGGGCCACAGCAGGCTTGCGGTTTCTGCCGTGTCGCCGACGAAATCGCGGCTCAGCGCCCAGAGCACCGGATCGACCCGCTCAAGCATCAACCCCCGGATGGTGCCGGATTTGACCGCGGGAAAATCGAGCCCATCGGTCAACGCAGCCAGCGCCCATCCGCGATCAGGGTCGGGCACGGTGCGCAGATAAGCAGCGATCAACGCCAGCTTGCGGTTGCGGCTGGCGGTGTAGACCAACGCGTCGAGCAGGGCGGCGAATTCTTCCATCAGTTGCTGACTGACGGTGCATCACGCGGTTCATTGCACCGCCATGCAAATTCGCTAGAGGGCGAACTCGGCGCCTCGTTTCCCCGCGTCTTCGAAAAGGATTCGCCTCTATGAAGTTCATTTCCTCTGCTGCCCTCGGCCTTGCCGTTGCCGCCATGACGGCTCCTGCGCTCGCTGACGACACCGCGACGACCACCGCAACTGCTGCCGCCACCACCGCAGCTGCCTTCACCGTCGAAACACCGATCGAAGCGCTGATGGCCGACGAACGCGCCAAGGCAGTGGTGACCACGAATTTCGGCGGTCAGGATCTGACGCAGCACCCGGCCTATGATCAGTTCAAGGCGCTGAGCCTCAAGGCGCTCCAGCCGTTCTCGCAGGGGCTGATCACCGAGGACATGCTGACCAAGATTGCCGCCGATCTCGCGGCGATCAAGTAAGCTGTAATCCTCCCCGAAACGGGGAGGGGAACCAAGCGCAGCTTGGTGGAGGGGCACCCGCGGCTGATCCGAAGCATCGCCGTTTGCCAAAGCCGCACGTGCCCCTCCACCCCCGGACCTGCGGTCCGGCGGTCCCCCTCCCCCGGTGGGGGAGGATGCGCGCCTAATCATCCTCGTCCTCATAGCCGACCAGCGCCAGCGCGCGGGCGCGGCGCTGGTTGAGCTCGCACCAGCGCAGCAGCGCCTCCTCGCGGCCGTGGGTGATCCATGTCTCTTGTGGGTTCACCTCGCGGATGGTGGCGGTCAGTTCGTTCCAATCGGCGTGGTCCGAGATGATCAGCGGAAGCTCAACCCCGCGCTGGCGGGCGCGCCCACGCACCCGCATCCAGCCTGACGCCATTGCGGTGACCGCGTCGGGGAGGCGGCGGCTCCAGCGGTCATTAAGCGCTGATGGCGGCGCCACAACAATGCTCCCGCGCATCGCATCCTTGGCGGCATCGCTGACCAGCCTGAGATCGCCCAGCGCGATCCCGTGCTCCTCGTACAATCGGCACATCGCCTCCATCGCGCCGTGCAGCCAGATCGTTTCGTGGTGCCCGGCGGCGCGCAGTTCGGCGATCACCCGCTGCGCCTTGCCAAGCGCATAGGCGCCCACCAAGATGCAGGCATCCGGGTTCTCGGCGCGCGCGGCGAGCAGCTTGCCGATTTCCTCGGCGATCGGCGGATGGGTGAAGACCGGAAGGCCAAAGGTCGCCTCGGTAATGAAGATATCGCAGGGGGTGACGGCGAAGGGCGTGCAGGTGGGATCGGGCGCGCGTTTGTAATCGCCAGTGATGATAACCCGCTCGCCTGCATGTTCGAGCAGGATCTGCGCCGAGCCGAGCACGTGGCCGGCGGGCAGGAAGGTTGCCGTGACCCCGCCGCCGATACTCACCGCCTCGCCATATGCCGCTGCCACCGCGCCTGCGCGGGTGTTGTAGCGCAGTTCCATGATCGCCAGCGTTGCGGGCGTGGCAATCGTCTCGCCATGCCCGCCGCGCGCGTGATCGGCATGGCCATGGGTGACCAGCGCACGCGGCACGGATCGCGAGGGATCGACCCAGGTATCGGCAGGGACGATGTGGATGCCCCAGGGCTCGGGCCGGATCCAGGCAAAGGCTGAGGTCATCCCCGGGACATGGGTAGTGGCCTCGCCCGTGTCCAGCCCAATGCGCTGAAGCGCAGGCCAGCAGCCTTATGCAGGAACCCGGATGCGCAGTGCCTTGCGATCGGCTTCCGCCAAGACCTGCAGCGCTTCCCTGACTTGCGGGCTGGCGCCCGACGGCAGCAAATCGCGCGCGCTGCCGTAGATCTTGAGACGGGGCGATTTGTATTCGCGCTTCGTAACGACCATGACCCGTCCTCTTGTCTTGTGAACTTCTGCGGCAGAAACCGACGATCCGGCGCAATCCGGTTCGCTCTTGTGCTTGCGTCAGTGAAAAAGATGGACCTTCAATCGGTGCCCCGGCAATCTCGCAAAATTACCATTGCGCCGTTAAGATGCCCGAAATGCGCCGAATTCGTGATTATGCAATACGGGCGCGGACGGGCCTCCCCATCCGCGCCCGTGTCGAGGCTCAATCGATCGTCGCGGCTTAGCCTTCGTCCGCCTCAGGCGCAGGCTTTTTGACCGGGGCGGCCTTCTTCTTCATCGAGACCTTCTTCGCCGCCTTCACCTTGGGCGGGGCCGGGGTCATTTCGAAGCTCGGCTTGTTGTCCTTGATGCTGACATGCACCTCGCCGCCGTCAGACAGCTTGCCGAACAGCAACTCCTCGGCGAGCGGCTGCTTGATCTTGTCCTGGATCAACCGGCTCATCGGGCGCGCGCCATACAACTTGTCATAGCCCTTGTCCGCCAGCCAGCTGCGCGCATCACTATCGAACTGGATGTGGACGTTCTGTTCGGCCAGCTGCAATTCCAGCTCGAGGATGAACTTGTCCACCACCCGCGCCACGACCGACTTGCCGAGATAGGCAAACGGCACGGTTGCATCGAGGCGATTGCGGAATTCAGGCGTGAACATCTTGTTCACTGCTTCGGTTCCGGCGTCTTGCTTGGACACATCGCCAAAGCCAATTCCGCTGCGCGCCATGTCCGATGCGCCCGCATTGGTGGTCATGATCAGCACCACATTGCGGAAATCGACTGTCTTGCCGTGGTGATCGGTCAGGCGGCCATTATCCATCACCTGCAACAGGATGTTGAACAGGTCAGGGTGCGCCTTTTCGATCTCGTCGAGCAGCAGCACGCAATGCGGGTTCTGATCGATCGCATCGGTGAGCAGCCCGCCCTGATCATAACCGACATAGCCCGGAGGCGCGCCGATCAGGCGGGAGACCGAGTGGCGCTCCATGTATTCGGACATGTCGAACCGCTTGAGCTCGATCCCCATGATGTTGGCCAACTGGCGCGCGACTTCGGTTTTGCCGACGCCGGTGGGGCCGGAGAACAGGAACGAGCCAATCGGCTTTTCCGGATCGCGCAGGCCCGCACGGCTCAACTTCATTGCGGTGGCGAGGCGGTGGATCGCCTCGTCCTGGCCGAACACCACGTGCTTGAGATCGCGTTCGAGGTTTTCGAGCGCTTTCTTGTCGTCCTTCGACACAGATTTCGGCGGGATGCGCGCCATCGTTGCGATCACCATTTCGATCTCGCGCGCGGTGATGATCTTCTTGCGGCGGCTGGGGGGCACGAGCATCTGCATCGCGCCGACTTCGTCGATCACGTCGATCGCCTTGTCGGGCAGCTTGCGATCATTGATGTAACGCGCCGAAAGTTCGACTGCGGACTTGATCGCATCGGGGGTGTACTTGACCTTGTGGTGCTTCTCGAAGGCGCTGCGCAGACCCTTGAGGATCTTGATTGTGTCCTCGATCGTGGGCTCGTTGACGTCGATCTTCTGGAACCGGCGCAGCAGCGCGCGGTCCTTTTCGAAGTGGTTGCGGAATTCCTTGTAGGTGGTCGATCCGATGCAGCGGATCGCGCCGCTCGACAAGGCGGGCTTGAGCAGGTTGGAGGCGTCCATCGCCCCGCCGCTGGTCGCGCCGGCACCGATCACGGTGTGGATCTCGTCGATGAACAGCACCGCATGCGGCATCGCTTCAAGCTCGTTGACCACCTGCTTGAGGCGTTCCTCAAAGTCGCCGCGATAGCGCGTGCCCGCCAGCAATGCGCCCATGTCGAGCGAGTAGATCACCGCTTCGGCCAGCACTTCGGGCACATCGCCTTCGACGATCTTGCGCGCCAGACCTTCGGCAATCGCGGTCTTGCCGACGCCGGGATCACCGACATACAGCGGGTTGTTCTTGGACCGGCGGCACAGGATCTGGATGGTCCGGTCAACCTCCGGGCCGCGCCCGATCAGGGGATCGATCTTGCCGGCTTCGGCCTTGGAATTGAGGTTGACGGTGAACTGGTCGAGCGCGGTTTCCTTCTTGTTGCCGCTCTCCTTGGTCTGCGCAGGCTCATCGGCCTTGTCGGCGCCTTGCGGAGTTTTGCTTTCAATCTGGCGGCCGCCCTTGCCGATGCCGTGGCTGATATAGCTCACCGCATCCAGCCGGCTCATGTCCTGCTGCTGGAGAAAATAGACCGCGTAGCTATCGCGTTCGGAAAACAGCGCGACCAGCACGTTGGCCCCGGTCACGGTGTCCTTGCCCGAGGACTGGACGTGCAGGATTGCGCGCTGGATCACCCGCTGGAACCCCGCCGTGGGCTGGGGATCGGCCCCATCCTCTGTCTTAAGTGATTGATATTCTTGATCAAGATACTGCTTCACCACCTCGCCGAGCTCGGCCAGATCGACCCCGCAAGCGGCCATTACGGCAGCGCCATCCTCATCATCGATCAGTGCAAGCAACAGGTGTTCAAGCGTAGCATATTCGTGCCGCCGCTCAGACGCGTTGCCGAGTGCGTTGTGCAGGGTCCGTTCGAGGTTTTGGGCGAAGCTGGGCATGGGTGGGGCCTCTATCTGCGGGCGGTGGTTGCTCGTGGCCAGCGAGCGGAGAGGGCCGATTGGCAATTATATGGGACGGGGCTGAGGAATTGCGAATCCCTTGGTCGCGAAACCGACAGGAGGCACATGCGGTTCATCCGCGACCCCTTGCAAACAACGCATTGGCGGCAGCCCGGTGCGCGGCGGCCTTATCGCGATGCGCTGTCACGCGGGCGATTTCCGCTTCGAGCAGCGCGATCCGCTCGTCCAGCTCGACCTGCGAGTAGGGGGCGAGGTCCTCGGCCACAAGCCGACTCGCTGCATCGCCTTTGGGCCGAGGGCGATCGGGTTCTTCCATCACGACGCAGCATCGCCTGCCAAGCGGCTTGCTGTCAATCGGAGAGACGGTTATTCGCCGCGTCGGATTGGTTAATGTGGCCCAGGGGAACGATGTGATGACCGCAAGCAACGGGGCCGCCTTGCCCGAGGCGATGCAGGCGATCGGGTTCGATGAGCCCGGCGGGCCTTCGGTGTTGCGGATCGAAACGGCCACTTTACCGCGGCTGCGCCCCGATGATGTGCTGATCCGCGTCGCCTATGCCGGGGTCAACCGCCCCGATTGCCTGCAACGCGCCGGGATGTATCCGGCCCCGCCGGGCGCTTCGCCGCTGCTCGGGCTGGAGGTTTCGGGCGAGGTCGTGGCGACCGGCAGCGAAGTCCCGCGCGAGATGCTCGGGCAGATGGTCGCTGCGCTGACTCCGGGTGGGGGTTACGCCGAGTATTGCGCCGCGCATTGGCAGCATTGCCTGCCAGTACCCGAAAGCATGCTGCTGGCCGAAGCCGCGGCGCTTCCCGAAACGCTGTTCACCGTGTGGCACAACCTGTTCGAACGCGGCCTGGCGCGCGATGGCGAAACCGTGCTGGTGCATGGCGGCACGTCGGGCATCGGCACGATGGCGATCATGCTTGCCAAGGCGTTCGGGATGCAAGTGATCGTGACCTGCGGCGACGAGGCCAAATGCTCTGCTGCGACCCGGATCGGCGCTGATCTTGCGATCAATTACCGCGCGGCGGATTTTGCAGACGCGGTGATGGCGCACACCGGCGGCAAGGGAGTGCACGTTGTGCTCGATATGGTCTCGGGCGATTATGTCGCGAAGAACCTAAAATGCCTGGCCGAAGACGGCCGCCATGTCACCATCGCGGTGCTGGGCGGAGCCAAGGCGGACATCAATATGGCGCTGGTCATGATGAAGCGGCTGACGCTGACTGGATCGACGCTGCGCCCGCGCTCGGACGGCTTCAAAGCCGCGCTTGCCGACGAGATCACCGCCAATGCTTGGCCGATGTTTTTCGACGGCGAACTGGCTCCGGTGATGGACATGACCTTCCCGCTCGCGCAGGCGGCCGCCGCCCACGCCCGGATGGAAGCGGGCGAGCATATCGGCAAGATCGTGCTGGAAGTGGCCGGTGGTTGAGCCGCTGCCGGGGTTTGTCGCGGGCGGCTGAACGAGCGGCACGCGCGGCCCGTCCGAAACCGGCTTGAAATGTCGTCTGTTTGTCATACTCTAGTCAAGCAACGCAGATCGGAATCATTTTTGCTCTGTCACGCTAATCGAAAATGACGCGGAACCGTCATTTGTCTGTGAGTCGGCTGTAACATTTCTCTGCCATGGCAACATCTCAGTAAGGCAAGACACTCAGGGATTTTTCATGACCGGTGCCGATCTGTCCGACCTGATCAGTGACAATATCGCGAGCTTTCCGCTCGCTAGCCCCCGCACACCCGAGCCTGAGGGCCCCGAGCATGGCGGGCCGGAGCGGCGCAGCTTCCGCACGATCTGGATCAGCGATGTCCACCTCGGCACCAAGGGCTGCAATGCCGAACTTCTGATCGATTTCCTCGACACCACCGATAGCGAGACGATGTACCTTGTCGGTGATATCATTGATGGCTGGCGGCTGAAGAAGAAATTCTATTGGCCGGCCGCGCACAACGACATCGTCTGGCGTGTCATGAAGCGCGCGCGGCGCGGCACACGCGTGATCTACATCCCGGGCAATCATGACGAGATGTTCCGGCAGTTTACGGGCCTCAACTTCGGTGGGATCGAGATCCGCCGTGCCGCTTTCCACGATACCGCCGATGGCCGCCGGTTGATGGTGCTGCACGGCGATGAGTTCGACGCGGTGATGCTGTCGCACCGCTGGCTCGCCTTCGTGGGCGATCATGCCTATCATCTGATGATGAAGCTCAACGTCACGGTCAACACCGTGCGCCGGTGGATGGGCAAGCCTTACTGGTCGCTGTCCAAGGCGGCCAAGCACAAGGTCAAGAACGCGGTCGAATTCATCGGCAAGTACGAGGAAGTCGTTGCGCGTGCAGCGGGGGAACGCGGGGTTGACGGGGTGGTGTGCGGGCACATCCACACCGCCGAATTCCGGATATTCGATCATAACGGCAAGCCGGTCGAATACTGGAACGATGGCGACTGGGTCGAAGGCTGCAACGCGCTGGTTGAACATCACGATGGACGGATGGAAATCCTCCACTGGGCCGACGAGATCAAGCGCCGCGACAAGGTTGAGGGCGAAGTCGAGGTTGAGTGCGATGGCGCCGATGCCCCATCGGTCGGCCCGTCCGATCCCGCGCGCGAGGCGGCGTGAACCGCTTTACGACCATCCTTCCTGATAGCGACACAATCGCGCCCGCCGCACCTGCCCCGATCGGCCCTGCCTCGATCGCGATCATTACCGATGCCTGGCACCCGCAGACCAACGGTGTGGTGCGCACGCTGTCGACCACCTGCGAAGTTTTGCGCAGCTGGGGCCACCAGGTCACTGTGATCTCGCCCGAGGGCTATCCCTCGGTCCCCGCGCCGACCTATCCCGAGATCCGGCTTGCGCTAACGGCGCCCGGCGCAGTCGGGCGGCAGCTCGCGCGGATCGCGCCCGAGGCGGTGCATATCGCCACCGAAGGCCCGCTGGGCTTTGCCGCGCGGCGTTATTGCCTCAGCCGCAAGGTGCCCTTTACGACCGCCTATCATACCCAGTTCCCTGATTATCTCGCGCGCCGCACCGGGCTGCCGGCGGGCGCATTCTGGCCCTATATCCGCTGGTTCCACCGCCCGGCGCAGCGGATCATGGTCGCGACCGAGACGGTCCGCGGCCAGCTGCGCGAACAGGGGTTGACCCAGCTCACCCACTGGAGCCGGGGGGTAGATCTCGCGTGCTTCTCGCCGCACGCCCCGCCGCCACCCGAATATGCGCAGGTGGAAGGGCCGATCCTGCTCTATGTCGGGCGGATCGCGGTGGAAAAGAACATTGAGGCGTTCCTCGCCTGCGATTATCCCGGCACCAAAGTGGTAGTCGGCGACGGTCCCGCGCGCGCCGCGCTCGAGGCGAAGTTTCCCAAGGCGCGGTTTCTCGGCAAAAAGTCGGGTGTGGAGCTAGCCGGCTGCTATGCCGGGGCAGACGTGTTCGTGTTCCCAAGCCGCACCGATACCTTCGGGCTGGTGATGATCGAGGCGCTTGCCTGCGGTACCCCGGTTGCAGCCTACCCGGTGGCGGGCCCGCTTGACATCGTCACCAGCACGGTCGGCGCGATGTCCGAAGACCTCACCCGCGCAATCGACGCTGCACGTTATTGCGACCGCGCCGCCTGCGCCGCCTATGGGGCCAGCTATTCGTGGGATTCGGCAACGCGCCAGTTCCTGGCCGGGCTGGTCGCGCTGGAAGAGGAGGAGGCGGTGTCGCTGCAGGCGATTCCCGCGTTCTGATCCCCTTTCCCTTGCCGTTTCTCCGGCTTTGGCCTATCTAGGTTTCTAAGATGGCCGCTCCGAAAGGGGCGGCCCTTTCATTTTCAACGGAGAATTTCCCCATGGCGACCAAGGATCAGCCCAAACCGCTGATGCCACATGCCACCGCGACCTGGCTGGTGGACAACACCGCGCTGTCGTTTGAGCAAATTGCCGAATTCTGCGGCCTGCATATCCTCGAAGTTCAGGCGATGGCCGATGATCTGGCAGGCAGCAAATATACCGGGCGCGATCCGGTGCACGCAGGCGAGTTGACGCAAGGCGAGATTGAGCTGGGTCAGGCCGACGCAGCCTATTCGCTCAAGATGCACAAGGCCCCGGTCGAAGTCACACGCACCAAGGGCCCGCGATACACCCCGGTCTCCAAGCGTCAGGACAAGCCCGATGGCATCGCCTGGATCCTGCGCCACCACCCCGAGGTTTCCGACGCGCAAATCGGCAAGCTGATCGGCACCACCCGCAACACCATCGGCGCGATCCGTAACCGTTCGCACTGGAACATCCAGAACATCCAGGCCAAGGATCCGGTCACGCTGGGCCTGTGTTCGCAGCGCGAATTGGATGCCATGGCCGCAAAGGCAGCCAAGCGCGCCGGGATCGTCGAGGATGTCGATGCTCCGGCTCGGTCCGAACGCAATGATCGTGAAAAGCTGATCGAGGAATTGCGCGCTGAACGCGACGCCACCCACAAGGCCGCAGCCCACGCCGTGCAGGAAGCCGAGGCCGAAGCCTGGCTCGCCGCGCGCCGTGCCGCCGAAGCTGCCGAAGTCAAAATCGACCCCGAAAGCGGGTTTATCTGATACCCTATCCGGAGCTTGGCTTTTTTGGTTTCGGGCGAGCCTGAAGCGGATCGGATACGCGCCGTGTCACGATTGCGCCGAAGGTTAGCCAAGCCTCGTGTCCCGGGCGTCCGCCGGGGCAGGGCAAGCACGGGGCGACGTGTGATCGGAGCGACGCTCCCTTAGTTTCGCTTGTGCGCCAGCGCGTTGTCAGCCAAGATTTTGGTATGTCTGTCATTAATCCGGCCTATCACCACCCCACCCCGCTCGACACCCGGTTTGAGGCGATGAGCCTCCCGGCGATGTTTGAACGCACCACGCGCGCCAACTCCGCCGCCCCGTTCCTGCATTTCCTCGGGCGGACCTATAGCTATGCCAAGATTTTCGCCGATGCGCAGCGTTTTGCCGCCGGTTTGCAGGCGCTCGGCATCGCCAAGGGTGACCGTGTCGGTCTGTTTCTCCCCAATGTCCCGATCTATGCGGCGGCCTATTACGGGGCGATGATGGCAGGCGCGGTGGTGGTCAATTTCTCGCCGCTCTACTCGGTCGAGGAGCTAAGCTGGCAGGTCAGCGATAGCGGCACGCGGGTGCTGGTGACGCTCGATGTGCCGGAGCTTTACAAGAATGCGGCCAAGGTGCTCGAAGCCTCGGCGCTCGAAACGCTGGTGGTTGGCAGCCTCGCCGCGATGCTGCCGTGGTATAAGGGGCTGGCGCTCAAGCTGTTGAAGCGCAGACAGATTGCCGCTGTGGCTTACAGTACGCAGGTGCGCAGCTGGGCCGCAATGACGCCGAACAGTCCGCGCGATCCGGTCGACGTCACTCCGCAAGACCTTGCGCTGCTGCAGTATACTGGCGGCACCACCGGACGGCCCAAGGGCGCAATGCTGGGGCATGACCAACTCAGCATCAACGCGCAGCAGGTGGCCGCGATCAATCCGTTCGGCAACGTGAGCAGCGAAGTGTTTATGGGCGCGCTGCCGTTCTTCCACGTGTTTGCCAACACCGCGCTGCTCAATCACGCGATGGCGACCGGCGCGTCGATCGCGATGGTGCCGCGGTTCGAAACCGCGCAGGTGCTTGCCACTATCCAGCGTTACCGCTGCACCGGTTTTCCCGGGGTGCCGACGATGTTCCAGGCGATGCTCGATCACCCCGATCTCGCCAAGACCGACCTCTCCAGCCTCAAAGTCTGCATTTCCGGCGGCGCGCCGATGCCCGGCCCGGTGCATGTGCGGTTCGAGGAAGCGACCGGCGTGCGGCTGGTCGAAGGCTATGGCCTCACCGAAAGTTCAGGCGTGGTCTCGGCCAATCCCTATGACGGCACCCGCAAGCGCGGCACCATCGGCCAGCTGGTGCCGGGGACCGAGGTGATCCTGCTCGACAAGGAACATCCCGAAAACCTCGCCCCCGCAGGCGAGCCGGGCGAGCTTGCGGTGCATGGCCCGCAGGTGATGCGCGGCTACTGGAACCGGCCCGAAACTGACGCCGAAACCTTCGTGGAGCGCGGCGGCAAGCGTTACCTGCGCACCGGCGATGTCGCGCGGATCGACGCGGACGGCTTCCTCGAGATCGTCGACCGGATCAAGGACATGATCGCGGTCGGCGGGTTCAAGGTGTTCCCGAGCATGGTCGAGGACGTGATCCTTGAGCATTCGGCGGTGAAGGAAGCGCTGGTGATCGGCGTGCCCGAGGAATATCGCGGAGAGGTCCCGCGCGCCTATGTCACGCTGGCGGACAATGCGGCAGCAACCGCCGAGGAACTGCGCGACTGGCTCAACGCCCGCATCGGCAAGCACGAGCGGGTGGACCATGTGGTAATCCGCGAAACCCTGCCCAAGACGATCATCGGCAAGCTTGATCGCAAGACACTGAGGGCCGAGGTGCTGTGAGCGGCGCTTAGGCCGCCGCTTCGGTCCCGGACGAAGGCACCGCTTTGACCGTCTGACGCGCATTGGGCGCAAACCGGCCATCGACCTGTGCGCCCTGTTCGATCGTCAGCGCATCATAATGCACATCGCCTTCGATCTGCGCGGACTTGAGGATCACCAGATCGCGTGCGGTGATCGAACCACTGACCCTGCCCGCCATCCGCGCACTTTCAGCCACCACGGCGCCGCTGATGCTGCTGGTTTCACCCTGCACCAAGGACGCGCACTTGATGTCACCTTCAACTGTGCCGTCGATATGCAGATCGGCGGTAGCGCCGATATCGCCCTTGATCACGACATCGGCGCCGATCACGGAAAAGGTCGAACCTGTACCCATCGCGGCGCTCCTGTTAGCGGGTCTTGGCGGCGGTGACGACACGGGCGCGGCCCGCTCCGGCGCGGCGGACTTCTTTGAGAACATCGGGGGCGGCCTCCAGAAACGGGCGCGGATTGACCGCGCGGTCATTGATGCGGACTTCGAAATGCAGGTGCGGACCGGTCGAGCGGCCGGTGCTGCCGAGCCCCCCGATGGTAGCCCCGGCCGCGACTCGCTGCCCAATTTTGGCATCGATCCGCGACAAGTGCGCGTAGCGGGTCACGATGCCGTTGCCATGGGTTACCTCGATTGCCTGACCATAGCCCGCTTTCGATCCTGCAAAACTCACGCGGCCTCCGGCTGCGGCAAAGATCGGCGAGCCGATCGCGCCCTTGAAGTCGATCCCCGCATGCATCGCGCCGCGCCCATTGAAGGGATCGCGCCGATAGCCGAAGCCTGAAGTGATGCTCTGCACGCTGGCGGGCACCACCCGCGGAATGCCGTCAAGCGCGCGTTCGAGCACTGCCATGCGCGCAAGGCTGAGGCCGAGGCGTTCGAACCGTGGGTCAATATCGCCTTCTGTGCCCATAACCGCTTCAAACGGACCACCCATCGCCTGCTGCGTCTCGCGGCTCATGAGCTTGGGATCGAGATCGAGCTTGCGCATCGCCGCTTCTGCGCGGCGCGCGCGGGCATCGGCGAAGCGCGTGAGGCGCTCGGCAAAGGCAAGTTGGCGCGCTTCGATTTCAGCCAAGCCGCGCGCCTGCGGGATCAGCGCGCCGACTTTCTTGACGGTTTCAACGGCTTCAGCGGTGGAATCGGTGACAGTGCCGCTGGCCGCTTCGTCGGTGACCATGTCCGCGGGTAGCATCTGCGCCATTTCCTCGAGGAATCCTTGGCGCTGCTTGAGATCGTCGACCACCTTGTCGAGATTGCCGCCATAGGATTTGAGCCGTTCCTCGGCGCTGGCAACCCGCGCCTTCTGCTGGGCGAAGGACGCGAGATCGGCCTCCGCGCGGTACTGGCCCCAGGCCATTACCCCGAGCGCGGCCAACCACACCAACACCACCGCGACAGCCCCCGCCGCAACGCGCATCTGGAGTTTTGCCGAAACCTTGATGAAGCGCACCTGACCATCGGCACGCATGAAAAACTCGCGATCGGGGAACCACTGACGCAGCCGTTCGCCCCACTTCTGCGCGGTATTTATGTCTGACACTGCGACCCCGATTTGTTTTTTATACCCTTGTCTTGGCCGCTATCAGTGCTGCGCGGTGCGGTCGAATCCCGCTTGCGTGGGCGTGGCTGAGACGAAGCGGATTCACGGTGAAATGTTCATTCTGGGGCAATCTTCCTGCCACACTCTCGCAACCTAGGTTAGTTTCGGACCAAAGCGCCCTGATTCGCATCACCTGACAGCGCGGTGCAAGGCTGCTAAGGCCGCGCGCATGACAATTCTCTCACCGTTTTCCACGCCGTCTTCTGTATCCGGCGAATGGGCTGATCCGGCCACGCTGGTGACCGAACTGGCCAAATCCGCCCGCATCGCCCAGCGCCAACTCGCCGCCTTGCCGAGCGCGGTGCGTGCCGCCGCTCTCCATCACGCCGCCGACGCGCTGCGCGCTGCCACGCCTGCTGTGCTGGCGGCCAACGCGCAGGATCTTGCTGCGGGCGCCGCAAACGGGCTCGCCCCGGCGCTGCTCGACCGGCTGGCGCTCGATCAAGCCCGGTTGGCAGGGATTGCCGATGCTGTGGCAGCGGTGGCCGATCTGCCCGATCCGGTGGGCGCTGTGATCGACCGCAGCGAACGCCCCAACGGCCTCAACCTCCAGCGCATCCGGGTACCGATCGGCACGATCGGGATCATCTACGAAAGCCGGCCCAACGTGACCGCTGATGCTGCTGCGGTGTGCGTGCGCGCGGGCAATGCGGCGCTGCTGCGCGGGGGGAGCGAGGCAGTGCATTCCAACCGCGCGATCCATGCCGCGCTGACCTGCGGGCTGGTGGCAGGCGGCGTGCCGGCGCAAGCGGTGCAGCTGATCCCGACCCAGGACCGCGCCTGCGTTGGCGCGATGTTGGCAGCGGCGGGCCTGATTGACATGATCGTGCCGCGCGGTGGCAAAAGCCTCGTCGCGCGGGTGCAGGCCGATGCCCGGGTACCAGTGCTCGCGCATCTCGACGGGATTTGCCACACCTATGTCCACGCCGCCGCCGACCCGGCGATGGCGACGCGAATCGCGCTCAACGCCAAGCTTCGCCGCACCGGTATCTGCGGGGCGATGGAGACGCTGCTGATCGACGCCGATTACCCGCAAAGTGCGGCCTTGGTGGGCGCGCTGATCGAGGCGGGGTGCGAGGTGCGCGGTGATGCTCGCATCCGCGCGCTCGATCCGCGTGTGATCCCGGCCAGCGCGAACGATTGGGACACCGAATATCTCGACGCGATCCTGTCAGTGGCTTGTGTTGATGGGCTGGAGGCGGCGCTTGCGCATATTGCGCGCCATTCCTCGGCCCACACCGATGCCATCGTCACCGCCGACGACGCGGTCGCCGAGCGGTTCCTCGCCGAGGTCGACAGTGCGATCGTGATGCACAACGCCTCCTCGCAGTTCGCCGATGGCGGCGAATTCGGCCTGGGGGCGGAGATCGGCATTGCCACCGGACGGCTGCACGCGCGCGGGCCGGTCGCGCTTGAGGGGCTCACCACTTACAAGTGGCAGGTGCGCGGCCAAGGCCAGACGCGGCCCTAACTGCCTTGGCCCAGCGCGCACAATTGACCGGGCTGCTCGGCGGCAGCTTCAATCCCGCGCACGGCGGGCACCGGCGGATCACGCTGTTCGCCCAAGCAGCGCTGGGGCTGGACGAGACGTGGTGGCTAGTCTCGCCCGGCAATCCCTTGAAGCCGCAGGACGATATGGGATCGCTCAAGGCGCGGCTGCGCTCGGCTCAACGGATGAGCCTGCGCGCCCCCATTATCCCTAGCGCGATTGAGCTTGATCTCGACACCCGCTACACTGTCGATACGCTCGCCAAACTCACCCGGCGTTACCCGCGGCGGCGGTTCGTGTGGCTGATGGGGGCGGACAATCTGGCGCAATTTCACATGTGGAAGGGGTGGCGACAAATTGCCCGGACAATGCCGATTGCGGTGATCGCCCGGCCCGGCTATGATGCAGCTGCCATGACGAGCCCCGCCATGGCCTGGCTCAGGCGCTATCGCATGTCTGCCGCCAGTTTTCGGAAACGGGGGCAATGGAGCGCACCGGCCCTGGTGTTCTTGCGTTTCGATCCCGATCACCGCTCAGCCACGGCCATTCGCCGTGCTCATGTCGGTTGGGCCGAGGAAATTCTCGGTCAAGGTTCGAAAAGCGAACATCGCGATGCACCGGTGCGTGATCGGCTGACATTCCGCTCGATCCGGTCATGGGAGGACGCATGAGACGCTTGCCACGCGTTTCCGGCCCTTCGCCTGACCGCCTGCGTCATGTCAGCCGCTGTCGCCCTGAACTCTGGAGATACCCGATTGCCGATCACCGAGGCCTTTGTCGCATCACTTCCGCTTGGCCCGGCGCATGCCGCCGCCAAGCTTGCCCAATCTCTGGCCCAGAAGCCGGAGCAGCCTGAGGTGGGGAGCGAATCCCTGCACCAGCTGGTGCTTGCACAGCTTGACGACGATCAGGCGCAGGAGATCGTCTCGATCCCGCTCGAAGGAAAAAGCTCGATCGCCGATTACATGGTGATCGCGAGCGGCCGCTCGACCCGGCAGGTGGCGACGATGGCGCAGAAGCTTGCTGAAGCGATCAAGAAAGCCGGGCTTGGCAACGCGCGGATCGAAGGTCTGCCTGCCGCTGACTGGGTGCTGATCGACGCAGGCGACGTGGTGGTGCACCTGTTCCGACCCGAAGTCCGCACCTTCTACAATCTTGAACGCATGTGGTCGTTCGAGGGGAGCGAGACGGCGTCAGGCCGAGCCTGAAGCCTTTTCTCGCTTTGCGCGCGCCCGTCCGGGCGCGCGTTCCTCGGTGCTGTTTCAAGCCCTGCGGGCTTGAACACCTGCGGCTCGGCCGCTTGGCCTCGCGGGCCGCTGCGCGGCCCGTTTGGCGTCACTTTTTGAGGTCACTGAGATTCTCCTCCACATCATCGCGCGCGGGAAGCTTGGCCGGTCGCCCGAGGGCGAGCTGGTGGAGCGTTATGCCAAGCGCCTGACTTGGCCGGTGAAGCTGACCGAATGGCCCGATGTTGGCGCAGGCAAGGTGGCAGAACCCCTCACCCCGTGCCGCACCGTGCTGCTCGACGAGCGCGGCACCGCCTTGACCTCGGAGGATTTCGCCGCCCTGCTTGGCCGCTGGCGTGATGAGGGTGTGCGCGAAACCCGGTTCATGCTGGGCGCGGCGGACGGGCATTGCGATGCCGAACGCGCCGCTGCCGATCTGCTGCTCGCCTTCGGCCCGGCGACCTGGCCGCACCTGATGGCACGCGCGATGCTGATGGAGCAGCTTTACCGCGCCGCTACCATCCTTGCCGGGCACCCCTATCATCGGGCAGGGTGACGCGATGAACCGCTCAGCGCTTCTTACTGTGCTTTGCGTCGCGGCCATGGGCGCGGCGCTGACGATCGCGCTGCCCGCCACGCAGGCGGCTCCTGCGGCAGAGCTGGTCGAACCGGATGACGCCGAGGCTGCGCTTGCCCGCGCGACGCGCGAGAGCGGCCGCGCCGAGGAGCGCGCCGCGCGCCTCACCCGCGAGGCCGAAGCCGCGACCGAAGCCGCGACCCGCACCGCGCGCGAGGCTGCCGCGCTTGCTGCCCGGATTCAGCAGGCTGAAGCCGATATTGAAGTCGCCCGCGCACGCTACGCCATCACCGCCAAGGCTCGCGCCGCACTGACCGCTCGCCTGGCGATCAAGCAGGCTCCGACCGCGCGCCTTACCGCTGCGCTCCAGACCGCGGCTCGCCGGCCGCTGGTGTTATCGGCGCTGCAACCGGGATCGCTCAAGAACGTGGTCTATGTCCGCGCGGTGCTCGATAGCGCGGTGCCGCAGATCCGCGCTCGCACCGCAGCGCTGCGCAGCGAGCTCGATCGCGGCCGAGCGCTTGAAGGGCAGGCGGCGCGTGCAGTCTCCCAGTTGCGGGGGAGCGAGAGCGCGCTGCGCCAGCGCCGCACGCAGCTGGCCGCACTCGAAAACCAGCAACGCCTTGCTTCGCGCAGCGCCCGCGGCGCAGCGCAGCGCGAGGGCGAACGCGCGCTGACGTTGGCCGAGGAAGCGCGCGATCTCGATGGATTGCTCGGCAAGCTTGACGACGTCGCCAAACAGCGGCGCGAGCTTGGCGCACTACCCGGGCCGGTGCTGCGCCCACAGGATTTGGCCGCCGATCTGGCCGTGCCGCTGCCCGCCGGCCCTGATGCTGCCCCCTCAGCCCCCCCTTCCTCCAGCGCCAGCGCGCCGCCGCCGGGCGATTTCCAGCTGCCGGTGCAGGGCCGCACGCTGATCGGCTTTGGCGCAAAGCGCGCAAGCGGGCTGGCGAGCACCGGGCTGAGCCTTGCGCCGATCCCGGGCGCGCAGGTGGTCGCACCGGGGCGCGGCCGGATTGCCTTTGCCGGAGCCTATCGCGGCTTCGGGCGAATCGTGATCATCGAGCACGACGGCGGCTGGACCAGCCTCGTCACCGGGCTCGACCGGATCGACGTCGCGGTCGGCGATACAGTCATCGGGGGTAGCCCGCTGGGGCGCGCCAATCGCTCAAGGGAGCCGGTAACGATTGAATTGCGGCGCGCAGGCAAGCCGGTCAACCCGTTGCAATTTATACGATAATTGTCAGAGAGGTCGGACGACAATCGCCTATTCCCCGCGCTGTTCGCAGCGCTGCCTGTGCCAGCCGGGCACGCCGTGCACGGCTGTGATGCTCTCATCTGGTGTTCAGCCGAGCGAACCTATACATTCGTTTCACAAAGGAGCTTTGCCTACCTCATGAAAATCGCCGCTCTCCTGCGCAGCGCCGCGCTCGTTACCGCCGTCGCGCTGATCCCCGCCACGACCGCTACCATGGCCCAGGTCGATGGCCGCGCTGGGCCCGAATTCGCCAAGCTGTTCGCGGTGTTCCAGCGGATCAAGGCGAGCTATGTCGAGCCGGTCGAGGACGATGTGCTGATCCGCGGCGCGATCGACGGGATGCTGGCGGCGCTCGATCCGCATTCGGCCTATCTCGATGGCTCTGATCTCCAGCGGCTCGAAACCATGATCGATGGGCAGTATTCGGGCCTTGGCCTGTCGGTGGTGATGGAGGACGGCGCGGTCAAGGTGGTCTCGCCGTTCCGCGGCAGCCCGGCCGAGACCGCCGGGATCAAGGCGGGCGATTTCATCACGCATCTTGATGGCAAGTTGATCGTCGATACCAAGCTCGATGATGCGGTGGCGCAGATGCGCGGGGCATCGGGCACCTCGATCAAGCTGACGATCTTCCGCCCGGGCCGCGAGGAGCCGCTCGAGGTGGCGGTAACCCGCGGGGTAATCGAGCTTGAGCCGGTCACCCACGAAGTCACCGCAGGCAACATCGGCCTTATCACCGTCAACGAATTTTCCGCCAATGTCGGAGCGGACGTGTTTGCGGCGTGGCAGGCGATCAAGAAGAAGGCCCCCGGTGGGCGGGTCAACGGGTTAGTGCTCGACCTGCGCAACAATCCGGGCGGGAGCCTCGACGAATCGGTCGCGCTGTCCGACCTGTTCCTGACCTCGGGCCGGATCGTCAGCCAGCGCGGGCGCGCGCGGGGCGAGACGGTGCTATACGATGCCGAGACGGTCTATCGCGGTGACATGGCCGAAGGCATTGCGATGATCGTGCTGATAAATGCCGGTTCCGCCTCGGCTTCCGAGATCGTCGCGGGCGCGCTGCAAGATCATCGCCGCGCGCTGATCATGGGAGAACGCAGCTTTGGCAAGGGCTCGGTGCAATCGCTGCTGCCGCTCGGTAGCGACGCCGCGCTCAAGCTCACCACTGCGCGCTATTTCACCCCGGCGGGCAAATCGGTGCAGGAAGGCGGGATCCGGCCCGACATCACCGTTCCGCAGATTTCCGATCCCGATTACGCACTGCGCCAGAAATACCAGACCCGCGAAAGCGATCTGCGCGGCCACCTGATCAATGAGTTGGCGATCAAGGATGAGGAAATGGAGGCCGACAAGATTGCCGATCCGCGCTTCCAGCTCACTGCCGCGCAGCTTGAGGAGAAGGGGATCAAGGACTTCCAGTTGAACTACGCGATGGAAACCTTGCGTCGCACCACCAAGAGCACAGTGGCGCTGCGCCCGGCGTCCCGGTCGGCGCAAAGCCCGACGAAGCGTTAAGGCCCGCACAATGGGTAATCCGGGGGATAATCCGGGGGAAAATGCGGGGCGTTATTCGCGTTGGGCCCGCGCGCTCGCCGTGCTGGTTCCGGTCGCATTGCTCGGCGGAGCATATGTGGGGCAATATGCGTTCGGCCTGGCGCCGTGCGAGATGTGCTGGTGGCAGCGTTACCCGCATTTCGCCGCGCTCGGGATTGCGGCGCTGGCCTTCGTGATCAAGCCGCAGCAGGTGTGGACCGCGCTGGCGGGCCTCGCAATCCTCACCTCCGGGCTGATCGGGGGGTTTCACGCAGGGGTAGACTATGGCTGGTGGGAAGGGATCACCGGGTG
>JBBQWH010000035.1:0-24234 GCA_038210785.1 Sphingomonadales bacterium | reverse complement strand
AGCGGCATCGCCACCGCCAGCAGCCGCCAGGTTGCGCGCCAGCGTGCAAATGGGCGCACCATGTCGAGCCGCATACCGGTCGCAAACAGCGCCACGATCACGGTCATCTCGCTCAGTATTTCCCACCATCGGGGCGCAGCGATCGGGTTGAACAGGCTGGGCGACTCGTCGAGCATGATCGCGCACACGAACCCGACCAGGATCAGCAACACCGATGAGGCAGGTTCGCGCCCCGAAACGAAGCGCGGCAGCCAGAACGCGGAGAAAATCGCAAGTCCGGCGAATAACAGAAATTCGTGATAGTCCATCAGGCGTTTGCCGCCCTCCCGCGGGCGGCCAGCCTTGGCCGCGCGCCGCTGCTCGCTCACTAACGCGCGATAGGAAAACAGGAAAAGGTGTGTCTGCGGAGCGGCAATAGTCTGTCGGCGAACATTCGTTTCCGCCTCGCCCAATCAGGAGAAACAGCATGTCCCTTCTCGACAGTATCGTTGCCGCAATAGCCCCGGCGGCAACCGACGAACCGCGCGCCAAAACCCGCACCCGGCTTGAAGAGCTGACCCTTGGCCCCGCAACAAAAAACCCCGCCCATCGCTGGGCGGGGAGTTGAGGGGCATAAGCCAGATGCAATGTGTAAAGCAGGGTCGAACTCCACACATCCCATTGCCAGAAGAATCGGGAACCTTCTGGCCTTAAAACTCTGTCCGACTTAAGAAGTGCACACTTTAACTTACATTGCCTTGCATGACGCACAGCGTGATTTTCGGCTAATTTCGAGCAAAGATGCTTCCTGCTGCGGTGTGTCTGTTACTCCCGCCAAGCAAAAGGCGGCGGCGAACGGGGCGCGTGTCTGCCGCCGCTTTGCTCAGTTCGAAGTCGACCCGGACGTGCCGATGCCCCGATCGAACCCGCTCCGATCCTGCTGCTGGTAATGGCCGATGCTATCACCGCTGCCGTGTTGTCCCTGCTGGCCTTCCGGACGGCTCTGCGGGCTGGAACGTTGCATGTGTTGATCTTCACCGGGCCGCCCATGCGAGACACGGCCGCCGGTTAGGTGTGAATTTGCAGGGTTCTGATTGCGATCATTTGCCACGTCGAGCTCCTCTCATGGGTTGCAAACTGGCATGCCGCAGCGCAGGCGCTGCCTTCGATCCGCTATCAAGCTGACATGGGCACCGGCGCAGTCTTCCACCCTGCATTACCCACGCCGATCGCCCCATCGCGGTCGCGCAGCGGCTGGTCGCGCCCACTAGCGCCGCTCAGACGGCCCGGTCGGCTGGCGCGAATCCTTGCGCCAAACGCCCCCGTTTGCCTCTAGTTCTGACCCCTACCCGTCCGGCAGCACAAGGCGCCCCTTCCGCAGGATGAAAGGAGGTTATATAGCCGCATTTAATAACCTATGATTGTACCGATCCCGCACCGATCGCGCATATTGCAGGCCAAGCACGCAAAGAAGGACGATCCCGATGTCAAATCCGTTTCTGCGACGATTAATGCACGCAACCGATCTTGGGCGCCCGGAGATCGATGCGATTGAGGCGCTTTGCCGGCAACCGCGCGACATCGCTGCCAAGAAGTATCTGGCGCGCGACGGCGACGATATTGTCTCGTTTCCGGTGCTGATCAGCGGCTGGGCGGCGCGCTACCAGATCCTGCGCAATGGCGCACGGCAGATCACCCGGCTGCTGCTGCCCGGCGATGCCTACTACTTTGATTCTTCGCCCGCCGGGACCGCGATTGAAGAGGTAATCACCCTCAGCTCCTGCCGGATCGTGAACATCTTGCATTCCGACATGGAGCGCGCAATCGAACGCTTTCCTGCGATCGGCGAGGCGATGCGGGGTTATGGCTCAATGGAAAACGCCGTAATGTCATCGTGGGTGGTCAACATCGGCAGGCGCGATGCGCTTGAGAGGATGGCGCATTTGCTGTGCGAGACCCATTTTCGGCTCGCGCTGGTTGACGCAGTTCAGGACCGCCATTTCTATTTTCCGCTGACCCAGGACGACCTTGCCGATGTGCTCGGGCTGACCCCTGTGCACATCAATCGAAAGCTTCAGCAGCTCCGGCAGGAGAACCTCATCACGCTGCGATCAAAGCAGCTAACCATTGAAGATCTGCGCGTATTGCAGCAGATCGCCGGGTTCGATAGCGCTTATCTTGCGCCGCGCACCCAGCCCAAACAGGTATTTGACCGGCTGACTGCAGTAGCCGCTTGACCCGTTGACATCCGATCTGCCGGACGCCTTACGCCTTCAAGCTACCGACCGGCCAGAAGTGTCAGGGTTGCCAGCACCCGCGCACCATCGGCGGGCTTGCTGATGCACGGAATGTCCGCCAGATCCTCCGGAAGCATGCCGGCATCGTAGCCTGTGAGAAACACGAACGGGATCGCCTTTTCGCGCAATAGCCGCGCAAAATCGAGCGTGAGGCCTTGGCCCAAATTGATGTCGATCAGCGCCGCATCGATCCGTCCCTCGCTTTGCAGTTCGGCCAGATCGGGCACCACGGATGACACGAGGATCACCGCCGCGCCGGCCTCTTCCAGCATCTGTTTGCTATCATGGGCCTGATAATAGTCATCTTCGACGATAATGATCCGGCAACCGGACAGAGTTTTGTCGGTCATGGTCGATATGGCCCCACTGATCTGGTCTCGAGAATGCTTGGCGCGTCGGTCAGCGGAAATTCGAGCTGTGCAAGTACGCCGGTATCATGAACCGTGAAGGTTCCAGTGCCGTGCAGTTCGTAGGGCAGCCGTTCTTCGATGAGCTTACGGCCAAAGCCCCTGCGGCCCTGCTTTTTCTTACGCGCCGGTGACGTCTCCTGCCATTTCAAACTGACCCAGTTCTTGCCGCCCTTGACTTCGTTGGTCCAGGTGATGCGGATGTATCCGGCGTCTCCCAACGCGCCGTATTTGATCGAATTGGTCGCAAGCTCATGGATCGCGAGGGTCACGATTTCGGCGGCGTGGGGCGAAAGCGCGACGATCGGCCCTTCGACGAAGGCCTGATCATCCCGCGCAGCGTGCACCAGCAGTTCCTCGCGCACCAGTTCGGATAAATCGACGTCTCGCCCAGGGGACCGGGTCAGCGTGCTCTGGGTCCGGCCCATCGCCTGCAGTCGGCCGATCAGGTGATCGACGTAATCATCGACATTTCGGTGGCTCGGTGCCGAAAGCCGCGCGACCGAGCGGACCATGCTGATGAGGTTGCGGACCCGGTGCTGCAATTCAGCGACCAGCAGCTTTTGCCATTCCTCCTCGCGCCGGCGCTCGGTGGTGTCGACCATCGCCCCCAGCATCCTTACCGGTTGTCCGTGCTCGTCATACAGGAACCGCCCGCGCGCCGAGACCCAGCGGATATCGCCAGTGGGATGGGACACCCGGTATTCGTGGACGTAATCCTTGCCCGATGCCATTGCTTTTGCAATCTTGACTTCAGTCGCGGCGCGGTCTTCGGGATGCACTCGTTCGATCCACAGCTCGTAGGACGGAATGACCTCGCCGACCGCGTAGCCTTCCATCCGGTAATGTTCGTCAGACCAGGTCATTTCGCCGGTTACGACATTCCATTCCCACAGCCCGACCTTGCCGATCTCGCTGGCGACTCGCAGCATCTGCGTGCCGTGGGAAAGCTGCTGTTCGACCCTGCGGCGGGCGGTGATGTCCGTCGCCATCCCGAACCATTCGGCGATCGCGCCGTCCTCGCCGAACACCGGCACAGCGCGTGTATCAAACCACCCTGCGGTGCCATCCGCCGTTTGGAACCGGTGTTCGATCTCGAACGGTTGACGCCGCTGGATGCCATCGTCAACCACCTGCTGGACCCGAACGCGGTCGATCTCGGCTACGAATCTTTCGATCCAGTTGCTGGCGGCTCCAACATTGCCAAGTAGAGGCTTCCCGCCGACCTGCTCCATCAACGTTGCATCAGCATTCATCTGGAACATGAGGTCCGAGCTCGCCTCGATCAGCGAGTGTAAGCGGTTTTCGCTGCGGACCAGCGTCGGTTCCATTTCCTTGCGCGCGCTGACATCCGAGAACAGGACGCCAATTCGGTATGGTGCCTGTTCGCCGATCGGAAACGCAAACACATCAAACCAGCGGCCCATCGCCATCGACTGGCCTTCGAAACGTTCGGACACGCCCGAAAGCGCGATCCTGCCATAGACGTTGGGCCAGTAGTCCTCGATGTCCGGATGAAACTCGCGCATCCGCTTGCCGACGACATCTTCCAGTCCGGATTGTGCAGCCAAGGCGCCGTTGGCTTCGACAAACACGTAATCGTTCCCCCGCCCTTCTGCGTCGAACAGCACCTCCAAGATACAGAAGCCCTGATCGATGGAATCGAACAGCAGCTTGTAACGCGCATCCGCCTCGCGCCGTTTCTGGCTGTCGCTATGTTCGCGCGTGATGTCGCGGGTCCGTGTCATGATCGCCTTGCGATCACCCATCGCCAGCGGGGTTAAAGTAACTTCGAGCACGCGCGAACTGATTGTTCGCTGGCGGATAATGACTTCGCTGGCATTGCTTGCCAAAACCCGTTCAAGATCGTCCGTCCATTTTTCGAAGTTATCGGGGAAGTGATGGCGCAATGTCTGGCCGGTGACGTCGCCCACATCGAGCAACTCCTGGAGCGCGGGATTGACGGCGAGATACCGCCAGTCGCGGTCAGGCCCGCCAAGCTGGCCAAACGGCTCGATAATGCTGGCAGCATCCTGAAGGGCCATGAACGCGGCGCCAAACAGCCCTTCGCCAAAATCTTGCTGCTTATCACCCATGCATATGTTCTCTTTCCCGAGCGCGATAGGCTGTAGGCTCAGACTACTGACTAACATACTTTGTTATGGCGAGCAGCAAAGGATCGCCGATCGCGGTGAGATCAAGCGGGCGGCGATGTTCAAGCGCGGCTATCCGCACACCAGCCGCTAGGCGCCGCGCGTCTCAGATCGCCGGGAGCGCCTGCGCGGCAAAGCCCCAGCCCTTCAACGCAGCCGATCGGGATCGCTCGATCAGCGCTTCGGCATCGCCGATCGCGAAGGGGTGGGCATCGGCGAACCCGGCGAGTTCTTCCCACGCAATCGGCACCGCAACCGGCGCGCCATGCCGCGCGCGGGCCGAAAACGGCACGACAGCAGTCGCGCCGCGCTGATTGCGCAGCCAGTCGATAAAGATTTTGCCGGTGCGCTTGGCCTTGCTCATGTTGGCAGTGAACCGGTCCGGCGCGGAGAGCGACATTGCCTCGGCAAACCGCCGCGCGAAGTCCTTGTGGGCATCCCAATCATGGCCCGGAGTGAGCGGCACCACCACATGCACACCCTTGCCGCCGGACAGCATCGCGAAGCTGACCAGACCGAGATCGGCGAGCTGCGCGCGGATATCAGCCGCCGCGCCCTTGACGGCAACGAAATCAATACCTTCGTCGGGATCAAGGTCGAAGATCATCCGCTCTGGGCGCTCAACCTTGTCGGCACGCGCGCCCCATGCGTGGAATTCGATCGTGCCCATCTGCACGCATTGGAGAATGCCGCGCAGGTCGGTGACGAACAGGTAATCCTCGCTCCCGCCGTCCTTCTCGCGGATCGGGACGTGCTGCACCCCGTCTGCGCGGTTGGCCATAGCGGCGACCTACGCGCGCTTGCGCGGCGCGGCGGGCGCTTTCGTCTTGGGCGGAACCTTGGCGCGGCTCTTGGCCTTAGCAGAGCGCTGGCCAGCCGTGCCGACCGATTTCTTGAGCGCCGCCATCAGGTCGACAACATTGCCGCCACCAAGCGATGGTTCGCCCGCATCCTCGATGATGGCGCGGCAGGTTTTGGACTTCGCCTTCTTGTCGATCAGCCCCCGCAGCGCGGCAACATAGCGGTCTTCGAACTCGCTGGGATCGAACGGCGCGGTGCGCTTGTCGATCAAAGTGGCGGCGAGATCCAGCAGCTCGGCGTCGGGCGCGGTATCGTCGATGTCGCTGAAGAACGACCGGCCCTGCCGCACCTCGTCGGCATAGCGCAGCGTTTCCAGCAGCAGCCCCTTGCCGCACGGCTTTAAAGCGACCAGCTTCTCGGCTCCGCGCACCGAAAGCTGGCCTAGCGCGATCTTCTTTGCCTTGCGCATTGCTTCGCGCAGAACGACGAACGCCTCTTCGGCCAGCTGATCCTTGGGGACAACGTAATAGGGCTTTTCGAAATAGAGCGGATCGATCTCGTCCGCGTCGACAAACTGCACGAGCTCCAGCGTGCGTTTGCTTTCGATCTTCACCGCTTCGATCTCGCGCTCTTCCAGCAGGACATAGTTGCCCTTCTCGATCTCGAAGCCCTTGATGATCTCGTCGCGGTTGATGGGGCCAATTCCGGGGACGACCTTTTCATAGGCGATCCGCTTGCCGCTCGGCTTGTGGATCTGGTTGAAACGGATCTGCGCGCCCGATTTGGTCGCCGAGAAGACCTCGACCGGGATCGAGACCAACGCCAGCCGGATCTGGCCCGACCAATAAGCGCGTGCTGCCATGTGGCACCCCTTCTCCCGACCCGGTTGCGCGGCACAATTGCCGCATCCAGATCTGCCGCAGCGCCGCAATCACCGCACTAACATAGGCATATGGCCAATCGGCGGAAGCGGGCGATAGCATTTCGCGTGCTTCCGCAGGATCTGGGCGGTTCGCTCACCCGCGGCCGCGTTGTGCGTCAGCCTTTGGAGATAACACGATGATCGATTGGACTTCGGTAGCCGGCACCATCGGCGCTTGCGCCTCGGTGGCAAGCTTCACCCCTCAGGCGTGGCAGATTATCCGCAGCCGCTCGACCGAAGGGCTTTCGCTTGGGATGTTCGCGCTCACCAGCCTCGCCTTTGTGGCGTGGACGACCTACGGCGTGCTCCAAAGTGATTGGGCACTGATCATTCCCAATGCGATATGTTTGTGTTTTGCGCTGTTCATTCTGGGAATGATTGCGCTTCCCGAGCGTAAAACCGTGAAGGTAGCAGAGACACTCGACCCGGAAGCATGATGAGCTCTCTCGCCCGGCGACCAGTTGGGCTTGCGGCAAGGTGAAACGGCACGTTGGCCCGCTACGAACCACGCCTAACCGATTGCTTTTCGCATTTAGGTTAGTGATTGCATCTGTCCATCGGCTATATTCAGGGCTCTCCATAACAGACTAATGAGTTTAAAATGATAATCGAGAACATTCTCGCGCTCAATACTGATGCAAAACATCATAATGAGCCGCAGGGCTTTGACAATTATTTTGTGTCTTCGGCACGAAATGAGTTGCAGCGCAGTATTGTCGAACACATCAAGTTGCCCGATTTTCCTTGCGTCGGTGCCAAATCCGCTCTGGCCAGCGGCGGTCTTTCAATCGTTACAGCCGGCGCGATGTCCGACCCAGGCGACGATCTGCGCATTCACGATGCACTGCTGCGCCTAATCGCCACCGATCGCGCCGATGCGCAGGGCTTTCGCAGTCTGGCGGTGATCTTCTCGGGTCCGCACGGCCTAGACGAAGCATCCTTCGAGACCGCCTTGTGGCGCAGGATCGGCGCGCTGATGGCCGAGGATCGGCGGCAGGGATACGGTTACGACCCCAATTTCAGCAACGATCCCGAAGATCCGCACTTCGCGTTGAGTTTTGGCGGCCGCGCCTTTTTTGCCGTCGGGCTTCATCCCGAATCTTCGCGCAAAGCGCGCCAGCTGCCCAGCCCCGCAATCATCTTCAATCCGCACGACCAGTTTGATCGGCTGCGTGCCGAGCACAAATACGAGCGGATGCGCAAGGTGATCCTGACGCGTGACGCCGAGTTCGATGGCAAGCCCAATCCGATGGTCGCGCGCCACGGTGACGTAAGCGAGGCGCGGCAATACAGCGGACGCGCTGTAACAAACGACTGGAAGTGCCCGCTCGCACCGCGCGGCATGCGATAATCAACCGCGTCGCTCCGCGCACCGGTGTGGCCATGCGGGCCGTCCGGGGCGGGCGAACCGGTCACGGGTGATGCCGACGATCGTCGAGGACACCGCGCCCCATCACGAATTTGTGCTGCCCCCCTGTTCGGCCTGCGCCTCGAACGCAGGCAAGCGCTCAGACGACCAAGATGCGCTGGAAAGCATCAGAACAATCTATGTAATTATCTGACTTTGCTCGTCTTTTAGATACGAAAAGACGGTGCGTAAAGGTCGGGGCGCGCGGCTGCCTAATTACTTTCGTGATGCCAACCTGCGTTAGCGACGAAGCCCGGCTGAGCGCGGAAATGACATGAATGTTGCGCCCGAACCGCGATCAGCCCGAGTCGCAGTTGCAAGCAGTTCGCTCCATTTTGATCATTTCGGCGGCCTTGTCGCAATTGCGTGCGCTGCGCGGTCATCTTCGGCACCGCATCCGAGTGGTCGGTGAGGTGCTCGTGGTCGACGGTCATTTTCAAGGCGAAGGACGATGAAATCCGAGGCACGGCAAAGCAACGGCATAACCTGCCTCGCATTTACGTTTCCCCGGACGCTCGACAACACGCAAGTCCTGAAGATGGCGCAAGAGGTGGAAAGCGCAATAGCAACGCACACTGATTTGCGGCTGCTAATCGACTTGCGCAAGACTGAGCGGTTCGAGATCGGCGCGTTTCTTTCACCCCGGGGATTCCTTGCAAGTGCCCGGTCAATTGGGCCGGTCAGCCGCTATGCGGTGGTCGGCGCCCCCTCTATCGCCGCGGCGGCGATAGAGGCATTCGGGGCGCTACTTCCGCTTGAATCCCGCGCCTTTCCTGCCGCCGAATTCGTCGAAGCCGAAAGATGGGTTTGGGCCCGGCCGACCTGACGTTCATCCCCACATAAGGTAGACCTCATGCGATCATCACTCCCATTGGCCGGCCTCGTGCTTAGTCTGCTGGCGCTGCCGGGCTGCAATTCCGATCCGGCCGCAGACAATGCTAAAGCCCCGCCGCGCGCGGAAGCAACCGACGATAACGGCGCCGACGCCATGGCCTCGCGCGACCCCGCACCGGGGACGGCAGCGACAGTCACGACAGCCGATCCGCAGCCGCGCCCGGTGATGCAGGCGCAGGTGGTGCTTGAGCGCTTGGGCTTCGGCCCCGGTGTTGTGGACGGCAAGCTCGGGATCTCCTTCACCAATGCGCTCAAGGGCTTTCAGGAATCGCGCGATTTAGCGGTAACGGGCGAACTCGACCCGGCGACACGCGGCGCGCTCGTGCAGTGGGACAACGTCCCGGCCACCCGCCTGGTTACGATCCCGAAGTCGTGGGGCAAGGTCGCATTCACGGCCATTCCCGAAGGCGCTGCCGCCCAAGCCAAGCTGACGCAGATGGGTTACGAGACAATGGCCGAGAAACTGGCCGAGCGGTTCCACACGACACCCGAGGTGCTCGCACAGCTCAATCTCGGCGGGCTACCAGCCGGTGCCGCTGGCGGCGAAGCGCCATCATCGCCGCCTGCGCAGGCGACACCTGGCGCGGCGAGGGTACCGCAATTACTGCCGGGCCAGCAGTTGCGCGTCCCCAATGTGGGGGCCGACCGGATCGACGCGGCAATGGTCGAAAATCGGGAGTGGCTCCAAACCCTGCGCTCGCTCGGCGTCGGTACCGGTCAGCCTGATGTTGCGCGCATCCTCGTCGACGAAACCGAAGGCTGGCTCAAAGCCTATGATGCGAAAGGTCGGCTGGCGGCGATGTTCACCGTCACCACCGGTTCGCAGAACGATCCGCTGCCGATCGGCGATTGGGCGGTCAAAGGGGTGGCCTACAATCCGCCCTTCGCGTTCGATCCCAAGCTGTTCTGGGACGTGCCCGACAGCGCCGAACCCCAGCGACTGCCGCCCGGCCCCAACAGCCCGGTCGGCGTGGTGTGGATTGACCTGACCAAAGAGCATTACGGCATCCACGGCACCCCCTCGCCCGATACGATCGGCCGGGCGCAGAGCCATGGCTGCGTGCGGCTGACCAACTGGGACGCCGCGCGGCTCGCACAGATGGTTAGCGGGAGCACCAAGGTTGTATTCCGCAGGTAGGCGTGAAATTCCCTGAAGCAGGCCGCGCCCCCAATCTTTGCAAGACCGGTTTCCGGCAGCGACGTTTCGAGAAAGCGGCTTGGCTATCTACCGACAGCGCGTTTGAGGGCAGCGGCCAGTTCGTAAGGGTCGATTGGTTTTGAAAGTACTTCGGTTTGCGGCCCCACCTCGATTTGCTCTGCTGGCACCGTGTAACCGGTGCAATAGACCAAGGGAACGCCCAACGCTCGCAGCGCCGCTGCGACGGGGGCGCTGCTGGTCCCCGCGAGGTTTACATCAAGGATGGCTATGTCAGGAGCGCCCTGTCTCACCAGACTTAGCGCTGCCTTGGCATTGCCGACCGGCCCGACAACATTACACCCGAGCTCTTCGACAGCTTCCTTTAGTGTGATTGCAATCAGCGCTTCATCATCGAGGATGAGAACGCGCTTGCCTGTCAGATCGGCGTCATGTGCTCCTGTTGCCGTGCCCCGAGGGCTTCCCGTGACACGCGCGTCCGGAGGAACGGCTGAAGGCTGTTGCCGGACGAGATCCTGCGAAACGGGAAAGACAATGCGGCACACAATGCCTGTCGGTGCCCAATCGAAATCGACCTCCCCGCTCAGCTGATGCTCGATAGCGCCGCGGATTGCTGTCGAACCGAAGCCCGGCTCTGCCCGGGTTGCGACCAACGGCCCCTGCGCCTCCGTCCATACCAGCTCCAGCAAGCTTTGGGCATCGCGCTCGATGAGTTGCCACGCCACCGTCAGCTCACCGCCCTCGACTGAAAGAGCTCCATAACTCGCCGCATTGATGGCAAGTTCGTGCAACACCATCGCTAAAGGCTGCGACACGTTCGGTTCGAGCTTGAGCGACGCCCCGGACACACAGATCTGCACCGCCCGGATCCGAACAAACTGGGCAAGCTCCTCGTTTACGAGGGTGGCGAGATCGACGCCCTCCCAACCGTTTGCTGCGAGCAGGTTGTGCGCGCGCGCCAGGGCCTTAATCCGTCCGCCCAACGCCGCTTTGAACGCGGCAATATCATCAGCCTTTGTCAGTCGCATGATCGATTGCACCACGGCCAAAAGGTTCTTGGCGCGGTGATCGACCTCGTCAGCGAGGAAGCGCAGCCGCTTCTCCGCCTTGCGCCGCTCGGTCACATCGAGCGAAATCCCCACGATACCCTCGATCCGCCCCTCTTCGTTCCTGAACGGGGTCTTCACGGAAAGCCAATGGGTCAATTGTCCGTCAGGAAGCACGATTTCTTCCTCGAACTCTGTGGAAATGCCTTCACGAAAGACGGCTTGATCGTGTTCCATGATGGCGCGCGCGCGATCCTGGTCGCGCATGAAGTCCTGGTCGGTCTTTCCGAGGAAGTTTTCCGGTATCTGGCCGACCGCCGCAGCCATACCCGGATTGCCGAGCAGGATGCGGCCCTCGGTATCCTTGACGTAAGCTGCGCCGGGGAGGCTGTCGAATAAGGTCCGCAGCAATGTATGCGCCTGATCTCGCTCTCGTTCGATGGCGCGGACTGACGTCACATCGAAGTTGATCCCCAGCAGGCGCGACGGATTGCCGTCTGCATCGCGCAGCAGCTCGGCTCGGCCCGCCAGCCATACCGTCGCACCGTCGTCCCGGTTGAAGCGAAACTGAATGTCGAGAACGCCGTGCCCCTGGCGGGCGGCTTCGAACGCTGCGATGGCCCGATCACGATCGACTGGATCGATGCGCTGCAAAAATGCTTCGATATCAGGCTTCTCGTCGGGACTTACGCCGGTCACTTCGTAGAACATCGGTGACCACCACAGACTTCCGGTTTTCAAGTTTTGTTCCCAGACGCCGATCCGTCCGACTTCCTGCGACAGCCTCAACTGTGCCTCGCTTCGGCGCAGGCGAAAATGGGCGGAGCGCAAAAGATACGCGACCAGAATGATGACCCCGCACGTACAGGTAAACAGCAGGAGGTTGATTAGGCCGTATCCCGACAGGGCCAACGGGCCGCTGGGTTCAAGCCATAATACACTCGCAGCAAGCGCGAACGCCGCGAAGGAAAATACGCCGGGGCCGACGCCCCCGAACAGCGTGCAGGCCAGCACAGCAGGATAAAAGAGAACGAAGGGGGCGACGCCTTCGCCAAGTACGTCGAGCGAGCGTCGCAGGCCGATCGCGGCTGCCGTGATTGCCATCGCGACCAGATAGGAGACCCACACGGAATGTTCGCGCAGAACGTCAATCCGTTCTGCCTTCCCGGCATAAGATGGCGCTTCGCCAGCCTCGCGTGAACTGTCAGAGGGCGAGCGGCTATAGGACTGATCGTGCGGTTTATCTTGCCGGCCGCCGACGGAATAAGGGGTCAAAGCCATGGCCCCCTTTGTCGGAGAAGGAAACTGATTACCACAGCCACCGGCATGTCCGATTGGTCCTTGTTTGCCCTGCAGAATTCCGTATTCGTTATAGCAAAAAGGATGCCATTAATGCAGCATAAAATCCGACAGTTTATTCGCGTGAGCCTTGTTGCGATGCCCTTGCAATAAGTGCATCCTTCTAGTATTTGACGGTCCTCGCGAACAAAGGTTTAAGAGCGTTCGGGTTGCAATCTGCGAACCGGCTGGAGCGCTGCAACCCGGCTCTGGCGTACTGCATAAACGCCAAGATTTTGCATCTAGCAGCAATTCGAAACTCCGTAGAAGTTCCAAAATTTTCCACGAACAGGCACAAGGGGTCGGCACGAACGAGGTGCCGAGGATCAAGAGCGATGGAAAATCACGTAGTCGAATACGGCGAATACATGCCCCACGGCATGTGCCTGCTGTGGGAACCCTGGTTGGTGCTGTTGTGGGCTGGATCGGATCTGCTGATCTTTCTATCCTACACAGCGATCCCGGTGGCGCTGTTCATGGTGCTGCGCAAGCGAACCGAGGTGCCCCAGTCTGCGCTCGTCGTGTTGTTTGCCGCTTTCATCCTGCTGTGCGGCATCACCCATCTCTTTATGATCGTGACCTTGTGGATCCCCATCTATCCGTTCGTCGGTTGGGTGAAGCTGGCCACCGGTCTCGTGTCGACCGCGACCGCATTCATGCTGTTCAGGCTGATCCCCGAATTTGTCAATTTGCCCTCTCCGGCCGCGCTCGAGCTTGCCAATCGCGGTCTGCAAGCAGAGATCGCAGCCCACAAGGAAACGCTGGCCTCGCTTGATCAGCAGGTGCGAGAGCGCACCGCAGAGCTCGAACATGCGACCAAGGCGCTGGCCGTGCAGGCGCGCGAGGCGGTTCATCGCAGCAGCAATCTGCTGGCCGTGGTGCAGACCCTTGCCTTGCAATCAGCCAAGGGCGCCGCGAGCACGGACGAGTTCCTGAAGCCGTTCTTGGGCAGGATCAGAGCGCTCGCCAATGCCACGCGCTCGATCGCGCAGGACGACCAGTCATCGGCACAGCTGGAGAAGTTGATCGAAGCTGGGCTCGCGGTGCTGAAGGACACCTATGGCGAGCGCATCGGCTTTGCGGGCCCTGCCTTGTCGGTCAGTCCCACCGCGGCGCAGCAACTCAGCCTCGCTTTGCACGAGCTTGCAACCAACACGCACAAGTATGGCCTTGGCGCGTCAGAAAGTGTGCGCGTGAGCGTGACGTGGACGATCAGCGCCGAAGTCTTCGAGCTTCTGTGGCGCGAGCACAATGGTGCCGAACCAAACCCATCGCCGCAAACAGGTGAGGGCTTCGGGACAAAATTGCTCACGAGTATAATCCCCGCCACTCTCGAAGGGAAGGCAGAGCGCCGGTTCGAGGGCGGCGAGTTTATCTACACCCTTGTCGTACCGCTCGCAGCAATTAGCGACCGCAAAACCGTAGGCGACGAAATCACGCTTGCTGCTCGCATCATCGAGACGAACTACAAGCTGTAAACTGGGATTACGTTACAGGCGATCCTGGTGCCGAGCTCGAAGCAGTTTTTGCGGTGCTCAAATTTCCGGCATCTCCGCTATCACCCTGTCAGATGTCATGGGATACACCCTTGGCAAACCATACACTTCAGGCCAGATTGATTTTCAGCCAGCGATAGGATCCCAGATGAAGCGCACGTTTTCTTGCACCTTCGCAACCGTCATTGTGACGCTTATACTCTCCAGCGCGGCTGCGCTGGCGCAGGATCGTGCTGCCCCTGTTGCTGTTCTGGGCGGAGATTTCGCGAAAGAAGACGCGCGCCTGACAGCATTTCTCGATGCGGAGTTTGCCGAGTGGCTGACACAGCAGCCCCAGCTTGCCACCCGGTTAGGCCTGAAGAATGGCGGGGATCGCTGGAACGACATTAGTGATCCTGCGGCCAGCGCGCAGGTTGCCTGGCGCGAGGCCAGCGTTGCCCGGATGCGCGCGCAATTTGACCGCGCTCGTTTGTCGCCCGAAGCGCAGGTCAATTTCGACATCTGGGCGCTTGAGGCGGAGCGCGCAGCGCTCTCGCAAAGGGGCCGCATCTATCGCCCGCCGTTCTATTCGCGCCTTTATTCGGCGCACAGCCAATTGCCCGATTTTCTGGTCAACACGCATACGGTCGCCGATGAAACCGATCTGAAGAATTACATTGCGCGGCTGCGCGGCATCCCTGCGGTGCTCGATCTCGCCATCGAACGCACAAAAGCGAGCGAGGCTGCGGGTATTCGCCCACCGCGCTTTCAGATCGAGACCATCATCGCAGGCAGCCGTCAGCTGATTTTCGGCGCGCCTTACGGGGGCGGTCCGGACGCAGCATTATGGGCGGACGTCAAGGCCAAGACCGAGGCTTTGGTGACCTCAGGCAAGCTGGCGCGCGGCGATGCCGATACCCTGCTGGCCGAGGCTCGAAGCGCGATTGCGGCGCTCAAACCGGCTTACGAGCGGGTCATCGACTGGGCCGAAGCAAGCCTGCCCAACGCGCCCAGTGGCAAGGTTGGCGCCGTCACGCTGCCGGGCGGCGGCGACTATTACGCCGCCGAGCTCAAGCTCAATACCACCACCGACCTATCCGCCGAAGAGATCCACGCGATTGGCCGCTCGGAAGTGGCGCGGATTGAGACGGAACAGGATGCGCTGGCGCAAAGCGCGGGCTTTAGTGATCGCAGCGCCTATTATGCCGAGCGTGCCCGGCTCTATCCGCCGCGCCCATATGACGATGCCGCGCGCGCTGAATATCTTGCTACCGCCAACGCCTTTGTAGCGAAAACGCGCACCTTGCTTGGGCCCTATTTCGGCACTTTGCCGGCCTATGGCATCGAGGTTGTGCGCGAACCGGCTTTTTCGGAAGTGGCTGGCGGCGCAGCCCACGCTTCGGCTCCAAGTCCGGATGGTGCTCGCCCGGCGCGCACCTATGTCCACCTTGTCGGCAACACGCCCGATCCCGCAGCCCTTTACACGCTGATGTGCCATGAGGCGATTCCCGGCCATAACATGCAGGGCGATATCCAAGTGCGCCAAAGCGGAGGGCCCAAGTTTCGCTCTGTCACCGGCTACGTGGCGTTCGGCGAAGGCTGGGGCCTTTATGCCGAAGCAATGTGCAAGGAAATGGGCGCTTTTCCGGATATTGCCGCCGATTTCATGCGGCTCGACGCAGAACTGTTTCGCGCCGCGCGGCTGGTCGTCGACACCGGGATCCACGCGCTCGGCTGGAACGAAGACGAAGCGGTGGAATACATGAACGTCACTGGCCGCCAGCCGCTTCAACGGTCGCGGTCAGAAGTGCGCCGCTACATCACGCTGCCCGGACAGGCGACTGGCTACAAGATCGGGATGATCAAGATCATCGAACAGCGCCGCAAAGCCGAGGCGGCGTTGGGCACAAAATTTGACATCAAGGGCTTTCACGACCTGCTGATTGCATCGGGATCACAGCCGCTGTCGATCCTCGAACGCCGCGTCGATGAGTGGATCGCCCGCCTTTCGATGTGATCGCTGACGCGCGCACTTTTGCACGTCAGAGGCCTATTGCGTTTGGGTGCTGACCAATTTGCCATCGATCACCACGCCAACTGCGTGCGAGGCATATTCGAACGGGTCTCCGTCAAACATGGCCACATCTCCGTCCTTGCCTACCTCGAGCGAGCCGATCCGGCCTTCAAGGCCGATTACCCGTGCGGCATTGATGGTAATGCTCGCCAGCGCGTCGTTCCAGTCGAGCCCGTTGGCAGCCGCAATTCCGGCCTCGAACAGAACCACGCGGGTTTTGGGGACATAGCTTTCGTAGCCCGACTGGTACGCGAACGGAATGTCCGCAGCGCGCAGCACCGCGCCGGTGGTGAAGCTGGCGTTTTCAAACTCGCCATATTGACGGGCCATTGGCGGGTGGAGGATGACGTTCACCCCGGCTGCCTTGATCTGATCGGTCAGCAGATAGGCCTCCGCCGCTCCATCAAGCACCACGTTGATCCCGAATTCCTGTTTCAGCCGAAGTGCGCTCATGATGTCCTGCGCGCGGTGAGCGGTGACGAGCAGCGGCAGCTTGCGGGCGAGCACATCGCGCATCACTTGCGTCTCAAGGCTGGTGGGCTTGTCCGCCTCGGATTTGTCGTCGTTCTTTTGCTGGCGGGCAGGTTTAGGCGCGTCGCCTTCTTTTGCGGCGATCAGTGCCTGCCGCAACAACGCAATCTGCTTGGCGCGGGTGCCGGGGGACTTGCCCTCCTCGGCTAGCGCCGACGGGCCGAGATTGGCTGCAACCATCGCCCGCTCCACGATCACCGCTTCATCGGCGGTGCGGCCCACCGTCTTGGCGACCATCGTCTGCCCGGACACCAGCGCACCCGGGCCATGCCCGGTGTGGATCGTGGTGACCCCGAAGCCGCGCAGCCATTCCACCAGCTTCTCATCGGGGTTGTAGGCATCGATCGCGCGCAGCTGCGGCTGCACTGGCGCAGTTTCATCGAGCTGGTCTTGATCATGCTCCTGGTTGAGATAGCCCGCCAGACCTACGACCGTGCGGGCATCGACCAGACCGGGCGTCACGACCTTGGCTTCAATTACGGTGAAGCCATCGGGGATCGGTGTGCTGGCGGCCGGGCCGACAGCGACGATCTTGCCATCGTCGATTACCACCACGCCGTTGGTGATGGCCGGACCGGCCATGGTATGCACCTGTTCGGCCTTGATCGCGATGTCCTGTGCGTGGGCGGCCGAAACCAGCGCAAGCGCGCTTACGGCGGCGAGACAATATCTGGTCATACGCATCAATGCTGCCCTTCCGCTTCGGCGATTTCCCAGTGATGGTGCGAAGCCTCCATCGGGCTGCCCGCACCGAAGCCTCCGGTCGCCATCAACAGGTCTTCCGGGCGACTGCGGTCGAACAGCTTGCTGCCCTCGACCCACGTTTCGACGACGTGAGAGTAGGTCGATAGCGGATCGCCATCGAGCACGATGAAATCGGCATCCTTGCCGACCTCGAGCGATCCGACCCGGGCATCAAGCCGCATCTGCTTTGCCCCATTTATGGTCAGCGCCCGCAATGCGCCGTCGCGGCTCATCCCGCCCCGCACCGCCAGCGCCGCTTCGCGCAGCAGCACGCGTGAGTCCACGATGGGGTCGTCGGAATGGATCGACACCAGTACGCCTGCGCGTTCGAGAATGCCTGCATTGTCCATCTTGAGATTGACCGTCTCGAGCTTGCCGCCGGGAGAATCGAGCGTGATGTTGGATACCGGAACCCCGGCCTTCGCCAGTTCCTCGGCAACTTTCCATGTTTCGGTACCGTGCTGGATGAGCACATCGAAGCCGAATTCACGCTTGAGGCGCAGCACAGTCATGATGTCATCAGCACGGTGAGTGTGGAAATGCACCAGCCGCTCACGCGATAGGACCTCGCACAGCGCATCCTTTGCAAGATCGCGTTTCTTGCGGTCGCCGCCGCAATAGGCCTTGGCCTCGACCAGAGCTTCGCGCACAAGCGAAGCCGATTTTGCGCGGGTGCCGGGAAAGCCGCTGCCACCCATAGGGTTGGTGCCGTTGGCCATCTTCATCCCGCCAAGCGCCGCACCGTCTTTCATTTGGAAAGCGATGTCCTCGACCGTGCGGCCCTTGCGCAGCTTCATGTAGAACGTCTGCCCGCTCATCAGGTGGCCTGACCCTGGCATGATATTGGCGGTGGTGACCCCGCCTGCTCGCGCCTTGTCGATGTTGGGGGACATTGGGTCGATCGAATCCAGCGCCCGCACTTCGGGCTGGATCGGGCCAGACCCGTCTGCGCCCGCGACCTGACCTATATGGGAATGGGTATCGACGATGCCAGGCATGATCACCCGCCCGTCCATCGCTCGCCGCTCCGCGTCAGCGGGGACCGTGACATTGCTGCCCGCTGCGAGGATCTTGCCGTCCTTGATGACCAGCACCCCATCCTCGATCGGTTCGCCCGCCATGGTCAGGATACGCGCGCCGGTGAACGCGATGGCGCGGTCCTGTGCAGCGGCTGGACTCAAGCTCGACGCCATGGCGGCGATCGCTGCGCCCGCCAGCCATCGCTGACTCGCCTTCCGATAGGTCACGAAACGTCTCCCCTATTTCATGTCTTGAAGCCTCCTAAAGGTCGGACCGCGCAGCGCACAAGCGAAAAGGCGGTGCAAGGTATAGTCAGAGCAACTGCACGAGTCCGCGTAGCGAGGTGAACGGCTCCCGCCACAAAGGTGTGTTTGCTGGTTTTTGGCCAAACTCGGCCGGTATTGGAACTTAGCCGACGAGAGCGCGACTTACCGCGCTGCCTCCGGTGCCCAAGCGAGATTAAGGTACGGTTCCTCTGGCAGCACCGCACTGGCGCACCGGCAGACCCGGCGCTAGGAATAGCCGGGGTTGATTTTGGGGGAGGATTGCAAGTGCGCCGCTTTATGACCTTTTGCGCCGTCTCGTTGCTTCTAGGCACCGCAGCGCATGCCGCCCCCTATCGCGCCGAAATTGTTCGCGACGACTGGGGCGTTCCGCACATCACTGGCCGCTCCGACGCCGACGCGGTGTTCGGGATGATCTATGCTCAGGCCGAGGATGACTTCAACCGGATCGAAATGAACTACCTTACCAGTCTTGGCCGCCTGGCGGAGGCCGAAGGTGAGAAGGCACTGTGGCAGGACCTGCGACAGCGGCTGTGGATCGATCCCAATGAACTGAAGGCCGACTATGCCAAGAGCCCGCCTTGGCTGCGTAAGCTGATGCAGGCTTGGGCCGCGGGCCTCAATCAATATTTGGCCGACCATCCGCAGGTGAAGCCCAAGGTGCTTACCCGGTTCGAACCGTGGATGGCGCTGAGCTTCTCCGAAGGCTCGATCGGTGCCGACATCAGCCGCGTTTCGCTCAGCCAACTGCAAGCCTTCTATGAACGCCGCTCGATCGCGATGTCCCCCGAGGAACGCGGGCTGGTCGAGCGCGAGCCGACCGGGTCAAATGGCTTCGTGATCGCGCCTTCACATAGCGCCAGCGGTCATCCGTTGCTGCTGATCAACCCGCATACGAGCTTCTTCTTCCGCGCAGAGCAGCACGTGACAAGCGGGCAAGGTCTCAACACATATGGCGCAGCCACCTGGGGGCAGTTTTTCATTTACCAAGGCTTTAATGAGAACGCGGGCTGGATGCACACCACCAGCACAGCCGACACGATCGACTTCGCCGCCGCACGGTCATTCCGCTGTTAAGGCACCGGCAGAGTTTCGGTTATGGCAATCAACCAGTCAGCGATCGACCACCGTCAGCAGGCTGGGCACTCTGGAAATGCCCCCACCGCTACATGCGCCCGCGTGGCGGGCAGACCTATTGCAGCCTGCCGCCCATCGCGGTGTACAGCGCGATGGCATTGCCGAGCGCATCCTGCCGCGCGACGACATAAGAATCCGCGACTTCGAGACTGCGCCGTTCGGCGATAAGTACGGTGCTGAAATCGTCGTTGCCCTCAGTGAAGCGGCGCCGCGCCAAGTCGGCAGTGCGTGCGGCGATTTGCTGCGATCGCCTGAGCAGCGCAGCGCGCTCGGATGCAGCCGTTGATCCGACCAGCGCGTTCTGCGCGCTCGCCAGTGCGCTCAGCAAAGTCTTGCGATACTGTTCAACAGCCTCGGTCTGCTCGGCTCGCGCACGATAGACCTGCCCTTTGAGGCGGCCGTTGTCGAAAATCGTTGCCATTACGCGCGAAGCCAAGGCAAACCCGGGGCTCAACAGGCCATTGGTCGCGGCACTATCGAGAAACGCGCCTGCCGATACCTCGATATCGGGGATAAAAGCTGCCCGGGCGCGCTGCACGTCGCCCTCGGCTGCCTCGATCATTGCTGCTGCGGCGAGCATATCAAGTCGCCGTGTAACCAGCGCCGCCGGTTGCAGCGGAGTGAACCGCGGTGTCGTCAACTCTGACAGGCTCGCGGGCTGAAGGCTGAATAGCGGCGCCTCTTCGCCAACCAGCACCGCAAGCGCGTTGACCGTTCTGACACGGGCCTCGCGCAGCTTCGACAGATCGACAGCCAGACTGTTGGCTTCCGTCGCCTGTAGCCCTGCGTCCACTTGGCTGGTTACGCCCTCGGCCGCGCGCAGTCCAAGCGTCCGCTCAAATTCGCGGGCATTGGCAAGGGCTTGCTCGGCAATCTCAATCCGGTCGCAAAGCGCCGCATATTCGATATAGGAAGATGCGACTGCCGCTTCGATGTTTAGTCGCGTCGCCTGCGCCTCATACACGGCTCCTAGATAGCGCGCGAATGCGGTCTTCTTGCCAGCCTTCAGCCTTCCGGACAGATCGATAATGTAGGTAAGGTCGAGATCACCAGCGATATAGCTATCGCGAAAGGCATTGTCGCCCGACCCGCCGCGCGAGTTCGATTCGGTTCTGCCGAACGCTTCAAGCACCGGCCCGTTTGCCGCCCTTGCAATCCGCAAATCGGCAGCAGCCTTCGCAATGCGCGTATTGGCGATGGCAATATCGGTATTCGCCGCGCGGGCCTGGTTGAGCAAGCCATTCAGCTCGCGCGAGCCGAACGCTGCCCAATCGAACCCTGCGCTGTGCGGAGGGTCCGATATCGCATGCCCCACGTCCGGCTGCGTTCCCACCGCCAATTCCGACCCCGCATATTGCGTTGCCCAAGCCGCCGATTGGATATCAGGCGCAACTGCAAGTTGAACTGTAGGTGCACATGCCGAGACCATCGCGGCAAGGACAAGCACCGCTGCGACGCCCAATTTATTTGCTGTGCCAGCCTGTTTCATATCCATCCCGGACGATCACCTGACTCGATGATCTTGGACACTGGATTAGCCGAAATTGGTTACAAAAGCCGAAAGCGTTGGTTTCTCCGTCGTTAATCACGTTTTGAGAAATTGCGAATAAGCCTGCTCAGATGCACAAAGCAGGCGCAGCATGAACAGTCCGCTCTTCCGGCAGGAAGCCATCGATGCCGGTCGCCAGCGGCTGACCGGAACGGTGATCGCTGCCGTTCCGCCGTCGGCTCGGATCTACACATTATTGATCGTGCTTGTCGTCGTTGCACTGGGATTGCTCCTCACCTTCGGCAGCTACGCCAAACGGGCGCAAGTACGGGGACTTATCGCATATTCGCAAGGAGTTGCGCGGATTACTCCGCCGGGTGAAGCCAAGGTCGAGACGGTCCTCGTACGCGAAGGTGCCAGGGTCGCCGCCGGTGCCGGATTGCTAACGATCTCGCTGACTCAGGGCCGAGATGCCGGCGGTGACGGGGTTGCAAGTCAGCTTACCCAGATCGACCGTCAGTATGACGAACTGCGTCGCCAGAAGGAACTGAGCAGCTTGTTGGGTTCGACCGAAACTTTGTCGCTGCAAAACCAGCACAAGAGCATCAACCAGTCGCTGGCATCGCTGCTGCGGCAGGAAAGGCTGATGGCCGAGCAAATCCGATTGAACGACGCCCAGCTGTCCCGGTCGCAACGACTGGTCAAACAAGGCGCGGCGACCAAGGCCGAGCTTGAGGAGAAACAGGCAGCGTTGCTATCGCGAAAACTGGACCGCGAGGCTATTGCTGAACGGATCATCGCGCAGCGCGAGGCGCTCAAGACCATCGACGCGCAGATCGCCGCACGAGGGATCGGCGCAGATCAAACGGGCTCGCAGCTGGCCGAACGGATGGCTGTGCTTGGCGAGCAGCGCGCCAGGCTTTTGCGGCTGGATAAGCTGACGCTAACCGCACCCATCGCAGGCTCGGTCGGCGATCTAGCGGTCCGTCCTGGTCAGCGTGTCGATGCATCCACCGTGCTCGCAGCGATCGTCCCTTCCACCGGAGCGCTCGAAGTGCAGCTTTATGCGCCCTCAAGCGCGGTGGGCTTCGTGAGGCCGGGCCAGAAGGTCAGGTTGATGTTCGATGCCTTCCCCTTTCAGAAATACGGAACCAGCTCCGGGACTGTCACATGGGTGTCGACCGTGCCCACTCCTCCTGTCGGATTGCAGCAGAGCACCACGTCTGGCGAACCCGTGTTTCGGGTTAGGGTCAAAATCGATGCCGCCCAGGCCGCCCAGCGCTTCCCGTCAGGCCAGTTGCGCGATGGCATGACGCTGACCGCAAATCTGATCCTTGAGGATCGCAGCCTGTGGGAAGTATTCTTCGAACCAGTGCTCAAAGCGGTGCGGTCGTGACCGCGATCGATTGGCCATGGTCGCAAGGTATGCGTCCGATGCTTCAAGCCGAAGCTGCCGAATGCGGCCTGGCGTGCCTTGCCATGGTCGCCGCCCACCACGGCCACCGGGTAAATATAGGCGGCCTACGCAGACAGTTTCCCGTATCGATGAAGGGTGCCACGCTGGCCCAACTCATCGAGATCGCGTCGCAGCTTCACCTTGCTCCGCGTCCCTTGCGCCTTGAGCTCGAAGAACTCGGCAAGCTGGCTACGCCTGCCATCCTGCATTGGGACTTCAACCATTTCGTCGTGCTGGAGCGCGTTGACGCACGCACAATAACGATCCTCGATCCCGCCACAGGTCGGCGCGAAATCCCGCAAGGAAAGGTCAGCAAGCATTTCACTGGCGTTGCGCTAGAGTTGAGCCCGACGGCAGAGTTCAAGCCAATTGATGCGCGAGTGAGGGTGCAGCTGTCCGATCTTTGGGGACGCCTGGTCAACTTCCGCAGTGCGTTCATCCAGTTGCTTTTGCTCTCATTGCTGCTGCAGATGACCGCTTTGACGCTGCCATTTTTTATGCAGCTAACCATTGACGAGGCCATAGGCCAAAGTGATGGCAATCTGGTCATGCTGCTCGTGGCGGGCTTCGGTCTGGTCTATGCGATCAACACCTTGATCAAGGCGCTACGCTCGTGGGTAGTGCTGACGCTCGGTCAGATGATCTCGTTTCAGCTTGGCGGCAACATCGTGCGGCATATGCTGCGGCTACCGACGCGCTATTTCGAAAACCGCCATGTCGGCGATCTGATGTCACGCCTGAGGTCCGTTGGGCCGATACAATCGATCCTGACCCAAGGCATTGTCAACGCGCTGATTGATGCAGTGCTGGCGATCACCACGCTGGTCGTCATGGCGCTGATCAGCATTCCACTGATGATCGTAACGGTGGCCACGACAATTCTCTACATTCTTTTCAGAGCTGCCATTTATCCTGCGATCCGCCGCCGTACCGAAGAAGAGATCATCGCGGACGCTCATGAAGACACCTACATGATGGAGACGATGCGCTCGATGCGGGCCATCAAGTTGCACGTCAATGAAGCCGTGCGCGAGGCGGGTTGGCGCAATCGCTATGCTGACGTCATCACAGCCAGCTATCGCACCGAAACATACCGGATATGGAGTCGTCTGGCCGAAGGGTTCATCACCAACGGCCAGTTCCTGACCCTTGTCGCAATAGGTGCGCTAGCGGTCATTGCCAACGAGATGACTATCGGCGTGTTGCTGGCATTTCTCGCCTATCGCGGCAGTTTCATGGACAGCGCAACATCGCTGATCGATCACGCCGAGCGCTGGCGCTTGCTTTCGGTCCACCTTGAGCGCCTTTCCGACATCGTATCGGAGCGGCAGGAGGACATCGTCCATGCAATGCCGCGGCAACAGCGCCTAGCCGGGCCGGAGATCGTGGTCGAAGACCTGACATTTCGTTACGACAGCGACCAAAAGCCCGTCTTCGAAAACCTGTCATTCAGGATTCCCGCGGGCAGTTTCGTGGCAATCGTTGGAGAATCGGGCACGGGCAAATCAACGCTGATGCGGATTCTGCTAGGGCTGATGAAGCCGCAGGCCGGAAGGCTACTAATTGACGGTCAACCGATCGGCCGAACAACCACCACACAGTGGCGCGGACGGATCAGCGCTG
>JBBQWH010000034.1:0-24252 GCA_038210785.1 Sphingomonadales bacterium | reverse complement strand
TCGACGAGGTCCAGCTCAGCGACCAGACCCAAGTGCTCGGTCAGCAGATCGACCAGGGGTCCCCGTGGCAGCCGCCCGTCCGACATCTGCGCGAACGCCATGCTCGGCATTCCGGCGAGCACCGAACCGCAAGCCAGCAGGCTGGCAAAGCGGACGCCGCGCGATCGGCCGCGCGGGGGGACAGGATGACCAGTGACCGGCCCATTGACCGGCATCACGCCCGTCTCGCTCATTCGGTTCATGCAGCTACAATCCCGTTTTCAACTCTGTGTGTCACGCCGCTTGCGACCATTGACGTGCAACCTTGCTGGCTTGGCACTTGCGCGGCGCGCCGCCCTGCCAGTCCCGCAGGCCCACGCCTCTGCCCGATGTGCCCTGCGCAATCAAGCCGCGTGGCCGCTGGCTGGGCACCTGCGGTCGTGCTTTCCCCGGTAAACCGGGCTGCCTGCTCAGCTTCCGAAGATCGGCAGCGAAAAGATGTCATTCACCGTCACCACCGCCATCAGCATCAGCACCAGCGCAATACCGGTGCGATAAGCCCACTCGGTCGCCTGCGGCCCCACCGGCTTGCGGCGGATCGCCTCGGCCAGATAGAACATCAGATGCCCGCCATCGAGCGCAGGGATTGGCAAGAAGTTGATGAACGCCAAATTAAGCGAGATCAGCGCGGCGAAGTGGAAGAAGGCCGCCGCCCCCATGCTCATCTGCTCGCCCGAATACTTAGCGATCTTGAGCGGCCCGCCCAGTTCCTTGACCGAGCGTTCGCCGGTCACGATCTGCTGGATGCCGGTGATCATCACACCCAAGAAATCCCAGCTCTGCTTCGCGCCGAGCGGGATCGCCTCAAGGATACCGACCTTTTCAAGCACATATTTGCCGCCGGCCGGCGCCACCCCGATCAGGCCTTCGACGCTGACATTGCCGAAATTGTCCTTGCGTTCAATCCGCGCGGTCGTGAGCGGGACATTGATCCGCTCGCCCGCACGATCGGCGGTGAACACCATGCGCTTGCCCGGGTGGAGCGCGACGATCATTTTGAGATCAGTGAAATCGTTGATCGCGCGCCCATCTATGGCGACCACCACATCCCCCACCGCAAGCCCCGCGGCCTCAGCCACGCTCCCTTGCGAAAAGGCGCCGATGGTGCGCGAATCTTCACCCTCAGCAATCGTCGGCTTGCCGATAATCGCGAAGAACGCGGCAAATATCGCAATCGCCACCAGCAGGTTTGTGACCGGCCCGGCCGCCACGATCAGCGCACGCTTCCACAAGGCGGCGCCTTGGAAACTGCCTTCTTCCACTGGCGCGCTTGGATCGGGCACGCTGGCAGGGTTCATATCGCCCTTGAACTGGACATAACCGCCAAGCGGCAGCGCCGAGAGCTTCCAGCGAGTGCCTTGCCCATCGGTGAACCCGGCAAGCTCCTTGCCGAAGCCGACCGAGAATGCGTCGGCTTTAACCCCGAACAAGCGGCCGACCAGCAGGTGGCCCAGCTCATGCAACGTAACCAGCGGGCCGAGCAGCAGCAGGAAACCGACCACGTACATCCAGAAAGGGGGGCTTTCAAACACAGGCGTGGGTCTCCAGCAGGGCGAGCGCGTGACGGCGGGCGGATTGGTCTAAGGCCAGCACTTCATCCAAGTTGGCCGGGCGTGGGGCATCATTGCTGCGTTGCAACGTGTCTTCCACAAGTGCGGCGATGCGGGTGAACCTGATCTGACCGGCCAGAAAGGCAGCCACGGCAACTTCGTTCGCCGCATTGAGGATTGCAGGCGCGCTGCCGCCCGCCGCTATCGCTTCGCGCGCCAGCCGCGTGGCGGGAAAGCGCTCTTCGTCGGGCGGGAAGAAGGTGAGTTCGCCAATCGCGGCCAGATCGAGCGGGGCAAGCGGCGTCTCCATCCGCTGCGGCCAGGCGAGGCACGAGGCAATCGGCACGCGCATGTCCGAAGGCCCAAGCTGCGCCAGCGTCGAGCGGTCGCGGAATTCGACCATCGAATGGATCACGCTTTGCGGGTGGACTACGATGCCAAGCTTGTCGAGCCCGACCGGGAACAGGTGATAGGCCTCGATATATTCGAGCCCCTTGTTCATCATCGTGGCAGAATCAACGCTGATTTTGGCGCCCATCGACCAGTTGGGATGGGCGACGGCCTCAGCGGGGGTCGCCGCCGCCAGCCGCTCAGCGCTCCAGGTGCGTAAGGGGCCGCCGCTGGCGGTGAGGGTGATGCGCGCGACGTCCTCGATCCGGTTGCCGCTGAGGCACTGGAAGATCGCATTATGCTCGGAATCCGTGGGCAGCAGCGTCGCTCCGTATCGGGCAACCGCCTGCATCATCACCTCGCCGGCCGAAACCAGCGCTTCCTTGTTGGCTAGCGCGATGGTGCCGCCGCGCTCGATTGCCGCCATCACTGGGGCGAGCCCCGCGCAGCCGACAATGGCCGCGACCGTCATGTCCACCGGCCGCGCCGCCGCATCGACCAGCGCTTGGCGCCCGCCTGCCGCCTCCACGCCGCTCCCGGCCAGCGCGGCACGCAAGGTCGGCAAGCACGCCTCGTCACCGACCACGGCGAGTTTCGCGTCAAATTCGATCGCCAGCGCGGCGAGCTCTGCCGCGCTACACTGCGCGGTCAAAGCCTCGATCTGCCATGCATCGCGGTTGCGCCGCACCAGATCGAGCGTCGATGCGCCAATCGATCCGGTGGCGCCAAGCAAGGTAAGGGCACGCGTCATGAACCTATCATCCCAGCAAAGTGGGGATGGTGGCAATCACAAACAGCACAAAGAACACCGCAACAAAGCCATCGAGCCGGTCAAACAGGCCCCCATGTCCCGGAATGAGATGCCCTGAATCCTTCACGCCTGCGCGCCGCTTCATCCAGCTTTGGAAGAAATCGCCGCCTTGCGCGAGCACCGCGATCAATACGCCGCCGAGCACTGCATAAGCGATGCTGACCAGATCATAGCCAGGGATCGCCGCCGGACCAAAGTCCGCCACTTCCACCACCACGGCGACAAGCGACGCTAACGCCGCGCCGCCGCCCAGACCGGCCCAGGTCTTGGATGGGCTGATTGTGGGCGCGATTTTCGGGCCGCCGATGGCGCGGCCGGCAAAATAGGCGCCGGCATCAACCGCGATGATCGGCAGGATAAACCCCACCAGCACCTCAAGCGGCCCGTAACCGGTCAATTGCGCATCAAGCGGCAAAATCTGCCGCCCGTTGCGCACCGCCAACATCGCAACGCTGGCCCCGCCGACATAGACCACCCCGGCAAAGAACCACAGCGTCTCGCCCAGCCCCGATATCTCGAAGCGCCCGATCAGCCGGTTCCATTCCCACAGCACGCCAATCGCGATCAGCCCGACAAACGCGGTCCAGAACCACCCGCCCAGCCATAACGCTCCGCCCGCCAGCACCAGCATGACGATCGCCGAGCCGAGCCGCACCGGCAAATCGGACACCCCTTCAGCAGATGCGCGCACGCGTGGATTATCTCCCGCCATAGCGCCGCTCCCTCCGGGCAAAATCATCGAGCGCGCGGGTCAGATGGGCCGGTTCAAAATCGGGCCAAAGCGTATCGACGAACAGCATCTCCGCATAGGCCGATTGCCACAGCAAGAAATTCGACAGGCGGATCTCGCCGCTGGTGCGGATCAGGAGATCGAGCGGCGGCAGATCGGCCGTGTCGAGCTGCGCGCCAATCGTCTCGATGCTGACCTCGCCCGCCGCCGCTGCCTTGGCTGCCGCACGCGCAATCTCATGCTGCCCGCCATAATTAAGCGCCACCGCCAGCGTCTGCTTGCCGTTCGCCGTCTTCGCCAGCGCATCTTCAAGCATCGCGACGATATCAGGGGCGAGCGAACGCCAATCGCCGATGATCTTCAATTTGACCTGATTGGCGACGAATTCGGGCAAGTCCGATTTGATGAACCGCCGCATCAGGTTCATCAGATCATCGACCTCGTCTTCGGATCGCTTCCAGTTTTCCGAGGAGAAGGCATAAAGCGTCAGGCACTCGAGCCGCGTCGGCTCAAGCGCGCGCACCAGCCGCCGCACCGCTTCGACCCCGCGCTGGTGCCCGACCGCGCGCGGCAAGCCCCGCTGCTTGGCCCAGCGACCATTGCCATCCATGATGATGGCAACATGTCTGGCGCGAATGTCAGCTGCCTCGCCCATATTCCCCATCCGTTCGGGTTGAGTTTGTCGAAGCTCTGCTTTTCAAAATCATCGCAGGCTCCTGAAGGAAAGACAGCCCTTCGACAAGCCCGGGGCGAACGGTGTTCCGGGGCAAGGCCGCACTTACTGCGTCAGGATTTCCTGTTCTTTCCTGGCCGCCGCCTCATCGGTTTCCTTGACGTATTGATCGGTCAGCTTCTGGACCTGCTCTTCGGAACGCTTGCGGTCGTCCTCGGAGATTTCCTTCTTCTTCTCGTCGGTCTTGAGGCTTTCCATCGCATCGCGTCGCACATTGCGGATCGCGATCTTGGCTTTCTCGGCATATTGCCCGGCGAGCTTGGCCAGTTCCTTGCGGCGGTCCTGCGTGAGGTCAGGGATTGGCAGGCGCAGGGTCTGGCCGTCGATGATCGGGTTCAGCCCGAGATTGGCGTGGGCAATGCCCTTTTCGACTGGGATCATGTTCGATTTGTCCCACACCTGCACGCTCAGCATCCGCGGCTCGGGCGCCGACACGGTAGCGACTTGGCTCAATGGCATCATCGAGCCATAGACCTCGACCACCACGGGATCGAGCAGCGTGGTGTTGGCGCGGCCGGTGCGCAGGCCCTGAAGATCGCTCCTAAGCGATTCCACGGCGCCCTTCATCCGGCGCTCGACATCGGCCTTGTCATATTGCGGCATGGCTGGGGTTTCCTTCTCGTTCGGTATCAGCTGTTTTGAACAATCGTCTGCACGCCCTCGCCCGCGAGCACGCGCGCAAGGTTGCCTTTCTCGCGGATCGAGAAGACCACGATCGGGATCTGGTTGTCACGGCACAGCGCCACGGCAGAGGCGTCCATCACCTTGAGATTATCGGCCAGCACCCGGTCGTAAGTGACGGTATCGAAACGGATCGCATCGGGGTTGTGCTTGGGGTCGCTGTCATAGACCCCGTCGACGCTGGTGCCCTTGAGCAGCGCGTCACACTTCATCTCCGCCGCGCGCAACGCCGCGCCGCTATCGGTGGTGAAATAAGGCGCGCCGACACCGGCGGCAAAGATCACCACCCGGCCCTTTTCCAGATGGCGCTCGGCGCGGCGGCGGATCACCGGTTCGCACACCTTGTCCATCTCGATCGCGGATTGCACGCGGGTTGGCACGCCGCACTGCTCGAGCGCGTTCTGCATGGCGAGCGCGTTCATGACCGTCGCCAGCATTCCCATGTAATCGGCCTGCGCGCGGTCCATCCCCCGCGCAGCGCCTGCCATCCCGCGAAAGATATTGCCGCCGCCGATCACGAGACAGATTTCGAGCCCGGTTTCCTTGGCCGCCTTCACTTCCTTGGCAAGCTCGGTGACGAACGCCGGATCGATCCCGTACTGCTGCTCGCCCATCAGCACTTCGCCCGAAAGTTTCAGGAGCACGCGCTTGATTGTGGGGAGAGACATGGGGTTGCAGGCTCCGGGCTGAATCTGGGTGGGGCGCACTTAACGGGCAATCCGCGCTTTCGCAAAGGGTAAGCAAGCGCGGTGCACAACCGCGCTCAAGCGAACGGCCGCCGCAGCGTTCACCTGCGACGGCCGTCCTGATTGGTTTACGCTCAATTCAGCCCTTGAGTGTCGCCGCCACTTCCGCCGCAAAATCGACCTCTTCCTTCTCGATGCCTTCGCCGAGTTGAAAGCGGGCGTAATCCTTGAGCACGATCGACGTGCCCGCAGCCTTGCCGGCCTGCGCGATCAGATCGGAAATGACGGTCTTGTTGTCCATCAGGAAGATCTGGCTGAGCAGCGCGTTTTCCTTGGCGAACTTCTTCACCGCGCCGTCGACCATCTTGGCCTGCACGTCTTCAGGCTTGCCGGTTTCGGAAGCCTTTTCTGCCGCGATCTTGCGCTCACGCGCGATCACTTCGGGGTCGAGCCCGTCAGCGTCGAGCGCCATCGGGAAGGCGGCCGCCGCATGCATGGCAAGCTGCTTGCCGAGCGGCTCGAGCACGTCGAAGCCCGCTTCGCTTTCAAGCGCGATCAGCACGCCGATCTTGCCCAGCCCTTCGGCCGCACAGGTGTGCATGTACGAACTCACCGCGCCCTTCTCGACACTGACCGTCTTGATCCGGCGAATCTGCTGGTTTTCGCCAATGGTGGCGACATTGTCAGTCAGCTTGTCGGCAACAGTGCCGCCGCCAGGATAGGCTGCCGCCTTGAGCGCCTGAACATCATCGGCATCAAGCGTGAGCGCGGCCGCCGTCGTGTTGCGCACGAAGTCCTGGACTTGCTCGTTCTTGGCGACGAAGTCGGTCTCCGAATTGACCTCGACCGCAACGCCGCGGGTGCCAGCGACCAACACGCCGACCAGACCTTCAGCGGCCGTACGGCTCGACTTCTTCTGTGCGGTGGCGAGGCCCTTGGCACGCAGCGCGTCAACCGCGGCTTCGATATCGCCGCCGGCCTCGGACAGCGCCTTTTTGGCGTCCATCATGCCAGCGCCGGTGCGCTCGCGCAGCTTCTTCACGTCGGCGACGGAGAAATCGGCCATGAGAATTTCCTTTTCGTTCGGTTGTGTCAGCGCCCGGCCCTGCCGGTCCGCGCCCTCATACGGGGGGAGGGCATTGCCGGGCGCACTAGAGAGGGATTGTGACGGGTGATTGACGCGCGCTGCGATTAACCGCGGCCCCATCAATCACGCCATCATTCACTCGGACAATCAGACTACGGCGTCTTCGGCAGCCGGTCCTTCGGTCACAGCTTCCATCGTCATGTCGACCGGTTCTTCGGCCAGCACTTCAGCCGGTGCTTCGACTGGAGGTTCCGCCATTGCGCCGAAATCGCTCGACACGTCCTGCTGGAACTTGCCCTTGCCCGCTAGCGCGGCTTCACCGATCGCCTGACAGTAGAGCCGCACCGCGCGGGCCGCATCGTCGTTGCCCGGAACCGGGAACGAGATGCCCGAAGGATCGACATTGGTATCAAGGATTCCGATCACCGGAATGCCGAGCACGTTGGCTTCCTTGATCGCGAGATCTTCCTTGTTGGCGTCGATCACGAACATCACGTCCGGGATACCGCTCATGTCGCGGATGCCGCCAAGCGATGCTTCCAGCTTTTCGCGCTCACGCGTGAGTTGGAGCACTTCTTTCTTGGTAAAGCCCGAAACATCGCCCGAAAGCATTTCCTCAAGCGCCTTCAGACGGCGGATCGAGCCCGAAATCGTCTTCCAGTTGGTGAGCATCCCGCCCAGCCAGCGGTGGTTGACGAAATGCTGGCCCGACATGCGCGCGGCCTCGGCGATCGGCTCCTGTGCCTGACGCTTGGTGCCAACAAACAGCACCTTCCCGCCCGAACGCACGGTCGACTCGACGAAATCGAGCGCGCGCGCGAACAACGGCACGGTCTGCGACAGGTCGATGATGTGAACCCCGTTGCGTGCGCCGAAGATGTACGACTTCATGCGCGGGTTCCAGCGGTGCGTCTGGTGGCCGAAATGCGCGCCGGCCTCGATCAATTGCTGCATTGAGACGACAGGAGCCGCCATAAGTATTTCCTTTCCGGTTGTTCCTCTGAAAGGCTGGAACCGCACTGGCGGAGTTCCCGCCTGCGGCACCGGTATGTGCGCCTTCCATGTGAATTTGCCCCGCAGGCTGGCGATCTACCCACCTGTGAAGCGAGCGCGCACCTAGCTGCGTCGCGCGGCAAAATCCAGCCCCGATTGCCCGAGCACGGAAAAAATCCGCTTCGCAGGGGTACGAAAGGCGCTTGACAGGTGGGAACAGGTAGGGAACAACGTGTGGGAACAAAGAACGAACAATTAGCAGCCTAAGGGGACTTCGCCATGCTCGTACTCGCAATTACCGTGCTGTTCACGCTCACCGGCATCCTCGCGGTGTTGATGATTGCGGACAGTCTGCTGAAAGCGCGCGCCGCCTATGACCAGCTCATGCATGAGGCAGCGGTGATGCGCGCTGGCCTGGCGGAGCATCCCGCCGCGCCGGCGCTGCGGGTGCGGGCCCTTGCTAGCCGCGCTATGCCGGATCGGCGACCGGCGCAGCTGCGGATGCGGCACGCTCCTGTGCCCGTTCCAGCTTACGCCGCCGCTTGATCCGACCGTATTTGATAAGGCCATAGGGCATCATCGCGAGATAGACCGTACTGATCGCCGCCAGCGTCCACCACGGCTCAAGCAGCAGCGCGGCAAAGGCGAGCCCGGTAAACGCGATCAGCGGCAGCCGGATCGCTTTGCGCGGCCGGATCGAGGCCCAGCTGAGGGTCGCAATGTTGGAGATCATCAGCACCGCAATCACCGTCAGCCATACTGCCATCAACACCGGCTCGCGGAAAAAGCCATAGCCGGTCTCGTGCCACAGATAGAACGGCGTGAACGCCAGCCCCGCCCCGACTGGCGCAGGCACCCCGGTCAGGAAGCCAGCCGATTTGTGCGGCTGCTCGTCGACATCGATACTTGCGTTGAACCGCGCGAGCCGCAGCGCGCAACAGATCGCAAAGGCGAGCGCGGCAAACCAGCCGAACCGCGGCCAGTCCTGCAGCGACCACAGGAACAGGATCAGCGCCGGGGCCACCCCGAAGGATAGCGAGTCTGCGAGACTATCCAGCTCCGCGCCAAAGCGCGACTGTGCGTTCAATAGCCGCGCGATCCGCCCGTCGATCCCGTCGAGCACGCCTGCCAGCACCACCAGCCCGATCGCATAGGTCCACTGATCATCGATCGCGAACCGGATCCCGGTCAGCCCCGAACAGAGCGCCGCAGCAGTGATTGCATTGGGCAGCATCGCCCGCAAGGTGAGGCCGCTGCCATCGCCAACCGCGCGGCCATCCTCGTCCTCAGCCGCCTTGGGCCCCAGCCGCGCCGGCAAAAAGCGCGCGCCCGGAAGCTTGCGCGCTTGCCGCGCCTTCGGGGGCTGCTTGCGAGGCGGGGTGGTCATTGCGCCGCGCTCATTGCGCGATCCCCTCGATCAATCCGCGCTGACCGATTTCTGCCAGCACTGTCTCGCCGGCGATCACGGTCTGGCCGATCATCACCTTGGCATCGGTCCCGGCGGGGAGATAGACGTCGACCCGGCTGCCGAACCGGATCAGACCAACCCGCTGGCCCTTTGCAATTATGTCTCCGGGCTTGACGAAAGGCACGATCCGCCGCGCTACTAGTCCGGCGATTTGGGTGAAGCCGACCCGCATCCCGTCATTGCGTTCGATCAGCAGATGCTGACGCTCGTTCTCCTCACTCGCCTTGTCGAGATCGGCGTTCAGGAACTTGCCGGGGATATACACCACCCGCCGCACCGTCCCGCCCACCGGCGTGCGATTGATGTGGACATCGAAAACGCTCATGAAGATCGAGACCCGCGTCACCGACCCGGACGGAAGACCCGGATAGCCCGAGCCGTCGTCGATCTGCAATTCCAGCGGCGGCTCGGCCTCGGTGATCAGCGTCACCATCCCGTCGGCAGGCGCGATGATCGCGACATCGCTTTGCGGAACCACACGTTCGGGATCGCGGAAGAAGGCGAACACTCCGGCCGACAGCAGCAGCAGCGGCCAGCCGATCAGCTCCCAATCGAGCGCGAGCAGAAAAAACAGGCTCACCGCGGCCGCGATCAGTCCGAACTTGCGCCCTTCCGGGTGGATCGCGGGCCAGTCCCAGCCCGCCTCGCCCCGGCCTTTGTTATCTACGATTTCGCCTGCCATTGGTCCGCTTCTAGGCAGAGCGGCCCCTGCCCGCAAGCAACTCGGCGCATCAGCCTCGTCTCATCCCGCCTTGCGCACGAACACAGTGCCGGCCGAATAGCCCGCGCCGAACGAGCATATCAGCCCGCAATCGCCTGCGCCAAGATCATCGCTATGCCGATGAAAAGCGATGATCGAACCCGCGCTCGAGGTGTTGCCATAGGTATCGAGCACGGTCGGGCTTTCGTCCTCGCTCGCCTCGTGGCCGAGCACCTTTTGTGCGATCAACCGGTTCATGCCTGCGTTGGCCTGATGCAGCCACAGCCGCCGCAAGCTGTGCGGATCAATCCCCAACCGCTCGGCCTCCTCTTGGATCATCTGCGCCACCATCGGCACAACTTCCTTGAACACCTTGCGCCCTTCTTGGACGAACAGCTTGTCCGCCGTGCCTGCGGAGCTGGGAGCAGAGCGGTTCAGGAAGCCGAAATTGTTGCGGATGTTGTTCGAGAACACCGTTTTCAGCTTCGTGCCGAGAATATCCCAGTGCTGCGGCGGAGCGATGGCGGCGTCCTCCACCAGTACTGCGGTGGCGACATCGCCGAAGATGAAATGGCTGTCCCGGTCGCGCCAGTTGAGATGGCCCGAGGTAATCTCTGGACTCACCACCAACACGCTTGTGGCATTGCCTGAGCGGATATAATCGGCGGCGGTCTGGATGCCGAAGGTCGCCGACGAGCAGGCGACATTGATGTCGAAGGCGAACCCCTCGATCCCAAGCGCCTGCTGGATCTCGATTGCCATCGCCGGGTAGGCGCGCTGCATGTTCGAGGCCGCGCACAGCACCGCACCGACATCCTGCGCCGACCGGCCGGCCCGCGCAAGCGCGTCGCGCGCCGCCGCAACCCCGATTTCGGCCATGACCGACAGCGCATCATCCGGCCGCTCGGGCAGGCGCGGACACATGATGTCGGGATCGAGGATCGGCGCCTTGCTGAGCACGTGGCGCGACTTGATGCCGCTCGCCTTCTCGATGAACTCGGCCGAGGAATAGGTCAGCGCCTCGGCCTCGCCCGCAGTAATCGCCTTTGCGTGAGCGGCGTTATGGCGATCAACGAAGGTGTTGAAGCTCGCCACCAGCTCCTCGTTGGAGATGCTTTCAGCCGGAGTGAACAGACCGGTGGCAGAGATGACCGGGCGACCGGTAAGTTGCAGGGCGGACGGAGTCGGGGTGGATTGCGTTTCCTGCATGAGTTCCTCTTGCGTGGAAGGCGGCCCCTTACTGCCGCCACGGAACCGCTGCAAGGACAAAGCCGGAAGGTTTTGTGCAATACACGCACGCCTGTGTCCCAAGCGGCACTTCGATCACACCGCTCCGGGCCGCTCCCGGCTTGACGCGCCGCGCCGGCTCGGTCAAGCGCCCGGCAAAGGCATCAGCCACTGGCAGGAGCATCCCCCCGCGTGACTGCAGAATTGCTGTGCGATGCGGCTGCGCTAGCGGCAGACGGATCGCTCGCGGCGCGTCATGTCGCAGGATTTCGCGCGGCTGGAACACAGGCGCTGATCGCCAATGCGGCGTGCGAGGTGGTTTTGCTGCGTGCCGGTGATGTGCGGCTGCCGGTGACAGTCGATGATGGCACACATGGTCGTAGCTACGTCTCCAGCCCGCACAGCACTTATGTGCTTTACCCGCGCGACGAGATCGCGCTGATGGGGCTTGGCGGGGTGCGCTACGCGGCTGAGGGCGTGCTCGCGGTGCTGGCCGGACTGCTGCGCCTCAGCCGCCTCAACCGCGCGGTGCATCTGGATAACTGGCTGCTTTCGACCAACCTCCACGGCAATTGGAACGGCGCGGGGCTGGCGGGGATGCGGGCGCTGCTGGCAGCGCGCTTCCCCGATCATTTCGTGATTATCCGGTCGCTCGACGCATGGACCTGCCCTGCCCTGCTTGAGGCCGCGCGGGCCGATGGTTGGACCCTGCTCCCCGCGCGCCAGGTGTGGGTGACGGACGATCTCAACCGGAATTGGCGGCCGCGCAGCCACACCAAGGCCGATGTCCGCGCGCTACGCCGTTCGGGGCTGACGGCCGAACAGGCCTCCGCGATTGCCGGGCCTGACGCAGCGCGGATCGCGGAGCTGTATCATCAGCTCTATGTCGGGCGTTATTCGGCGATCAACCCGTTATTCACCCCCGCCTTCATCGCGATGAGCGCCGCCACCGGCCTGCTGCGCTACTGCCTGCTGCGCGATGATACCGGCGTGATCATGGCGTTTGCCGCGCTGCGCAGCGCAGGCGGGATCGGCACGGTTCCGCTGATGGGCTATGATATCGCCCGCCCGCAGTCCGAGGCGCTGTACCGCATGGCGAGCTGGTGCGCGGCTGATCTGGCGCTGCGCGATGGCTTGCGCTTTCACGGATCGGCGGGCGCCTCGCAGTTCAAGCGCAATCGCGGCGCGCACGGCGTGATCGAATACATGGCGGTCGATGGCCGCCACCTGTCCGCGCCGCGCCGCGCAGGTCTGGCACTGCTGGCGGCGGGGCTCAATCGGTTCATGGCGCCAATGCTGGAGCAGCGCGGCTGGTAGCGCCTATGGGTCTCAGGCCTGCGCGGCCAGCGCGGTATCGAGCACCTCGCGCAGCAAGGGATTGGGGAAGGTCCGCGCGATTGTGACCGCGCAGAACTCCTCGGTGATCTCGGGCAGCTGGAACAGCTCGTACAGCACGCCGCCCGCCAGCTCGTCCTGCACCACGATCGGCGGGATCACTGCCACGCCTGCATCGCTGCGCGCGAGCAAGCGCAGCATCGCCATGTCGTCAGCCTCCGCCGCGATGCGCGGCACGATGCCCATGCGCTCGATCATCGCATCAAACCCGGCGCGCAGCGCGGTTTCCGGCGTTGGCAAGATCAGCGGCGCGGCGGCGAGCAGCTTCGGTAGACCCTGCGCCGCCAGCGCCAGCCGCGAGCGCGCGCCGACCAGGCTCACCCGCTGCTGCGCGATCCGCCGCACCAGATAAGGGCTCGACGCATCGCGCGCAGGCACCTGATTGGTGAGCAGCACATCGATCGTCAGCGCCTCCAACGCGCGCAGCATGGTGGCTTGCGTGCCCGAGCGCAGCACCACCTCAACATCGTCGCGCCCGATCAGCGGTTCGAGGAACTTCATCTGGAAGTTGCGCGACAACGTCGCCAACGCGCCGATCCTGAGCACCTTGCGCTGCTCACCGACTGCGCGGAAAGTGGCGGTGAGCTGTTCGGAGGCGCGGAAGATCTGCTCGGCGTAATCGAGGGCGATCCGCCCTGCCTCGGTCAGCACCAGATTGCGCCCGCGCCGCTCGAACAGATCGTGCCCCAGATCAGCCTCAAGGGCCTTGATCTGCGTCGACACCGCGCTTTGCGAGATGTTGAGCGCGCGCGCCGCTGCGGTCAGCGTGCCCTCGCGCGCGGTTGCCCGAAACAGGCGCAGGTGGTGGAGGTTGAGGCTGGCCATGACACTGAACGTTCCATTTTTCCGAATGTTTGGGCGCAAAATATGTATTTTCTTTGATTTCGTCCAGCTCCTATCCGGCCAGCACACGTCGCAACCTTTCTTGCTGCCGGAGTGCGTTCATGCCGATTGCTCTGACCCTGTTTGCACCGCTCGCGCTTGTCCCGGTGATCCTGCTGGCGCTCGTCCGCCCCGGCCAACGCCCCGGCAGCTTGCCGCGCTGGTCCGAAGGCGCGGGTTTTGCCGCGTTTGCGCTGGCGCTAGCGGGCCTTGTCCAGACCGCGCTGCTGGCGGCCCCGGGCATCGCGGTGCTGAACGGCCCGTTCGCGCTGGGCCTGCGCAGTGACCTCGTCAGCGCGAGCGTTGCCAGCCTGGTTGGCTTCATCGGCTGGATCGTGATGCGTTACAGCCGGACCTACCTCGACGGCGAGGCGCGCGAAGGGGCGTTCCACGGCCTCATGCTAAGCGCGCTCGCTGCGGTGCTGGTGTTTGTGCAGGCTGGCACGCTGCCGACCTTGATCCTCGCTGCCATCGCCGTCGGCCTCGCGCTCAGGCAGCTGTTGTTGTTCTACCCTGACCGGCCCGAGGCGCAGCGCGCCGCGACCAAATTTGCGCTGGTGTGGCACACGGGCGATGCGATGCTGGCGCTCGCGGCCGGCCTGCTGTTCGCCCGCTTCGACACGCTCGATGTGACCGCGCTCGGCGCTGCGGCGCAGACTACCGAGCTCGGCCTTATCGGAACGCTCGGGGTCGCCGCGATTGTGGTCGCCGCTGCGCTCAAGACCGCTGCCTTTCCGCTGCACGGCTGGCTGACCGAGGTGATGGAGGCCCCCACCCCGGTCTCCGCCCTGCTCCATGCCGGGATCATCAATTCGGGCGGCGTGCTGCTGATCACCGCCGCGCCGCTGGTGCAGGCGAGCACCGGAGCGATGGCTGCGCTGGTAGTGATCGGCGGGTTCACCGCGCTGTTCGGCGCTGCTGTCATGCTCACCCAGAGCGCGATCAAGACCGCGCTGGCCTGGTCGACGATCTCGCAGATGGGCTTCATGCTGCTGCAGTGCGGGCTAGGGCTGTGGACGCTGGCGCTGCTGCACATCATCGCGCACTCGCTTTACAAGGCGCACGCCTTCCTGTCGTCGGGCGGCGCGGTGGCCGACGTCGCCAGTATCCGCCGCCCCGGCCCGGTTGCTGCGCCAAGCGTCGGCGCTGTGCTCAAGAGCTTCGCGCTGGCGCTGGCGATCTTCGCGGTCATCGCAGGCACCTTCACCGCGCTGCTCGGCGCCAAATCGCCGCAAGCGCTGGCGCTGGGTGCGATCCTGATCTTCGGGGTAGCATACCTCGTCGCGCAGGGTCTGGCTGACCGCGCCCCTGCGCAGCTGACCAAGCGCACTGTTGCCGCCGCGCTTGCTGCCGCGATCGGTTACTTCAGCTTCCAGGCCCTCGCCGAGAAAATCTGGGGCCCGATCCTGCCCGCGGCGCCGCTGCCGGACTCGCTCGAATGGGCGATGATCGTGGTCGCGGTCGCAAGCTTCGGCCTCGTCGCCTTTGCGCAGGCGCTGTTCCCGCTGTGGGCGCATCATCCCGCTACCGCCGGATTGCGCGTCCACCTCGCCAACGGCCTTTACCTCAACGCCCTGCTCGACCGCGCAATCGGCGGCTTCCGCACCGCTCCCAAGCGCTGATCCGCCCGCTCACTTACGGAGTACTGCCATGCTGATGAACCACGCAGCGATCACGCCGGCCCGCTTCACGGCGTTGACCCAGGCCGCCGAAGCCGCAGCCCGCGCCATTCCGCCCGCCTTCCCGCTCGATGCGACGGTCGCGGTCAACCCCTTCCTCGGCCAGACCGGCGAGGATCTTGCTACCGCCGCCGCGCGGCTCGCCCGGGTCGCAGGGGTACGCGTGACGCGCAGGGGATCGGACTATGCCGCCGCCATCGCCGATGGCCGGATCAGCGACGATGATCTGGCGGGCGCGCTTGCCGCCGCGCCCTCGCCGCTCAAACCGGCCGACGGCGCCAGCTTGCTCAATCTCGCCGAGGGGCTCGGCGATGGCCCCGCCCCGCGCGCGTTGCCGACTGTGGCCGATCTCGCCGCCGAGGCAACCGGGATCGATTGGCCCGCACTGATCGACAAGTGCATCGGGCTGTGGGCTGCCGGGCAGTTCGACCGCGGACAGGCGCTGTGGTCGCCCGCGCCGGGGAGCACGGCCTTCGCCGCCTGGCGCGCCTGGGCGATGCATGACCTCACCCCCGAAATCGCTGGCCTCGCCGGGTTCTGCGCCCATGTCGCCAGCGCCCCCGACACGGCCGAACGCGCGATCCTTTCGGCAGCCGAGGCGCTAGGTATTGCCGATGCCGCCGCGCCAACCGCCTTCCACCGGCTCACCATGAGCCTCGGCGGCTGGGCGCAGCATGCGCGCTGGCTATTGTGGCAGGCTGAACTGGTGGGCGAGACCGACGCCGCACTGATCGATCTGCTGGCGATCCGCCTGATCTGGGACGAGGCGCTGCTGGCGCAGACCCCGCAGATTGCCGAACGCTGGGCCGCGACGGTCGCCGCCCATGCGGCACCGGTCACGCCAAGCGCCGCGGAGGTCGCCTTGGCGATCTTGCAGGACGCGGCTGATCGCGGCCACCAGCGCCGCCTCGCCGCCGAACTAGCCAAGCCATCCGGGGCCGCCGCGCCCGCCAGCGAGCGCCCCTTCCTGCAAACCGCGTTCTGCATCGATGTGCGCTCGGAAGTCTTCCGCCGGGCGCTCGAATCTGTCGATACCTCAATCACAACCATCGGGTTTGCCGGGTTCTTCGGCCTGCCGCTGGCGCATTATGCGCATGGCTCGGACATTCTTGAGGCGCGCCTGCCCGTGCTGCTTAATGCCGCGCTCACCACCACCAGCGCTGGCGATCCGGCGAGCGATCAGGCCGACCGCATCACCGCCCGCTCGAAGCGCGCGTGGGGCCGGTTCCGGCAGGCGGCAGTCTCCTCCTTCGCCTTTGTCGAGGCGATGGGACCGGTCTATGCCGTCAAGCTGGTGAAGTCGGCGCTGGGCCTCGGCAGCGCGGCCAAGGCGGAGCCCGCGCCTGAAGTGATCGGCGGCATGAGCGCGCAGGCCAAGGCCGATACCGGCGCTGCGGTGCTGAAAGCGATGAGCCTGACGCAGGGGCACGGCGAGGTCGTGCTGCTGCTCGGTCACGGCGGGAATGTCACCAACAACCCGCACGAAAGCGCCTATCACTGCGGCGCTTGCGGCGGTTACACTGGCGAGGTTTCCGCCCGGCTGCTGGCGATCCTGCTCAACGATCCCGAAACCCGTGCCGGGCTGGCGGAGCGCGGGGTTATGGTGCCCGAGGGCACACTGTTCGTCGCAGGGCTCCACGATACCACCACCGATGCGATCACGATCTACGACGACGGGCTGCCGGCGGCACGCAGCGGCGATCTGGCACGGGTGCGCGGTTGGCTAGCGCAGGCGGCCAAACTCGCCCGCGCCGAGCGCTCGGTGCGGCTGCCCGGCGCGCGCGCGGATACGATTGCAAGCCGCGCGCTCAACTGGGCGGAGATTCGCCCCGAATGGGGCCTGGCCGGCTGCGCGGCCTTCATCGCCGGCCCGCGCGAGGCTACTGCGGGCCGCGACCTTGGAGGGCGGGCGTTTTTGCATTCCTACGACTGGCAGGCGGACGCAGGCGTCGGCACGCTCGAACTGATTATCACCGCGCCGGGGGTGGTGGCGAGCTGGATCAGCCTGCAATATTACGGCTCCAGCGTCGCGCCGGAGATGTTCGGCGGCGGCAACAAGCTGATCCACAACGTGGTCGGCGGGATCGGGGTGATCGAGGGCAATGGCGGCCGCCTGCGCGCGGGCCTGCCGTGGCAGGCGGTGCATGACGGCAAGGTGCTGGTGCACGAGCCCTTGCGCCTATCGGTAATGATCGAAGCCCCGCGCGCCGAAATCCTCAAGGTGCTCGAAAAGCACCCGGGCGTGCGCGCGCTGTTCGATAATGGCTGGATGCACCTGTTTACGCTCAAGGGCGGTAAGGTGAATGCGCGCTATGTGCCTGGTCTCGCATTTGCTGAAGAGGTGGTAGAAGTTCTGGCTGCCTAACGGGCCTAGAAAAAGGCACCGCTGCCCGCGCAGCTTGATCGGCGCGGGCGGCGGCCAATTCCAACTTTGCTTGATCCGGCTAGACCCTGGCTAGACCCCCTCCAGCCTCGCCCGGCCAATGCTCGTCGGCCATCGACCACAATGCGTCGTTGATAACGGCTACAAAAAATGTTCGGTCTTGATAGAAGCCGCCGATGGCATGCTCGTAAGTGGACGATTAACGGCGCTCCCTCAGGCCATCTCATCGCGAGGCGTCCAAATCGTCTGCCTATCATCCCGGTCACCGACCATACAGTTCCTTGCTGCTACCCAACCGCAAAGCTTCGCTCCAGCGCGGCGCAGACCTCGGAAGCGTGCGATGCATGCAAAAACCGACCGGCTCCGGCGACTTCTTCAAACATGCAGCCCTCGATCTGTGATCGCCAATAGTGCTGACCATCTGCCGCGCAAAACAGGGGGTCTTGCGCCCCGAACAGCACAGACCAGCGGCTGCCATTCCCGATCTCGGGCAGCGGGCGCCGCGATCCGAGCGCAGCGTGTTCGGCGACAAAGCCGTACATGCCAAACGCCGATTGCCGCCCGCCACGCACCAGCGCATCCATTTCCGCAGGATCGTCACAGATCGCTTCATCGATGGCGCTGCCGCGTACGCTGGCCCGCATGAGGCGCGCGATCTGCTCAGCGCTCGTCCGGCGTGAAAGTATGGCGGCAAGCGGAGCCAACATGGCAGGTGTATCATATACCCAACCCTTGGCCCGGCCCATCATGCCTGAGCGAGCACTGTCCAATGCCACCGGAGGGTCGGGACCAAGCAGAACGCCCCCTGCAATGCGCTGGCCCAATGCAGCGGCCGTGAAGACTGCAGGCTGCGCGCCCCCGCGTGCAAGTATAGCGGCGTGATCGATCTTGAGGCTGTTCAGGACATGCTCGACATCGCGCGCCGCGGCATGCCAGATATCGCCGTCGACAAAGTCTGTGAGGCCATAACCTGGCCGCTCGATGACAATGGCCCGGAACCCGGATTGACGCAGTGCCGCCAACATTTTTGGCGATTGCGCACGGCCACCTGTCGTCGTGTGGAATATCAGCACTGGCCTTCCGCCCGATGGGCCATGATCCGAAACGGCAATTCTGCCGCCGCCGGTTGCGCGTGGAATCAGGCGCAACGGATCGCAAGACGCTTTGCTGGCAACCTGGAAGGTAACATCGCAGGCCTCAGCGAGCGCAGACAAGGCATCGACCTCCGCCATAATCCTCGAAAGATCGACCACGCTGGTGACGCCGCATGCAGCAAAGCACGCCTTCAGATCGGCCTTGGCGCGTGCTCCGGAAACTCCAACTCGGTCGGCGGCAGCTTTGCGCACCGACCCGGTCGCTATGGCTCTTGCCAATTCAGCCTGCCGCAATCGCAGGCCGAAAAGGTCCGCAAAGGTCGCATCCGCAAAACGCGGCGGCGTGATGGCTCCCGCTGCGACAGTCAGTGCGAAGCGGATCAGATCGGCCTGGCGCGCAGAGCCCGTCTTGCGCAACAGCGAGCCTACCAGCTTGCGCCCGGTTTCATACGCGATGCCGATCGCCGCGCAGGATGTCCGCAGATCGCCCTCGACCGACATCCGCTGCAACAACTTAAGTTCGGATGGAGACAAGCCGCAGGCGCGCGCTGCTGCCTGCCAGCAGTCGCTTCCAGGGCTCAATGCCAGCACGACATGCGTGGCGCGACCGCGGTCAATGGCTTCCTGGACCACAGGGGAGATTGGCCAGAGTTTGCCCTTCACCGCCGTTGCCGCAGCCACCGCCACAGGCCGTCCGCAGTTGTCATAGGTGATCGTGGTGACTTGCGGACAAGTTGCCAGCTTGCCGATGATCGGCCCCAAATTGTCCGGATTGCGAAGCCAGTCGGCAAATCGCTGATCGGCGACCACCACGGTACCGTCGGGCATGGCGCCTGCGCAGGCGAAGGCGTCGGTGTGAAAGTCTGCCACTGTCGCCATCGCGGTTTGCCCGCCGCGCGCGATGATATCTGCCAACACGCTGGGATGTTCGTCGATAGCCGCGCCGAAACCATCGGGATCGTCGACGAACGGCATCAGCATCTCAGATGAACGTTCGGCTCGCTTTAAGGACGACAGAAAATCGAGAGACCATGACATTGATCCAAAGGTTAACTGCAATTTCATCAACCGCATACCCCCAAATGGGGCTGTGTTCGGACCTTTTGCGCGCTTAGCAAACCGCCATCGACCTGGATCTCAGCGTATTCCCGCAGGTGACCAGAGCGGTTTGGAGCAATACAACACCATGAGTACCTGGCTTAAATTCACGGTCGCATTGGTAGTAACTGTAGGCGTTGCATTGAGCCCGATCAGCGAGATCGGCGCCAAGGACAGCAAGCCTGTTAAGGTCGTGAGTGCCAAAACGTTCAAGGGCACGCAGGACATCGTCATCGGCAGCTTCAACGTTGCGTTTGTGGTGGAGAAAAAGGACAAGGCTTTTGCCGGGATGCGCCGCCAATTTGGCGGAAGTTCAGAATCCAAGGCACTGCTGGCCGGAGTGAGCAACGCTGAATATCAGGCCATCACCGATGCCGCCTATGCCGACTTCGCCGCCAAGATGACCGCCGCAGGGTATCGCATCGCTGACCGTTCGGCGCTGATGGCCGATCCGGGCGTGGCAAAGCAGAAATATGTTCCCTCTGGTGCGGAGGCCACGGTAATTTTCGGCAAGGATTCAAAAGCCAAGGCCGTCTATTACGCCCCCACCGCCTTCGGGCCAATGGCCATTTCATCGGGCGAGATCACCGGTGGAACCTTTGCCGGATTTGGCAACATGGGCCCGTTGATGGCACGCGGTGCCTTTGTTCAGAAAGCCAAGCAGCCGGTTATGAACGTGCGCTATGTCGTCGATTTCGCCGGTACCAAGCATTACGGCGGCGCCTTCGCCATGTCATCGTCGATCAAGCTCAAGGCACAGCTTGCCATCGTCGGCGCACTCTCCAGCGTCACGCTTCAGGGACTGACCGGCCAAGGCACGATGACGCTGGCCCAGCCAATTGCGGTCGAGGGCGATTTCGGCGAGCTTGCTGACAGCACCACGCGCGGTCAGAAAATCGACCAGGCGCTGGGCAATGTCATCGGCTTCCTGGGGGGCGTGGGCACAACCAACCGCAAGCAGTTCACCTTCACCGCCGATACTATAGGGTTTCGCGATGGTGCCATTTCTGCTGGTATGCGAGCCAATGACCTATTCGTCGCGCAGCTTGCCGCGCTCAAGTGATGATGCAAATGGTCTAGGAGTCATGGGGGGATAGAGATCTTCACGGGATTGTACTCTTGCCATCCTACACAACTCGGTTTTTTCAAAGATCAAAGGTTTTATTTTCATGCCATTACAAAAATTTCCACGCTACTTCAGGCTCAGCTTGAATGCGATTAGCTATAGTCTGATTTCCGGAGCTCTTTGGTCTGGCACTGCCGCGACGGCGGCCCCCAGTCAGGAAGCAGGCTTTCTGATCACGCGGTGTATCAGTGGCGAAGGCGGCGATTGTGTCGAAGTCGGCCGCGTGGACGTGGACGGTATCGCAAAACGTCCGGCCCAAGGTCGCCCGGTTGTCCAAACGGCTCTTGATGGGGGCCCTGCATTAATCAAAATCGCCGGCGCCATGAGCTATTTGTCCTGTCACGCTTATATGCGCTCCGCGAACAAACTGTTTGTTGCCCCAGTTATCATGGCGGAAAGTTCTCGCTCTAATGAACTCGCCCTCGCCTATGCGCAAACGCTTCGCGAGCGGGGATATGCCGGACTGACTGCCTATGATCCCCCCGGCACGCCCCTTCCAGAACTCGAAACATTTTGCATTGTAGAACCGACCGAGGCTGCGGCGGAGGCCAAGAAGCGAGCCCTATTGAAGGGCGCGGCAATGGGGAAATACCCTATGACCACACTTCAAACAGAATTTGATCCCCAATAGTATCGAAATAGGACCCAACGCAATGTCATTCAAATCATTGCTTTTAGCTACCGTTTTCTTATGTGCTGCAGCAGTCGTCCTCGCTGACCCTGCTGACGAAGCCCGTCGCCAAGCGCAAATGCAACGCCTACGCGATACTGCAGCCGCGAATGATCGGCGCAATGCCGACGCGGCGTTCCAACAAAACTTGGAGCGGTCGAGGTCACGAGCGTCAAATGGCGAACCAAGCTCGAACATGGCAAGCTCGAACTTTGAAAGTGGCACAAGTGGCGGTTCATCCTCACTCCCCGGTGGGAGGGCCAATGATAGTGCCTATGGCAGCGGTCCTGCTGAAGAAGGTTATGATCCTGCAACAGGCAAAATTACCATCAACGTCAGCGGCGGGGGCGGTGTTGCCGCCGCCCTTTCGGCTCTTGCTGCCGCAGACACTCAAAACCTGGCCCAAACAGCCCAGCGGCTAAGTCGTGAAGCGGCGGCCGGTAACGTGCAATCGCAATATCAATTGGGAACGATGTATGCGTCAGGCTATGGCGTGTCGGCGGATGACATAGCGGCGCGTCGTTTGTTTGTGGCCGCAGCAGACCAAGGCCATGTCGAAGCGTCGGCTTCCGCAGGACAATACTTGGTTTATGGCAAAGGCGGTCCAGTCGATATGGCGAGTGGCCTACGCTATGCCGAAACGGCAGCCCAGGCGGGCAATATCGACGCCAAATCGATGCTAGGCGTTCGCTATATGGCGACAGTATTTGAGACCGGAGATAATGCCAACATGCCGCGGGCTGTCCAATATTTGGAGCAAGCGGCACAAGCAGGCAACGCAGTGGCTCAAGAGGCGCTTGGTAGTTCAGTTTACTATTATGGTGTTGGCGGCGTGGCGCCGGATATGGCCAAAGCCGTAAAATATATGCGCATGGGTATTGAGCAGGGTAATCCTCAATCAATGGACAACCTCGGCACTTTGATGGTTTTCGGAGAAGCCGCCGCAGGCGGGAGCCGGGCGGAAGGTTGGGCGCTGATTAGTCGGGCCGCTCAGGCAGGCAACGGCCGCGCGATGTGGCGATTGGGTCAAGCAAAAACCAATGGAGAAGAAGGTCTCGCAAAAGACCTTCCAGAAAGCTTGCGATTTGCTCGTCTATCCGCCCAAACCGGTGATGAGAACGGGATATTCTTGCTCGCCATGCTGACTTATCATGGGGTTAGCCTTCCCGCCAACAAAGTCGAAGGAACCCGCCTTTTTCGGCAAGCTGCAGAGGCGGGCTCGGGTGAGGCTCAGCATGAAATGGGCCTGACCTATTACCATGGCGATGTTGGCATCGAAAAAGATCTTACTGAAGCCGCACGATGGGCACGCATGTCGGCCGAAAGCGGGGCCGCAGTTGGGGAACTGCTGTATGGCAAATTGTTATGGGCTGGTGAAGGCGTTGCACAAGATCGGATCGCAGCTGTGCGATTTTTCAAAAAAGCAGCAGATCAGGGGAATGCGACAGCAATCAGTGATTTAACTGATCCAGAAGTCGCAGCAATTTTGGCCAGTTTGGAAAATTAATCAACAAATTATGTCGCCGATCGTCAATCAATCCGGCCCGCACCGAAATGCCTCCACGGGCATCTACGTTCGGGAGTTGACGTCGATACGCATTCTCCCATGAGATTAGTCGTTCGCTAGTGACACCATCCCCTGAAACTCCTCCAGGAATAGCTTAAGTCCGCCCCTCGAAAAGGCGGACATATGAAGCGATCACGGTTCACGGTAGAGCAGATCATTGGGATGCTGAAGGAACAAGAGGCTGGCGCGAAGACAGCCGAGGCCCGCCCCAAGGAGGGGGTCTCGGTTGCGACCTTCTACAAATTCACGGCGAAGTACGGCGGCATGCAAGTGTCCGACGCATGTCCCAATAGACTCCTGGCGCCGCGATTTCTGGATCAGGCGGCGCAGGTTGGCAACGGTGATGGGCGTCGATCGGCCGAGGCATGACTTTACAAGCCGAATCACCAAGCCAGCACCATCTGGGCCTTGTTTGCGCTCGTGATTACATATCCGGTTGCGGACCTGACGGGCGGTGTCGGGAGTTTCCTGCCAGATCGGCGTCAACACGCTGATGATATCGGCGCTGGTGATGCTGCCGGTCGGCATGTCGTCCAGCTTCTTGAAGGCGTAGTTTTCCAGAGTAGCGAGCCACTGGCGCGCATAGACTGTGCTCTTCCACCCCGCCTCATTCTCTGTGTGGTATTGGCAGCCGGCCTGATGGAAAGTGACCTTCGCGGCAGCCTCGTCGTCACGCTCTGCCAGAATGGAGCGCCGCTCTACCCTCGTCGCCTTGCAAACTTCCTGAGCTTTCTGGCAGGCTTCGGCCAGCGTCACCAGCTTCGCGCTCCCCAATCCTAAGTCCTGACCTTTGCCATCGCGCTGGACTCGCACCATCCACGAAGCCCCGCAAGACTTCTTCACTTTCAGGAAAAGCCCGTCGCCGTCCTGATAGGCGCCTGGATTCGCGAGCGCGGCCCGGACCGCCATTGCCGTGAGATTGCCCATTTTCGTCCCCCACACTCTCAGAGGCCACCAGACAAATCCAAAATGTAGGGACGGAACCGTCTGTCCCCACACCGTCCCCACACAAGGTTCCGGCTGCAAGCAATCGGGAGCGGTCATTGGCAGACCGATAAGGGCAAAATACCCCAGGGAATCGGAGATTTCTTACGGGTTTTGTGGATGCTTGCGGATAAGGGGTTGGTGGCAGGGCTTGTATCGAACATGACATCTTTAATGCTGTAATTATTCGATTTTTAAACAGGCCCTAAATCTACCCCCACATTCTCCCCCACACTTTTCAGCGAATGGAGTGCGCAGGACGATCATTTCTGACCGGAC
>JBBQWH010000033.1:0-24522 GCA_038210785.1 Sphingomonadales bacterium | reverse complement strand
GGCTGGCCAAACTTGATCCGGAAAATTCTCCATTCCACTGAGTTGGTAAGAATGATCCACTCAATCCCTTCGTGCGCGCCATAATTCACAGCTTGCCGAAGGTGGTTTTCGGACAGGTTGGTGCCAGCGGATTTGACCTCTGCGAGATAATGGACCTTGCCTTCGACACGGATTGCAAGGTCGCAAAAAGTGCCACGAATTTGCTGTTCGCTGGTCAGCTCTTCATATTTGTCGTAGCCAAATATCTCACACAACATGTCCTTGATGACCGTTACGGTATCAGCTTCAGACACATCCCTTTGGGCAATTTGGCGGACAATGCGCTGATATTTCTTGAGTCCGGCAGTGAGCCTATCATGAGTCCTTTTGGCAATTTTCATCTTGGCCCCCAGATACCGCATTCGTGAGGTTAAACGGTGCCCTGCTATTGCTTGACCGTCAATACCTTAGCCAATTCAACGAACTCCGTCACGCTGACCGTCTCCGCGCGCCGCGTCTCGTCGATACCGAGGCTCGCCAGCGCATCCAGCGCGCCGGGCACGCCTTTCAAACTCTGGCGCAGCATCTTGCGGCGTTGGCCGAAGGCGGCTTCGGTGAGGCGCTCGAGCATCCGGGCCGAGACGCCCTCGGGCATGGCGGCCGGCGTCACGTGGACCACCGCGCTCATTACCTTGGGGGCAGGGGTGAAGGCGCTGCGGTGGACTTTCATCGCCAGCCGCGCCTCGGCGCGCCATTGGGCTAGCACTGCAAGGCGGCCATAGGCGTCGTCCCCCGCCGCCGCCACGATCCGCTCGGCCACTTCGCGCTGGAACATTAAGGTCAGCGATCGCCACTGCGGTGGCCAAGCTTCTCCTGAAAGCCAGCGCACGAACAGCGCGGTGCCGACGTTATAGGGCAGGTTTGACAGCACGTGGAACGGCTGCCCGCCCATCAATGCGCCGTGATCGATTTTCAACGCATCGCTTTCCATGACAACGAGTTGTCCGGGAAAGCTCTCACTCAATTCTGCCAAAGCGGGCAGGCAACGGCGGTCCATTTCGATCGCGGTGACACTGGCTCCCGCCCTAAGCAATGCGCGGGTCAGGCCGCCAGGGCCAGGGCCGACCTCGAGCACCTGCGCCCCGGCCAGATCGCCGGGCAAGGCAGAGATGCGGCTGAGTAACTGTTCATCCAGCAAGAAATTCTGCCCCAGCGCCTTGGATGCTGCAAGGCCGTGTCGCTTTATGACCTCACGGATCGGGGGGAGGTCAGGCACCTGCACTGGCCCGCGCCCTCGCCATGTCCGCGGCCATAACAATCGCCGCCGCCATCGCACCGGGATCGGCCAGACCTTTGCCCGCGATGTCGAAAGCGGTGCCGTGATCGGGCGAGGTGCGGATGATCGGCAGGCCGAGCGTAACGTTTACGCCTTCATCAACCTCCAATGCTTTCAGAGGGATAAGCGCTTGATCGTGATACATGCACAAGGCCGCGTCATAGGTCGCCCGCGCGCGGGGGGTGAACAAAGCGTCGCCGGGGACGGGGCCGAAGGCGGCGATCCCCTCGGCCTGCAAAGCCGCGATGGCGGGCGCGATGATGCGCGCTTCCTCATCGCCGAACTGCCCGCCTTCGCCCGCGTGCGGATTGAGCGCGGAGATCGCAAGCTTGGGCGCTAACACCCCAAAATCGCGCCGTAATCCGGCCGCTACAATGCGTGCCTTGTGGGTAATCAGCTCGGCAGAGAGCAACCCCGGCACCTCTGCCAGCGCGACATGGACGGTGAGCGGTACGGTGCGCAAACTCGGCCCGGCCAGCATCATCACCGCATCACGATAAGGGCGCCCGCAGGTGTCGGCGAGGAATTCTGTCTGTCCGGGGTAATCCCAGCCGATGGCTGCAAGCGCGCCCTTGGCCACGGGCGCAGTCACCAGCGCGGCAGCCAACTCGGAAAGAGCGAATCGCGCTCCCCATTGGAGCGACGCCAAAGCAAGGCCAGCGCCCTCTGGCGAGGGTCTGCCGGGGGTCAAGGCGCCATCAAGACCGGCCATAACCGGCAAACCTGCACCGCACGCAAACATCGCCTCAGCCGGGTCCGCAATCGGCACAATCGGGCAATCGATCCCGAGCCGTTCAGCCAGCCCGCGCAGCAGTTCCGGCCCGCCGACGACAAAGGCGGGCGGTGCCTTGCGCATCGCCCTCAGCCGGGCCCAGGCACCGAGGATAACCTCAGGCCCGATCCCGGCCGGATCGCCGAGCGTTATGGCAAGAGGTGCGCCCGCGCCAATCACCGGCGCCGGTCAATTGTATTCGATGTAGGCGTCGTTGCGCAGATCGCGCAGATAGCGCTGAGCGCGCTTGTTGACGCGCTCTTCCTCGATCTGGTTCATTACCGCAGCAAAGGTTGGCGCGCCGGCGTCCTTGGGATCGTCACGACCGCACATCATGATTACCTGCACCCCTTCCTGCAGGTTACCGAACGGTGGGGTCGCCTGCCCGATCTGGAGGTTTAGAATGACCGCGCGCAACTGTTCGGGCAGGCTTGCGGCCTTGAACTGATCATTGGCAACGACGGCCGCGCCGATCTTCGCCGCGCCTTCCTCGACATCGCCGCAACCGCGCAGACCTTCGACGTACTTGCCGAATTCATTGACCCGTTGGTCGGCTGCGGCCTGGGTCACCCCGGCTTCGAATTTGATCAAAATCTGTTTGAGGCTGAGCACCGCCTCATTGGGATCGGCCATCAGCACCTGACGTTTGTTGATCAGATAGAGGATCGAGAAACCGCCGGGGATCTCGATTGGCCCCTGCAATTGCCCCGCGTTCATCGTGCGCGCCGCTGCTGCCAGCGGCGGGGGCAATTGTCCGAGCCGCACCCAGCCCAGATCACCGCCGACGACCGCCGTGGTCGCTTCGGAATATTGGCGGGCATAGGCGACGAAGCTGCCGCCCTGCTGCAATTGCTGCACGATCGCCTGCGCGTTCGCCAGCACCGCCGCGCGGTTTTCGGTGGTGGCCGAGATGAAGATCTCGCCCAGCCGGTATTCGTCGGTGCCCTTGGCTTCGTTCATCCGCGCGAGCACGTCGTTGACCTCTTCGGCCGACACATTGACGAACGGTATGATGTTGCGGCGCATGAGGTTCTCCCATGCCACTTCGCCTTCGATCTGGCGCTTCAATGAAGCCGACGAGGATCCGATCGAGGCCAGATAATCATCCATCTTTTTGGTTTCGCCGCCAAAGTTCTGTCCGGCGAGCTGCAGGTATGTCTTTTCGACATCTTCGCGCTTGACCGCCAGTTCAGCGGCGTCGGCGGCCTGAATCTTGAGCGTCTCGTCGATCAGATTGCGCAGCACCTGCACCCGGAGCCGCAGCATTTCCTCGTCCGCGATCGGCGCTTCGGAAGCAGCTGTGACCAGCGCCACCCGCCGGTCAATATCGGTACCGGTGATGACATAGCCGTTGACGATCGCAGTTGCGCTGCGGCGGTCGGGATCGGTCTTGCCGAACAAGGTGATGTCCTCGGGCAGGCCGAAGGGGTTGTCAGCGGTGGGCACCGCTACGGTCTGCGCCGGAGCGATGCTGGGCACCGCCAGCAGTCCGATTATCCCGGCGGCCGCCAGCGCGGTTCCGGTTCTGACAAAAAGGCTCTTGGAAAACAGCTTCACACTCACTCGTTCATTCCCGCCTTATGGCCCGCCTTATGGCCTAAAATCCTGCGCGACCCATCACGCCGGTGGGTTGCCGATGCCCCGCCCCGGCTGAATGGAAGCTGAGCCTTGCCCGATCCTAGCAGCGCGGCCCGCGCTTCCCACTTGAGGTGCCCTTTAGCCCGATTTCATCGCGCTGCCAATTCACAGTGAGCATAGGCGTGGGTTACCGGAAACCGAGATTCCGCAGTGCAAAGAACAACTGGAACGCATTGCCGCGCCGTGCGTCGCCGGCATCGATGAAGTCGCGCCGCCAGGTCGCGCCGAACTCAAGGCAATCATCCTGATAGGCCACCCCGAACCGGGTGCGGATCGGTTCGAACCCGTCAGGCTGGAATATCGGGTCCTCATCGGCATTGGTGAGGTTGAACACCCCCGAGCCGAACACCGACCACTTGCGCCCGATTGCGATGCGGGCGGCAACGCGCAATTCCTCGCGGTCGTTCAGATCCTCGACCGTCTGGATGTTACGATCAAGCCGCAGGTAGCCAACTTCGAGATAAGTCCGGCGCGAGCCGATGGCGGCGTCGATCTCGTTGCGGCGGATCGTCAAATCGTCCTTGTCGAGCCGGAAGCGGTGGGTCAAGTTGATGAGATTGCGAAACCGTATCTCAGTGCGGCCGACGAAGTCCGAGACGCGTTCAGACAAGCCGGTGCCTTCGGGAAACAGGCCGGGATCGGGCGCTTCGAGCCGAAACGACTGGCCGATGGTCGTTTTGACCCGCCAACCAGGGCGCTGCAATTCCCAGTCCACCCCCCAGGTGACGCGGCTGCCATCCTCTACCCGGTCGTAACCGGGGAAGCGGTTCAGGGCGAACAGGTTGGAATCCTCAAGGTCGATCGCGCGTGCATCCTCGTTGGGGACAGCAAGGTTGCGGATCTTCGGGCTGGCGACAAATTGCAGACGCGGCTTGAACACCTGCGTGCCGCCGAAAGCCGCGCCTGCAAACGGCCATTCGATGTCGATCGCCGCGGTCGCGATCCCGCGCGCGGTCCAACCTTCGGTGCCGCGATAGCTAGCGGTCGCGGTCGCATCGGAATTGTTGGTATTGTAAACATCGCCGCGCACCAGCGCGGTCAGCGTGACGAGCTGGCCCATGCGGGTCAGCCGTTTCAAGTCCCACTGCGCGCCGGCAAAGGCGCGCTGGGTGTCCTGCCCGTCATTGCGCAGCAGCGCGAGGCTGTTGGCCTGGAACTGCAGCTCGCCGCCGAGCACGCGGTTGGCCAGCCGCTGACGATAATCGATCGCAGGCAAGGCCAGCGGGATCTGGCCCTGGTCGGCATTGATCCGCAGCGTCTGCGTCGCCCATCCGGCGATCGAGAGGTAGGAGCGATCAGTGATGCGTTCGAGATTGACGGTCGAGCGCAGCCGGTCGTCGCGGCTAAGATCGTAGCGGCGCAGGAAGGTACGGTCGGTGGCGAGGCGAACCGAGCTGGTGAAGCTCCAGTCGGGCGAGAACTGGAACCGGCCATTGCCTTCGATAGAGCCGCGCGGATCGCTCTGGAAGCTCTGCCCGCCGGTGAAGTCGGTCAGGCGGTCGCTGAAGGTACCGTAGCCTGTTATCTGGTAGGCGCCTTTGTCGGTGAGGTGGCGCCAGCGGGCGCTCACCATCGGGGCAACGTTGGAGAACACATAGGCGCCCAGCGTCAGATCGCGGTTATCGCCCATGCGCCAGAAATATTCGCCGCTTAACTCCAGCCCGTTGACCTGCGTCACTCTTACGTCAGGCACCAGAAAGCCTGATGCGCCCTTGCCATCGGTGCGAATGCCGAGGCCCGGCAGCGGCAGCAGCCTTGCGCCGAACAATTCGAGCATCGCGCCCGAAAAAACGATCGTATTGTCGTTCTGATTATAGATCACCCGATCGGCGGTGATGCGCCAGCTCGGGTTCTGGGCGCAGCCTTCGGCATCGGTCACCGGACAGGCGGAGTAGGCGGCGTCGGTCAGGATCGCGGTCCCATCTGCGCCGCGCGTCGCCGAGCGTGCAGCAAGGCGGCCGCCGGCACGCAGCGCAATCAGCAGTTCGGACATGGCACCGGTGTCGAATTGCTCGGTCAGCTCGACCTGATCGGTGAACAACTGGTTGCCCGCTTCGTCGACCAGCCTGATATTGCCGGTGGCGATGATCTGGCCCGAGCGGCGGTCCCACGTCACCTCGTCGGCGCGGACCGAGCGGTCGTCCGCACGCAGGATCACATTGCCGCGCGCGGTGACGGTGTCGGTCTCGCTATCGAAGCTGAGTTCGCGCGCCTCGAAATCGATTTTACTCGGCTGGCGCGGCGCGGTAACTTCGATTTCGCCCGGAGCTTGGGCTGGCTCATCCTGCGCAGCCAGCGGTGCGGCGAAAGAGGCGGCAGCGCATAGGGCGGTTGCCAGTACCAAACGCGAAACGGCAGCCCGCGCCGGGGGGCGCAGGCCTTGGCACAGGGCGCTGCGCGATCCGATGGACAAGCCTCCCGACATGGCCTTGCCTATTGCACCGCTCGCGCCTAATCGCAATCGCGTTTGCGCCCACCTCCGCGCGGCTCGTCGCAGGTGTCGGCCCTCTTGGCCGCGCTAGACCATCCGCCCGGCCCCAATGCCCCGGTCCCAATGCCCCGGTCCCACTACCATCCCGGAGAACCCATGCAGATCCACTTCACAACCGCACCGCCTGCTGACGTCCGCCTGCACGCGCGGGTCGTAAATCACGGCGCAGCGCTTACAGGGCTCGATCCTGCGCTGGTCGAAGGTGCGGCCGCTTCGCGTTTTATGGCGCGCGCCGGGCAGGTGTTCGAGGGGTTTGCCAGCCTTGGCGGCGCTGTGCAGCGGATCGCGCTGACCGGTGCGGGCGAACCGGATTCGGCCGAGCGCCGCCATCACTGTGAACGCGCCGGTGCCGCGCTGACGGCCAAGTATCTCGCGTCGGGCGAGACTGCGATGGTGCTCGATCTTGGGCAGGCGGTGCTTGGGCCCGATGATGCGGCGGCGGTGCTGCTAGGCCTTCGGCTGCGCGGTTGGCGGCACGACAAGTATCGCACGCGGCTTTCCGCCGACAAGCGCCCGTCGCTCACCACCATCCACGTCACCGGCGCGCCTGAAGGCACCGAGGCTGCGTGGGCGCGCGAGGCGGCCGTGGCCAAGGGGGTTGAATTCACCCGCGGCCTTGTCACCGAACCGGCCAACATCATCTATCCCGCCAGCTTCGTGGCTGCGTGCGAGGAGGCCTTTGCCGGGACCGACGCAGAGCTCACCGTGCTGGGTGATGCGGAAATGGAAGCGCTCGGCATGGGCGCGCTGATCGGCGTCGGCTTGGGCTCGGAGCGCGAATCCCGGCTGCTCGCGATCCGCTGGAACGGCGGCGCGGCGGGCGACAAGCCAACCGTGTTGGTCGGCAAGGGCGTCACCTTCGACACCGGCGGTATCTCCTTGAAGCCGCCGCCGGGGATGGAGGACATGAAGTGGGACATGGGCGGGGCAGGCGCGGTCGCGGGCGCGATGCTGGCGCTGGTTACCCGCAAGGCCCGAGCGAACGTGATCGGCGTCGTGGGCCTGGTCGAGAACATGCCTGACGGCAAGGCGCAGCGCCCCGGCGACATCGTCACCACCATGAGCGGCCAGACGGTCGAGGTGCTCAACACCGATGCCGAAGGGCGGCTGGTGTTGTGCGATGTGCTGCACTGGGCGCAGGAGCAGTATGATCCGGCGCGGATTGTCGATCTGGCCACGCTGACTGGCGCGATGATCATCTCGCTCGGCAATGAATATGGCGGGATGTTCGCCAATAACGATACGCTGGCGGCGCAGCTTGATGCGGCGGGCAAGACGTCTGGCGACAAGCTGTGGCGGATGCCGCTGGGTGCCAATTACGACAAGCTGATCGATTCGCCCGTCGCCGATATCAAGAATGTCGGTCCGCGCGAGGCCGGGTCGATCACGGCGGCGCAGTTTCTGCTGCGGTTCATCCAGAACGGCACGCCCTGGGCGCATCTCGACATTGCCGGGATGGTGTGGTCACAAAAGCCGGGTCATACTTGGGAGAAAGGCGCCACCGGATACGGCGTGCGCCTGCTCGATCAGTTCGTGCGGGATGTGGCGGAAGGTTGATCGGAGGAGCGCAATTCGGCCCGCAGGGCCACAAGCGCGACTGCGCGCCCGCAGCGATGCGGCCCTCAGGCCGCATGAGCGAGGATAGCCAAGGGCGCGGACGCGCCCGCCGGCGATTGAGGCATTAACAATGCCAAAAATGCGCAAGAAATCCGATCTGCCGAGCAAAACCTGCCTCACCTGCGGGCTACCCTTCGTGTGGCGCAAGAAGTGGGAGCGCGATTGGGACAATGTGAAGTACTGTTCCGATCGCTGCCGCAGAGAGAGCAAATCTCTTGTCCTCAAGTAGCGAAGCGGTAGGACGACAAGGACTCCCATGAAGCTCGATTTCTGGCAGGTTACCAATGACCCACTTGAAAAGGTCGCCGCGCTGATCGCAAAGCGGGTGCTGGGGGAGGGCGAACGGCTGCTCGTAGTCGCTGCCGAGCCTGAACACCGCGCAGCAATCGCCCGCGAATTGTGGCAGGCCGGGCCCGAAAGCTTCCTCGCCAATGGTGCGGCAGACGCGCCGGACGCGACCCGTCAGCCGATTCTGCTGTCGGCCGATTGCACTGCGGCCAACGGGGCCACCCACCTGATCCTTGCCGACGGGGTGTTCCGGGACAGCGCAGGCTTTGCCCGCGTGTTCCTGCTGTTCGCCCCGGACTCCGCCCCTGCCGCGCGCGCGGCGTGGCGCGCGCATGATGACCGCGAGGACGTGACCCGCGCCTATTTCGCGCAGGAAAACGGGCGCTGGGTCAAGCAGGCCTAAGCCCTTGCACAGCGCGGGCCGATCGGTGATGTTACAGCCCGCAATATGATTGGGGGGAGCGGCACATGCGGGGGATGACATTTGTTTGGGCGAGCGGCGCAGCGATGATGCTGGCGGCCTGTGGTTCGGAAACCTCGGGCGAATTCACCACCGATGATGGCGGGAACGCCGAATACACCATCGACAAGGACACCGGCGAGACCAGCATGACAATCAAGGGTGAGGATGGCACCGCCACCTTGCGCTCTGGCACCGAAGTGCCGGTCAGCCTGCCGCAAGGCTTCAGCCTTTTTCCCGGGTCGAAGGTGGTCACCAACACCGTGGTCAACCAGCCGGACGGGATGGGGACGATGGTGATGTTCGAAGCCGATGCCCCGGCTGACAAGGTCATCGCGCATTACCGCGATCAGGCCAAATCAGCCGGGTTCGAGGTCCAGCTCGAAATGACCACCAATGGCACGGTGATGATTGGCGCGGAGCGCGAGGCTGACGGGTCGAGCCTGTCGGTCACCGCCAGCGCGGGCGACGGCGGCAAGACCACCGGCCAGTTGATCATCGGCAGCAAGCAGGGCTGAGCCGGGCCTCACGCTTGCGAAACGTCGCCGGTCTGAGCGGGTCTGCCGTCCATTGGCAGGCCTGTCCGCAATGCTTGCCATTTTGCGGCGCAGCATCTACGGGCGCGGCCAATATCCCCCATAAAAAGACGTTCACAGGAGCACACTCATGGCGGTTACCCGCACTTTCTCGATCATCAAGCCCGATGCCACACGCCGCAACCTGACCGGCGCGGTCACCAAGATGCTCGAAGACGCCGGCCTGCGCGTCGTCGCTTCCAAGCGCATTCACATGACCCGCGAACAGGCCGAAGGCTTCTACGGCGTGCACCGCGAACGCTCGTTCTTCGGCGAGCTGGTCGATTTCATGATCTCCGGCCCGGTGGTGGTGCAGGTGCTCGAAGGCGAAGGCGCGATGCAGCGCAACCGCGATATCATGGGCGCAACCAACCCCGAAAACGCCGAACCCGGCACGATCCGCAAGGAACTGTCGCTCTCGATCGGCGAGAACACCGTCCACGGCTCGGACTCGGAAGAAAACGCCGCGATCGAGATCGCGTTCTTCTTCACACCGGAAGAAATCGTCGGCTGATCGGCCCTCGCGCTGATCGAATGAAAGGGCCGCTCCAACTGGGGTGGCCTTTTTCTTTGACGGCCTACCCCACCTTGGCAAACCGCGCCAATTGCGCCGCATGGGCGCGGTGGTGCCCGCCTTCGCTCGCGGCCATGACCTGGCGCATCGCTGCAAGCGCTGCGAATGTCAGGGTGAGGCCGAGGTCGGCGTAACAGCGCGTGATCACGCTTTCCCAGTCGGCATTGAGCTCATCGAAATCGAGCCGCGCGACCGGCCCGTGCCAGCCCGCCAGCGCCTGCGCCATGCGCGCCTCGCGCAGGCCGATCTTGTGCCGCCAGCGCGCCTCGATCGCGGCGAGATCGCAGGCGTCGGATTGCAGCGCCATCTGGTTTGCCGCAAGCGACACCGCGCTCTGCAGCACTGCACCGTGCTCGCGCTCGGCGATCACCAGCCGCGCGTTGGGGAACAGGGCGAGCAGCGTCGCAAGATCTTCGGCAAAGGCGGGGACTTTCAACACCCGCGGACGGTCGGCGAGGCCGCGGTGCGCCGCATCGGTTCTCAGGATGCGCTGGAACTCGCGGTAAATCGGGGCGGCATCGCGCGCCTCGCTCCACGCCGAATAGGCCGGGATATGCCACTGGCTCTCGTAGATCGAATGGTGGAGCGCGGCGGAAATCCACGCTAGCTCTTCCTCGACCGCGCCCGCTGCCATCGGATGGATCGACTGCAGCCACGGATTGAGCGCGCCCAGCATCGCCAGCTCCAGCGCAGCCTTGACCCGGTTCATGCCGAGCGGCGCAGGCACCGGGTGATAGGCATCGCAATATCGCGTATGCGAATGCGCCGGATCGGCGGCGATCAGCGTGTGGACGCGGGTGGTGCCGCTGCGCATGTGACCCACAACGATGATCGGCGGGGCGAGCGGGGTGGCGATCAGTTCGGGCCGCAGCCGCCAAAGCGCACCGAACGCCAGGCGGTTCTTTACCACCCGCGACAATTGACCGAACGCCATCGCCTGCCCCAGCGGGTTGAGATCGGCTTCGGCGGCGATGGCCTCGCATAGGCGGGAGAGCCGCTCGCGGAAATCGGCAACGTCCTCTGCGCTGCGCCCGCCTTGCTCGGCTGCCTCGGCCCGCACGCCGTGCGGCTTGGCCGCCAGCGCCCACAGTGCCTCAGGCTCGAGTCGGGGCGGGGGGAGCCAGCCTTGGGCCCAAGCACGCCCGAGAAAATCATTTGCCCGCTGCGCCAGCGGCCCGCGTGCCAACAGGTGATCGCGCGGGGGCGGGCGCATCAGAATTCCTCGGCCATGTCGAGGAGGCGCGTCAGCCGCTTGGGCGCCGCGCTGCGCCAGGAGCGCTGGAGCCAGGCGCTGACATCATCCCAGTCGAGATCGGGCCGGTCGAGCGCAATCCCGACCCAGCCGCTTGCGCCGTAGAAGGCAGGCTTGAAATAGCTCTCGGGCTGATCCTCGACCAGCGCGTGGAGTTCGTCCATTCCGCTAGTCTTGACGAGGAGCGCGATGCGTTCGTGCCCGTGGGGACGGTCGGAGAAATAGGCGAAATATTTGCCCGATTTTCCTTCGCCGACGCGGAAACCGGCGGAGCCGAAGCTTTCCTGTTCGCAGGTTTCGGGCAGCGCCAGCGCACGCTCGCGGAGCCTTGCCAGCAGCCACGCCGGATTGCGCCATCGCGAGACGTAATTGGCTAACGCGCGCGGATAGATCTGGTGTTCAGCCAGCTTGACCCGCGCTGCGAGGCTTTCAGGGGTGTCACGGGGTGCGATCGGCACCCGCAGCTGCGCCAGCACCTCGCCCGCATCGAGCTCAGGCGTGACCAAGTGAACGCTCGCGCCTGCCTCTGCGTCGCCCGCTGTAAGCGCACGGGCGTGGGTATCGAGCCCCTTGTAGAGCGGCAGCAGCGAAGGGTGGATATTGAGGATCCGTCCGGCCCAGCGGCGGGCAAACCCGTCCGACAAGATGCGCATGTAGCCCGCCAGCACGATGTGGTCGGCGCCCGCATCCAGCACCGCCGCCTCCATCGCTGCATCATGCCCCTCGCGGGTGAGCCCCTTGTGCGACCGCGCGAAGGTCGCGATCCCCTCGGCAGCGGCGAGCGCGAGACCGGGGGCGGCAGGATCATTGCTGGCAATCAGCACCACCTTGTAAGGACAGGGAGAAATCCGGCTGGCATAGATGAGCGCGGCCATATTGGTCCCCTCGCCCGAGATGAGGATCGCGATGCGGGCCTTATCAGCCAAGATGCGTCGCGCTCCAATCGCCCTTTGCCGACCATGTCTCGATACTGCCGCGCACGGTGCAGCCTTTCTCGCCAGCCGCGACCCGGCCCACGGTGAGGACTGTCTCACCCGCCGCTTCGAGCCGCAAGGTGACTTCGGCGACCTTGTCCGCCGCTACGCAGAGCACCATGCCGATGCCGCAATTGAAGGTGCGCGCCATTTCTTCCGGCTCGATCTGCCCCTGCGCTTGCAGAAACGCCATCAGCCGCGGCTGTGCCCACAGATCGGCGTCGACATCGGCGTGCGCACCGTCCGGCAGGATGCGCGGGATATTCTCGAGCAGCCCGCCGCCGGTGATATGGGCAAGCGCATTGATTTGGCCTGCACGAATCAGCGGCAACAGGCTGGCAACGTAAATGCGCGTCGGCGCGATCAGCGTGTCGATCAGCAATTGCTCTTGATCGAACAGCGCTGGGCGATTGAACTTCCATCCCTTGTCCGCAGCTAACCTGCGGACCAGCGAATAGCCATTGGAATGAACGCCCGAGGACGCGAGGCCCAGAAGAACATCGCCCGGCGCGGCCCGCTCGCCTGTCAGCTGCTCGCCGCGCTCAACCGCGCCTACGCAGAAGCCTGCGAGGTCATAATCGCCGATGCCATACATCCCCGGCATCTCTGCCGTCTCGCCGCCGATCAGCGCGCAGCCAGCGATCTTGCAGCCCTCGGCGATCCCGGCGATCACGCGCTGTGCGACCCCGTTTTCCAACTTTCCGGTGGCGAAGTAATCGAGGAAGAACAGAGGTTCTGCGCCCTGCACGATCAGATCGTTGACACACATCGCGACCAGATCGATCCCGACCGTGTCGTGCCGGTCATGCTCAATCGCAAGCTTCAGCTTGGTGCCGACCCCGTCATTGGCGGCAACCAGCAGCGGATCGGTATATCCCGCTGCTTTTGGATCGAAGAACCCGCCGAAACCGCCCAGTTCGCTGGTCGCCCCGGGACGCGCGGTGGCCTTTGCGAGCGGGGCAATCGCCTTGACCAGCGCATTGCCGGCCGCAATCGAAACGCCCGCATCGGCATAGGTGTAGCCGGCGGTACCCGGCGCGCTGTTATCGCTGTTCCCCGATGTCATGCGCGACGCTTTAGCCTTTCGCGCTTGGAATTCCACTCGCCATTGGGCAAAAGGCCCGCGATTTCCCCCATGAACGCGCCGCTTTCCCTCTTCAGCCGTGACGCTGCCCCTACCGCCCGCACGCGCCGGGGCGTTTTGCTGCGAGCATGGGGCGGGGTTGCGCTGGCGTTGGCGGTGCTCGGCGGCGGCTATGCGCTGGTTGCACAGGTAGCCGGCGAACGCGGGATTGCGCCCACTGCCGCGAGCGCCGACATCGAAGTGCGCGGTATCAGCATCGATGCGCAGGGCAAGAGCGCTGAGGACGCGCGCTCCAACGGCTGGCGCGAAGCGCAGCGCAAGGCGTGGGAGAAGCTCAAGGGCCCCAAACTGTCCGACGGCCAGCTTGACGGGCTGGTCTCAGCGATCGTGATCGAACGCGAACGTTTGGGCCCCCGGCGTTACATCGCTACGCTCGGCGTGATCTTCGATCGCCAGCGCGCCGGCGGCTATCTCGGCGGCGCAGCGCAGGCGGCGCGCTCGGCCCCGCTACTGCTGATACCGGTGCAAGAATCGGGCGGAGCCTACATCACCTTCGAACAGCGCAACCCGTGGCAGCGCGCCTGGGCGGAGTTCAATCCGGGCCAGAGCCAGATCGACTATGTGCGCCTCAGCGGGTCAGGGGGCGATTCGCTGCTGGTCAATTTCGGGCAGGCTGGCCGCCGCAGCCGCGCATGGTGGCGCAGCACCCTTGACCAATACGGCGCAACCGACGTGCTTCTGGCCTTCGCGCGGCTCGACCACCAGTTCCCGGGCGGACCGGTCATCGGCACCTTCACCGCGCGTTATGGCCCCGACAGCCGCCCGCTCGAAAGCTTCTCGCTGAAGGCAAACGAACCCGATGCAGTCCCGGCAATGCTGGCGCAGGCGGTCGAGCGGATGGACGGCATCTTCACCGCCGCGCTCGGCACGGGCCAGTTGCGCCCTGACGCGAGCTTGCGGCTTGGGGCGGGGGGGCAGATCGATCCGGCGATCCAGCGGCTGATCGAAATCGGCCGCGCCGCGCAGGCGCGCAAGGCGGCCGCATCAGCAGCAGCGGCAGCGGCAGCGGGCGGGGCGGCCGTGCGGATCGAGGCTGTGCCGGTCACTGGTGTCGAACCGGGCGAGGTGGCAGTGCGCGCGATCACGGTGCAATTCGCCACCCCAGATGCGGGCGCCTTCGACGGGGCTCTGGGCGCGGTGCGAGGCACCGGCGGGGTGCGCGGCGTGGGCGTCACCAGCACCGCGATCGGCGGCACCTCGGTGATGAGCGTGAGCTTTGCCGGGTCGATCGAAGACCTTGCCGCCGCTCTGGAAGCGCGCGGGTTCGCGGTGCGGCGCGGGGCGAACGCACTCGCCATCAGCCGCTGAGCCGCAGCGGCGGGCACCCGGCCATGAGCGAGAGCGGGCCTCCTTCCCAGATTGCCCTGCCACTGGCAACGCGCGCGCCTGCGGGAGCGCGGCGGATCGTGGTCGGAAATGCCAATAGCCAGGTGATCGAGGCCTTGCAGGAACCTGCGCGCTGGCCCTTCAACGTGGCCGTTCTGACTGGCCCGGCGCGATCGGGCAAGACGCTGCTGGCGCGCTGGGCGCAGGGGTTGGCGGGGCCTGAGCGGCTTGACGTGATCGATGATGCGCAAGCCTTGGACGAGACCGCGTTGTTCCACCGCTGGAACCAAGTCCAGCAGGGTGGCCTGCGTGACGGCGGGGCGCTGCTGATTGTCGCTAATGGCGATCCGGAGCGCGGCTGGCGCATCAGCCTGCCCGATCTTGCCTCGCGCATCGGCGGCTCGTTGCAGTTGGCGATTGGCGCGCCTGACGATGCCTTTGCCGCCGAGCTGATCCTCGCCCATGCCGAGCAGTGCGGGCTCAGCCTGCCCGAAGGCGCAGCCGATTACCTCGTCCCTCGTACCACCCGCAGCTTTGCCGCGATCGAGGCGCTGGTAGCTGCGATCGACCGGATTTCGCTTGAACGACAGTCACCTGCCACCATGTCTGTGTGGCGCGCTGCGCTCGACGCCCTGCACGGGCCTGAACAGCAGCGTCTGTTCTAGCATGCAAGTTGCATCGCACGGCGTTTGGTGGGAATTAAGGTGTAATGTTTGAGCCGCTGATCAGCTATCTGGACTCGGTGCGCGCGCGCGATCCCGCGCCGCGTTCGCGCTGGGAAATTCTGCTTTACCCCGGGGTGTGGGCGCTAGGCTTTCACCGCATCGCGCATTGGCTGTTCGACGCCAATATGTATTTCCTCGCGCGGTTCGTGAACCATTTTGCGCGGCTGCTGACCGCGATCGACATTCACCCCGGCGCGCGGATCGGCAAGAATTTCTTCATCGACCACGGCTTCACCGTGATCGGGGAGACCGCCGAGATCGGCGACAATGTTACGATTTACCAATGCGTGACGCTGGGCGGTAGCAACCCCACCAACGGCAAGGGCGGCAAGCGCCACCCGACGCTGCGCGACAATGTCATCATCGGCTCGGGCGCGCAGATCATCGGCCCGATTGTGGTGGGCGAACGGGCGCGCGTGGGCGCCAATGCGGTCGTTACCGAGGATGTGCCTGCGGGCGCGACCATGATCGGGTTGAAGGCGCGTTCAACGCTGGTCCCGGCGGAGGAGTGGCTGCGCGAATTCATCCCCTATGGCACCCCTTGCGATGATCCACCCTGTGACGACCAAGGCCGACCGCGCGGCGATTGCGTGGAAAAGCTTGAGGCGGAGATCGCCAGTTTGCGCGACGACGTGACGGTGATGAAGGCGCTGTTGGCCGAGCAGTCAGCCCAGGTGGCACAAGAGCCGCCGCGCAAAAGCGGGACCGCTGATTGAAGCCGGGCGGACAAGTGCCGGGTAACGCCGGGCAGGTGGTCGCGTTTCCGGTGCGCACGGCCGATCAGGTCGGGTTCGAACGCGCCGAATTGCAGCGCATCCTCGATCTGTATGGCCGGATGGTCGCCGCCGGGCAATGGCGCGACTATGCGATGGATTTTGACCGCAACGCCGCGACCTTCGCCGCCTTCCGCCGCACCGCCGAACGCCCTCAGGCACGGGTGGAAAAGCGCCCGGCGCTGCGTTCGAAACAAGGTATGTGGACGCTGTTCGGCGAACACGGCCAGGTGCTCAAACGCGGGCACGATCTGGCGAACGTGCTCGCCCCGATGGAGCGGCGGCTGCTGAAGGCGGTGGATTAACGCCAGACCAGCGAAAGCGGGTACATCGCAATCATGTATCCCAGCGCTGCCAAAACAAGTGAGCGTTGCGGGGCAAACATCGCAATCAGACCGATCGGGTAGACCGACCAGATGATGACAATCCGGCGCATTGTAAACGGTTCAGCGATGCCCACCACAGCCATGATGGTGACGAGCAATGCTAGATTGCACGTAAGCAGACAGCCGATAACCGTGGCGCGGTTGCGTTCGAAATGGGCATCGATATCGGCCCAATCTTCAGCATCTTTCGGAAAAATCAAGGAAGCCGACACATAGGCCACTGCGGTAACCACAAACCCGCCGAACATTACTGGCCAACTGACCGGCAAGGCATCGCGCAGTGCCCAGCCGTTCATCCAGAAACTGACGATATCGCACGACATAAACAGGCCTAGAAGGGCCGTTGGCCAGCCGATCGGAGTCCGGCGGCGCATATGAAGTGCATTGGCTAGTCCGCCCAGACCCTCTGCCAGCGCGAGGCCAAGCAGTAGCCCGAACAATGTTAGCAGGTATTCAAAACCGTTCATTGCTCGTTCGCCGCTTGCCTCGCCTACCGTCAGGCTTGGTCAGTCTTGTGCTTGATCGGCGTATATCCATCGCAAGGACAATCGGTTGACATTCTAACTCCGGTTCAGCCCATACGCCATTTGCCCGGGCCTGAATGCAGATCATCCCCGCGCGCTGCCCGGCCCCGTTCCGGTGACCTTCTGCATTGCCTTCAGGATATTACCCGATTGCTCGCTGCCCGATTGCGGGGCGGTGAGGTTGGTGAAGGCGTTGATCTCCTCCCAATGCGCGGCAAAGCTTTCGACCGTGCGCTCGCCATCGGGCAGCCACACGGCGTCGTTCATCACGGTCCACGAGGAGTGATAACCGCCAGCCCCTGCGCCGACGATGGCGTTGGTCGGCGCGTCCTCGCTGACCAGAAACAGCGCGGCCGGCACAACGTTTTCCGGCGCGAACAGCTTGAACGCTTCTTCAGGGAACAGGTCTTCGGTCATGCGCGTGCCCGCAACCGGCGAGAGGGTGTTGCAGCGAATGTTATACTTCGCTCCTTCGAGGGCCAGCGTCTTGGTGAGGCCCGCAAGGCCGAGCTTGGCAGCGCCGTAGTTTGCCTGGCCGAAATTGCCGAACAGGCCGGTCGACGAGGCGGTCATCAGCACGCGGCCATAGCCCTGCTCGCGGAAGGTTTCCCAGCAAGCCTTGGTGGCAAAGGCGCTGCCGGTGAGGTGCACCTTGACCACGAATTCAAAGTCCACCGGCTCCATCTTTATAAAGGTCTTATCGCGCAGCACGCCGGCGTTGTTGATCAGCACATGGACGCCGCCCCACTTTTGCTTGGCGTCGGCGACCATCTGTTCCATCTGCTCGTATTCGGTGACCGACCCGCCGTTGGCGATCGCCTCGCCGCCCATCGCCTCGATTTCCGCGACGACCTGCGCTGCGGCATCGGACGTGCCGGTGCCATCGCGCGATCCGCCAAGGTCATTGACCACCACCTTTGCGCCGCGCCGCGCGAGTTCGAGCGCATAGGCCTTACCCAAACCGCCGCCTGCACCGGTGACGATGGCAACCTTGTCCTTGAAGCTGACGGTCATGCGAGTTCTCCTGTGATGGCGACGCCGCGCGGTTTACGCCTGCGTAAAGCTGAATTGCGCGCGCTGCGTGGCACTTTCATCCGCGCCTTGCAACTGCCGAACTGACACAAGGCGATGCCGTAGGGTCAGGCGGCTTTGCCTAGCCCCTCGAGTGCCGAGATCAGCTCCGCGAACGAATCGATCACTGCAGCCGCGCCCATCGATTGCACCGGCGCGTCGCAGTAACCATAGGCTGCTGCCACAAACGGCACGCCCGCTTCTTTCGCAGCACGCGCGTCGTAGGTCGAATCGCCGATGAACACGAACCGGCCGCCTCCGGTTGCCGCGCACGCGGCAAGCACTGGGGCGGGGTGCGGCTTGGCGAGGAACTGGCCGTCTGCGCCTTTGCCCATGCTGTCGCCTCCGATCACGGTTGCGAACACGCCGATCAGATCGAGCTGGGTCAGCACCGAGCGGGCAAAGCCTTCGAACTTGTTGGTCACCACCGCCATCTGCACGCCGCGCGCCGCGAGCTCGGCCAGCCCCTCGCGCACGCCGGGATAAGGCACGGTGTGGACGGCGTTGTGCCCTTCGTAATAGCCGAGCATTGCCTTGTAGAGCCGCTTGAACTCCTCCTCAGGTAAGCCGCCCTGCGCCTCGACCGCGCGGGCGAGCATGATCTTGGCCCCGCCGCCGATGAGGTCTTTGCTGCTCTCCAGTGGCACCGCCTGAAGGCCCCCCAGCACCAGCGCATGGTTCACCGCCGCGCCGAGATCGCGGAACGTATCAAGCAGTGTGCCATCAAGGTCGAAGCCGACCGCGTCGAAAGGAAAATCGGTCATGGCGCGCTCCGTTTTTTGGGCGCGTGGCGCAAGCTTCTTCAAACCGCAAGCAATTGCTGGCACGCGCAGCTTTCCCTAAGGACAGGCTCTATGACCGACATGACGCATCCGTTTGCCGCGATCATCCTTGCAGCCGGCAAGGGCACGCGCATGAAGAGCAACCTGCACAAGGTGCTGCATCCGATTGCAGGCAAGCCGATGCTGCTCCACCTGCTCGATAGTCTAGGCGAGGCAGCGCTTGCGCGGACGGTGGTGGTAGCCGGAGACCGGCACGAACAGCTGCGCGAGGCGCTGGCTGGGCGCGAGGTGACGGTCGCGCTGCAGGAACCACAACTTGGCACCGCCCACGCCGCGCTACAGGCGAAAGCTGCGCTGGCGGATTTCAGCGGGCTGGTTCTGGTGTGCTTTGGCGATTGCCCGATGGTCGAGGCTGCAACCGTGCGCTGCCTGTTCGGCGCGCTGGACGGCGGGGCCAAGGTCGCGGTGCTGGGGTTCCGCCCGGCCGATGCGCTCGCCTATGGCCGGATTATCGCTACACCCGATGGCACCGTCAGCAAGATGGTCGAATACAAGGATGCCAGCGCCGAAGAACGGGCCTGCGACCTGTGCAATTCCGGCCTAATCGTCGCCCATTCGGACGATATCTGGTCGCTGCTCGAAGCGGTCGGCAATGACAATGCCCAAGGCGAATACTACCTCCCCGACGTCGCCACCGGCGCGATTGCGCGCGGCGATAGGGTGGTGGTGATCGAGACCGGCGCGGACGAGGTGGCGGGCATCAACAGCCGCGCCGAACTCGCCGCCGCCGAAGCGCGCTGGCAGGCAGCGCGGCGCGTCCGGGCGATGGACGAAGGTGCGACCTTGCTGGCGCCCGAGACGGTGTTCTTCGCTTACGACACCAAGCTTGGCCGCGATGTCACGATCGAGCCCAATGTGTTCTTTGGCCCCGGCGTGATCATCGCCGACAATGTCTTGATCCGCGCCAATTCGCACCTTGAAGGCGCGCGGCTCGCCAGCGGTGTCAAGGTCGGCCCGTTTGCCCGCCTGCGTCCCGGCACGGTAATGGAAGCGGACAGCTTCGTCGGCAATTTCGTGGAAGTGAAAAACGCGGTGTTGGGCGCAGGCGCGAAGGCCAGCCACCTCACCTATCTCGGCGATGCCACGGTGGGCGCGGGCGCGAATATCGGCGCGGGCACGATCACCTGCAATTATGACGGGTATTTCAAATATAAGACCGTGATCGGCCCGGGTGCTTTCATAGGCTCGAACTCGTCGCTGATTGCGCCCGTCACGATCGGCGCGGATGCGATTGTCGCGGCAGGTTCGGCCGTCAGCCGCGATGTCGCGCCCGGCGAACTGCGCATGGTGCGCGCCGAGCAGTTGGTGAAGGACGGCTGGGCGGATCGCTTCCACGATGCAATGAAGCGGAAGAAAGCGGCGGAGAAGAAGTGAGCGAGAGTAACGATCTCACCTGCTGGCTGTGCTCCCGCCCGCTGGGCGATATCGAGCAGTGGCATCACCCCGTCCCCAAAGCCAAAAAGGGCCGCGTCAAGGTGCCGATCCACCCGATCTGCCACAAGACTATCCACGCCAACTTCACCAACAACGAACTCGCCCGCATCGGCGACAAGGCCAGCGTGATCCGCGATAACGCTGCGGTCGCCAAATTCGTCGCCTGGGTTGCCAACAAGCCGGCGGACTTCGACGCGCCGACGCGGTGATCCGGCCATCGGCCCGGTACGCATGGGAACCATTATGCCTGCCAAGGGCTGAGTGTGCGGGGAGCCCACGGGATAAAGGAACACACTCATGCGCATAGGACGCTGGATCGCCGCTGGCCTTGGCATTGCCGCAATCGGAGTCGCTGCCGTGTACGCCCAATCTCGCAACACCGAAGAGCCCGAATTTGCGCTGGTGCGCGCAGACGCCGACTTTGAATTGCGCGATTACCCCGCGCTGGTGGTGGCCGAGGTAACCTCGAAAGGTGATCGCCAACGCGCCAGCGGCGCCAGCTTCCGCAGACTTGCGGCCTATATCTTTGGGCAGGATCGGCCCGAGGGCGGCGAGAGCATTGCCATGACCGCGCCCGTGCTCCAGCAGGAAACCGGAGTAGGTGAATGGCGGATGCGCTTCGTGATGCCGGCCAAGTATACGCTCGCCGCCTTGCCGCCGGCACCCGCCGACATTGCACTTGCCCAAGTGCCCGCGCGGCGGATGGCGGCGATCCGGTTTTCGGGCTATGCCGGATCGGGCGATCTCGCCGCGCGCGAGGCTGAATTGCGCGGCTGGATGACCGGGCAGGGCCTCAATCCTGCGGGGGAGGCCGAATACGCCTTCTATGATGCGCCGATGGTGCCGGGCCCGCTCCGCCGCAACGAGGTGCTGATCCCGGTCGCGTCCGAGTGAATCCGGCGTAACCTTCAGGCGTCCAGCATCCGCGCCCGGTGGTCGCTATCGGCGCGATATTCGCGCTCCCATTGTTCGAACTCGCTGCGGCTCAAAAGGTAGCGCGATCGCGCTTCGTGAAAGCTGATCGCGCGTTCGTGCACTGCGCGCACCACATCGTCCTTGCGCGCCTTGGACCAGTGGACGCGGTGGGTCTTTGGCAGGCCGTAGCGCTTGATCGCATCAGCAATCGAAATGTCTCGTGGGTAGGCCATTGGTCAGTTCCTCGTCGTTCGTCATCGCTCCCGTTGGACCGGTTGTTGACGCGCAGACTTAACGAGACGCTGCCGAACAGGGTTAAATGTGCGTTGATGAAACGCCCCGTGCTGTGCCTGCGACGAGCGGTGGCAAAGTGTCGGATTGGCTTACAAATGCCAAGGGCGGCCCCCTTGCGAGAGCCGCCCGTGCCGGTTTTGGTTCATGGGCTATCGAAGCGGATCAGCCGCCTGATTTGGCTTCCCCGCGTTCGTCCATCAACCGCTGCATCAAATAGACATATTGCAGCGCCTGCAGCTTGGCGCGCTGATCGTTGTCGACCCCGCCCGAATGGCCGCCGGTGGTATCCTCAAAGTAGTAATAGGGCTGGCCCAGTTCCTTCAGGCGTGCCGCGCCCTTGCGTGCGTGGGCGGGATGGGTACGGTCATCGGCCGTCGAGGCCCACAGGAACGGGCTGGGATATTCGACCCCCGCCACGATCTTCTGGTACGGCGAATAGGCTTCGATCCACGCACGCTGGTCAGGAATGCGCGGATCGCCATATTCGCCGATCCACGAAGCCCCGCGTCCGATCAGGTGATAGCGCAGCATGTCGAACAGCGGGATCTGGACGATCGCCCCGCCAAACAGATCAGGCCGCTGCGTGAAGGCGGTGCCGACCAAGAGGCCGCCCTGCGAGCCGCCCTGGATGCCGAGGTGCTGCGGCGAAGTGAAGCCGAGTTTCACCAGATCCTCGCCCACCGCGATGAAATCATCCCAGGTGCGCTGCTTGTTTTCACGAATTGCGGTCTGGTGCCAGTTCGGCCCGAACTCGCCCCCGCCGCGCAGGTTGGCAAGCACATAGGCGCCGCCCTTTTCAACCCACAGCTTGCCCGTGCTGCCGAGATAGCCGGGCAGGCGCGGCACCTGGAACCCGCCATAGCCGGTCAGCAGCGTGGCGGTTGAGCTGTCCAACACCATCCCCTTGGGCTTGACGATGAAGTAGGGGATCTTTGTCCCGTCCTTGCTCGTCGCCTCGTGCTGCTCGACCGCCATGCCCTCGGGCAAGAAATAGGCGGGCGAGGTTTTCAGGACAGCCGGGGCTGCGCTGCCATCGGTGTAATACAGAGTGGTCGGATTGAGGAAATCGCTGACCGTGTACATGATTTGGTCGGTCTCGTCCGATGAGGCCGCGATGCCGAGCGTCGCGTTATCGGGCAGGGGCACGGGCTTGCTGACCCATTGGCCGCCGGTAAAGTTGAACTCGAGCACTTTGCCCACGACATTATCGAGCAGTGCCACGAACAGCGAGTTACCAGTCACTGCGCCGCCCTGCTTGGTCTGGCGCTCACCCGGGGCCCATACCAGCGTCTTTTTCGCGCCGTTGGGGTTGGCCTTCCATTCTTCCAGATCGACCGCGATCAGGCTGTCGGCGGGGAAGGTTTGCCCGTCCACCGTCCAGTCGACATCGGTCGAATAAAGCAGGTGCCCATCGACGATCCCGAAGGGCGCGGCCTTTTTCGGAATGTCGAGCGCCAGCCATTCGCCGCCCTTCTCGACGTAATAGAGGCTTTCGTGGAAGCTGACGCCGCGAAACGCGGTGCGGGCGTGGATTGTGCCGGTGTTGTCACGCAGCAGGCTGGCACCGGCCGACACGTCGCTGGGCTCGCCCCGGAAGATTTCGGGCGCATCTGTGATACTGGTGCCGCGCTTCCACACCCGGCTGGTGAAGGGGTATTCGCTTTCCGTGAGCGTGCCGTCCCCGAAGCCGCGGCCGACCATCAAGGTGTCCGCGTCGATCCAGCTCACGCCGCCTTGGCTCTTGGCATCGAGCACGAAGCCGCCTGTGACGAACTGCTTCGTGGCAGTATCGAACTCGCGCATGATTGTGGCATCCTCGCCGCCATCGGACAGCGCGATCATGCACTTGTTCAGCGCGGGTGGCAGGCAGCTTGAGCCCTGATAGACCCACTCCTTGCCCTCAGCCTTGGCGAGTGCGTCGATGTCGAGCACCACTTCCCATTCCGGCTTGGCGGTGCGGTAGCTTTCGAGGCTGGTGCGGCGCAGCACACCCTTGGGGTTGGCCTTGTCCTGCCAGAAATTGTACAACCCGTCCGGGCGGAAGCTGACGAACGGGATGCGGTCCTGGCTGTCGAAAATCGCCAGCGCCTCGGCCTTGAGCTGAGCGAACCGCGGATCGGCCTCGAATGCGGCGAGCGTGCGCTCGTTCTCCTTGGCAACCCATGCCAATGCCTCGGGACTGCGGGCTTCTTCGAGCCAGATATAAGGATCCTGCTCAGGGCCGGGGACGCCGGTCTGTGCGGGGGTGTCTTGCGCAGCAGCGCCCGTCGTCGAGGTCATCGTCATAGCGAGCGCCAATGCAAGAGTAGAGACAAGTTTCAAACGTCCTCTCCTTCGGGATAGAGGGGGCGTTTGTGACGGGAGAGCGGCCTAAAGGGAAGGGGTTACAAACAAAAAGGGCAGGCCATCGGCCCGCCCTCGTTGCGTTAAGGTCGGCTGACGGGTCCCTTACCCCTCGACATGCTCCGCGAGCACGGTGAGCCCCTTGTCATTGACCTCGGCAAACCCGCCGCGAACCTGAATGATTTCGGGCGCAGCGTTCGCGGTGGCAAACACCTGCACCGCGCCGTCGCGGATGGTGCTCATGAAGGGCGCGTGGCCTTCCAGCACGCCGAATTCGCCCTCAGTGCCGGGGACGACCACCATGTGGACCTCCTCCGATCGGACAAGCTTGGCGGGGGTGACGAGTTCGAAGTGGAGGGGCATGGTGCCTTACGCCTCTTCAGCCATCTTCTTGGCCTTTTCGACCGCCTGATCGATCCCGCCGACCATGTAGAAGGCGCTTTCGGGTAGGTGATCGTACTCGCCGTCAACCACCGCCTTGAAGCTCTTCACGGTATCTTCCAGCTGCACGAACACGCCCGGGATGCTGGTAAACACTTCGGCGACGTGGAACGGCTGGCTGAGGAACTTCTGGATCTTGCGCGCGCGGGCGACGATCGTCTTGTCCTCCTCCGACAGTTCATCCATCCCGAGGATCGCGATGATGTCCTGCAGGCTCTTGTACTTCTGCAAGGTTTCCTGAACGCGGCGGGCGGTTTCGTAATGTTCTGCGCCGACAACGCGCGGTTCAAGCACGCGCGAGGTGGAGTCGAGCGGGTCAACCGCCGGGTAGATGCCGAGTTCCGAAAT
>JBBQWH010000032.1:0-25416 GCA_038210785.1 Sphingomonadales bacterium | reverse complement strand
GCCACCGCGCGGCGATTATTCACGCTGATTTGCGTGCTGCACATCAAGGGCTGAGGCGGGCGCGGGGGAGCACTGGGGGAGGCATGGAAAAAAAGGCCGCAAGCGGCGCAAAGGGCGCGCGTAGCCAGCGCCGCGGAACGCACCGAGCCTCGCGGCGCTGGCTGCTGCGGCTGGCGGCGCTGGCCGCGCTGTTCGCCATCGCCTTTGCTACGTGGCTGTGGTGGGACATGCGCGAGTGGCGGCCCGATGAGACGCGCTATCCCGAACAGGGCGCGCTCGCCCCGGGGGGCCTAGGCGCGATCCGGTTTGCGACCTTGAAGGCGATCGGCGCGCAATTCGTCTATCTACCGCTAATGCCGGGGCCGGGGGCCGACGCGCCTGGCGGTTTTGCCGATCGCTTTGCAGCGGCGCGCGCGGCGGGGTTGCAAGTCGGCGTGGTGCTCGCGTTCGATCCTTGCGCGTCCGCCGATGTCCAGAGCGGGGTGTTTGCGCAGATGGTCCCGCGCGATTCCAAGTTGCTGCCCCCTGCGATCGGTCTTGTTCGGCTGGCCGATGGTTGCAGCCCCAAGGTCAGTGATGCGGCGGTGGAAAGCGAGCTGCTGACGCTGATCAACCAGATCGAAACCCACGCGGGCAAGCCAGCGATCCTCAAGCTGTCGCGCGCGTTTCAGGAACGCCACAACACCGCGACCACACTGGCGCGCGACCTGTGGCTGGCGCGCGACCGGGCGCGGCCCGACTATGCGGGCCGTCCGTGGCTGCTATGGAGCGCGAACAGCGCGCTGGTAACCGAGGCAAGCGAGGAGCCGGTCGAATGGGTGGTGGTGCAGAAATGAGCCTTGAACCCGCGCAGGAACAGGCGCTGATCGCCGCGGCCCACGCCGCCGCGAGGCACGCCTATGCGCCCTATTCGCAATATCCCGTGGGCGCAGCGCTGTTGTTCGATGATGGCGCGGTCATCACCGGCTGCAATGTCGAGAACGCCAGCTACGGCCTCGCGCTGTGCGCCGAGACGGTGGCGGCCGCGAAAGCCTTGGGCGAAGGGAGGCGCGGCGGGTTAATGGCGGTTGCGGTGGTGGGCCTCAAGGCCGGGGCAGATCCGATCACGCCGTGCGGGCGCTGCCGCCAGGTGCTCAACGAAGTCGCCGCGCTTGGCAGCACCGATCCGGTGGTGCTGTGCGTCAGCGCGGACGACGTGCGGCGGGTGACGCTCTCCGCGCTGCTGCCGCACGCCTTCGGGCCGGGGCATCTCAGCTGACGACGATCGACGCTGGCGTCCAGATATACACGGCTTGGGTTCCCGGAACCGCAACCAAAAGCGGGTCGGAACCCTAGGCTCCGACCCGCTTGGTCATCCGCTAAATGTGCGACTTTAGAACTTGCCGCCGACGGCAAGGACCAGCTGGTGGCGATTGGCATTGGCATCAATGCCGATAACATCGCTGATGTTGTAGTTCGAATACCGATACTCGACCCGGCCAAACAGCACGCCGCCGAACCTATGCTCGAACCCGGCGCCGACTCTCACGCCTTCGAGCTCGTCGGCGAGGTCGATGTCCAGACGCGTGTACCCAGCCTTGAGATAGATGAGATCGTTAGCGTCCATCTCGTAGCCAAGCCGCAAGCCGCCGTAGAGGTCGAGCCCGGCATCGCCGACATTGTCGCTGATCGACGTGTCCGAGACTTCAGCTTCAATCCCGATCAATACCGTGCCGGCATCGAAATCATAACCGGCGGTAACGCCATATGCGACCCCGGTGTCGTCTTCATCGGCGCCGCCGCCGGTTTCGATGTTGATCACATCATAGCCGCCGACGAAGCCGATGAACGCGCCGCCATTGTCGGCATCTTGCGCTGCGGCGGGAGCGGCAACCAACGCGGCGCCCATTGCGAGAGCGATAGAAATTGTCTTCATGAGAGCTTCCTCTTGGATTGGGACGCTGGCGGGCATAAAATGATTGATTGCGACACGAAATCATATTGCGCAGCGCTTGTCGCTTAAATTGGTCCCGTGTAACATCTCTGCAACACGCCCGCGGACTTCACCGTCCTTAAGCCTCTCGCCTCTCCAGCCACTCCACCAGCGCCGCCATGCATTCGCGGCCCAGCAGCTTGCAGCGTTCAGGGCTCCAGCCCTGTTCAGGCTCGGGGAAGTCGGCGAGATCCTTGTAGGGCATTTCCAACGTCATCGCGACCGCACCGAAGCGTTCGGCGATCTGGTTGGTGCTCATCGCCAAATTGGCCTTGCCCCGCGCGGCCTTGGGATAGCCGAGCTTGGTCTGGAAATCGGGCGTGCGGCGGTTGAGGATGCGTTCGTAGCGGTCATAGCCCGCGCCCTGCGCCTCGGTCCATGATGGGATGCCGTCGAACCCGGCCAGGAACACCGCCGGGATTGCTTCATCGGCATGGACGTCCATCGCAAAGTCGACCCCCGTCTGGTCCATCCCGTTACGGATCGCCAGCACTTCGGGCGAGCGTTCGGAGGTGGGATCGGCCCATTCGCGGTTGAGGTTGGCGCCAGCCGCATTGGTGCGCAAATGCCCGCGCCGCGATCCATCGGGGTTGCAATTGGGCACGATGTGGATGCGGCACTTGGCCTTGAGCGCACGTGCGACCGGATCGGCCGGATCGGTCAGGCATTCGAGCACGCCTTCGATCCACCATTGCGCCTGGGTCTCGCCCGGATGCTGGCGGGCATAGAGCCACACTTGCGTCTCGCCTTCGCCCAGCTTGAGGCAGTCGATCGGCTGGCCATCGAGCGTGGTGCCGAGCCGGACGTAATCCACGCCCTCGCACGACGCCGTCTCGGCGACGAGATCGTGATGGCGCTCCATCGAAAAGGGCGCGAAATAGGCGACCCAGAAAAGGTCCGAGGCGGGGAGGTAGCGGATCGTGAGCGTGCCGCCCTCCTCATTCTTGTCGAAGGTGCTCGCCGCGCGCGCCCAGTAATCGCGGTCTTCGCTGACGCAGGCGTTGTAATCGGGCCAACCGCCGGGATAGGCGCTGGCATTGAGCCCGGTGAGCTTGAGCACGACCTCCTCGCCCGCAGTGGCAGTGGCGCGGAAATGGAACCATTGGAAGAATTCGGATGCGTTATCGCGCCGGATCGCGAGCCGCGCGGTAGCGCCCTCGATTCCCAGCACTTCAATATTGCCGCTGTCGAACCCGGCATCGATAGCGATCGTTTGTAGTTCGGGGGCGGTCATTTGCTTCCTTGCAGCTTCTTGACGTCGATCGTCACGGTTTCGCCATTGCCACCGGGGAAATCGCGAAACAACCCGGCGGCGAGCGTGCTGGCGCTGGTATCGACCTGCGAGTAGGGCGACTTCACCCCGGTAGCGATTTGCGCGCGGCCTTCCCACAGGGTGGTGCTGTCATCCTTGGTGATCCGCACCGACAGTTCGGTGTTGGCCGCCGGGCCTTCGCGCCCGCCGCCCAGATTGATCCCGACCCCGAGCCCGGCGCCCGAGCCGTAGCTGCCGGTCTGCCCCCCAACCCCGACGCTGACCGGCCCGCTCCGGTCCTCGACGCTTGCCGCGATCGGGTTGCGCGCGGTGCGCACAGCGGCGACCTGAATGGCGCGGCCCTCCTGAGCGACAATCTGATAGCCGAGCGCTTCCAACTCGCGCTCGACCGCAGCCTTGATCGCGGCTTTGGCACCCGGATTGGATACCGCGTCGGGGAAGTAGACGACGATCGGCCCCTGCCCGAGCGCGGCGCGTTCAGAGGCGGGCGTCACAAACCGGGTCACTTCGACAGGGCCGGTGTAGGGCGTGGTCGCGCAAGCTGACAGCGCCAGCGCGGCGGCTGCGACGGGGGCAAGCAGGCGGAAAGAGGGCATGGCAGGATCCTTTTGTGCCTTGACGATATAGGTGCTGCTCGTCGCTGTGCACAGCATCACCTTTGCGTTAGCGAGGTTGACGATTTTTAAGCGCATTGCTTGTTAGGGGCGACGTCATGATATCTGACAGCAAAACCCCCGTGCTCGTGACCGGCGGCGCGGGCTATATCGGCAGCCACGCGGTGCTTGCGTTGGTGGATGCGGGCTGGCCGGTGGCGGTGATCGACAACCTTTCGACCGGCTTCCGCTTTGCCATCCCTGATGGTGTGCCGCTTTACGAAGGAGACATCGAAGATGCCGCGCTGATCGCGCGGATCTTTGCCGAACAAGGCATGGGCCGCGGCCGTGGCGCGATCATGCATTTTGCCGGATCGATCGTGGTGCCCGAAAGCGTCGCCGATCCGCTCAAATACTACCACAACAACACCGCCAAAAGCCGCGCGCTGATTGCAGCGGCGGTGGCGGCCGGCGTGCCGCATTTCATCTTGTCCTCGACCGCGGCAACCTATGGCATCCCCGATGTTGCCGCTGTCAACGAGGATACGCCGCAGCGCCCCATCAACCCCTATGGCTGGTCCAAGCTGATGACCGAACAGATGCTAGCCGATGTCGCAGCGGCGCATCCGATGAATTACGGCGTGCTGCGCTATTTCAACGTCGCGGGCGCCGATCCACAGGCGCGCAGCGGGCAGTCGACCGCGGGCGCGACTCATCTGATCAAGGTGGGAATCGAGGCCGCACTTGGCCTGCGCGAATCGGTCGCCGTATTCGGCACAGATTATGCGACGCCGGACGGCACCGGGGTGCGCGATTACATCCATGTCAGCGATCTCGCTGCAGCCCATGTGTTGACTCTCGAGGCGTTGATTGCCGATCCTGCCCGGTCGTTGACGATGAATTGCGGCTATGGCCGGGGGTTTTCGGTGAACGAGGTGCTGGATGCGGTTGACCGGGTGACGAATCGTCAGCTTGATCGCCGGATCGAAGGCCGCCGTGCCGGGGACCCCGATTCGCTGATTTCCGATCCTGCGCGGCTTAAGCGGACGCTCGGCTGGGAGCCGCAGAACGCCGATCTCGACACGATCATTGCCCATGCGTTGGCGTGGGAGCGAAAACTGGCCGATTTGCGGGCGGATGCCTGACGCGGCGGATTGACGCGCGCTGCCTCTGCCGCTAACGACTTCCTTCAATTTCCGCGCATCGGACCGGTTCCGGCGCGCTTGTCATTTGGAACACTGACCCATGAAGATCGTCAACAGCCTCAAGTCGCTGAAGGGCCGCCACCGCGATAACCGCGTCATCCGTCGTCGCGGCCGCACCTATGTCATCAACAAGACCGACCGCCGTTTCAAGGCCCGCCAGGGCTGATTGGCGCGGCCGCCGGGTATCGGCGGCTCGGAGAGTTTCGCGGCCCGCCTCCTCATAGGAGTGCGGGCCGCTCACTTTTGGGGAGAGGGCGGCGTGCAAAAAGCGGTGGTGTTCGATGTCGGGCGGGTGCTGTTCGAGTGGCAACTTGGCGCCCTGTTCGAAAGGTTGATCGAGGACCCGGATGAGCTGGCGTGGTTCCTCAACCATGTCGTGACTGAGGAATGGCATTTCCGCCATGACCGGGGCGAAACGCTGGGCGTGATGCTGCCCGAACGGATCGCGCAGTTTCCCGATCACGCGTTGTTGATCGCAGCCTATGCGGCGCGCTTCAACGAAACCCTGACTGGCGAGGTGGCAGGCGTGCATGATCTGGCGCGGCGGCTCTACGCGCGCGGGGTGCCGTTGTTCTGCCTCACCAATTTCGGCGCTGAGCTGTTCGCCGCGTTTCGTCCGACTGCGCCGATTTTCGATCTGTTCGAAGACATCATCGTCTCGGGCGTCGAGCAGGTCGCCAAGCCCGCTCAGCGCATCTACGAAATCGCCGAGGAGCGCAGCGGGCGCGGCGGCCCGGCGCTGTTCTTTACCGACGACAACCCCAACAATATCGCCGCAGCCCAGCTTCGCGGGTGGGACGCGCATCTGTTCACCGACGCGGCAAGCCTTGAGGCGCAGCTGACAGGCGCGGGGCTGCTCTAAACCAAACCCCCGGTCACGCTCTGGGAAAAGCGTGCCGGGGGTCGGGATATCCGCGCCGGCGGGAGAGGAGCCGGGCGCGGAGGGGGAGGGGTTATGCGCGGCCGATCAGCCGTTGCACTTCGCCAGTTCATCGGCAGTGATTGCCTGGCCGAGCACCTTGAAGGTGGCGACTTCGCCGAACTTGCGGTTGAGGCCGCGGCAGATGCGCAGCGGACGGGCGCTAGCCTTGCTGCCAACGCAGGTGGCGCCTTCGCACGACCAGGCAACGCCGCCTGCAACGGTGCGGGCTTCGTCAACTGGGGCAGCGAGCGTTGCGCTGTAATAGGGAGTGCCAGCGGCTTCGACCGGCGCAGCGCCGGTGGCGATACCGAAGGTCATGCCGGTATAAATCAGCGCGGTTGCGAGGATGGCGAGCTTGCCGGTACGGGGGACGGAGAGGGTGTTGGTCATCGGGGTTATCCTTTAGTTTGTTAACGTTCGGGCCCATTGCCCTGATAGCCGCAGTCTTCTTATTTTGCAATGCAACATTTCGATTCGAAACCAGTTGCTATTCGCTACCTAGATAATTAGGTTGTGAGTTGCAACTGAAAACTGAAATTTTTGTGTGACCCCCGGCAAAAGCGGTTACACATGACCGCGAAAGGGGAAGGAACGACGACCATGGGTAACTTGAGAGAACCGCTGCGCGACCTGATCGAATGCGGACTGCCGCAGGCGCTGGAGGTGATGGGTGAACGCTGGTCGTTCATGATCCTGCGCGCGAGCTTCAATGGTCTCAAACACTTCGAGGAATTCCTGAGCGAGCTCGGGATTGCCCGCAACATCCTTTCCAACCGCCTCGCCAAGCTGGTCGAACACGGTATCCTCAAGCGCGAACCCTGCGCCGATGACCGCCGCAAGATCGAATACCGCCTGACCGAAAAGGGCTTCGATCTGCTCCCGGCAATGGTGGCGCTACGCCAGTGGGGCCAGAAATACGGCAGCGAACAGGTGGTCGAGGATCCGGTGCTGGTCGATGAGCATGACCGGCTGCCGATTGGCCCGGTCTCGATCCTCGCGCATGACGGGCGCATTCTTGGCCCGCAGGACCTGTGGCTGACCCGCCCCGCCGACCTCGGTAAGCGCGCCGATGGCACGATCGCGCCGCAGGGCGCGGGGTTATCCAAGGGTGACGTGGTCGATCTCGCTGCTGCCAAGGCCGCTGCCGCGCGATAAGCGGTAGATAGCGGCGGCGGCGCGGGTGCCATCGCCGCGCCGGATCGGCTAGGGCCGCGCGGATGAATGTGGTTGCCCCGCCTGCCCCGCCTGAATGTCACGCCATCCTGCACCGAACCTTCGGCTTTGCCGGGTTTCGCGGGCAGCAGGAGGCGGTGATCGCGCGGGTGATGGCGGGCGCAAACACGCTCGCGCTGATGCCCACCGGAGCGGGCAAGAGCCTGTGCTATCAGATCCCCGCACTCGCCCGCTCAGGCACCGCCATCGTCATTTCCCCGTTGATCGCGCTCATGCACGACCAGATCCGTTCGGCCGAGGCTGCGGGGATTCGCGCGGCATCAATGACCTCGGCCGACAGCGACAATGCCGCCACCGCCGAGGCGTTTCGCGCAGGCACGCTCGATCTGCTTTATGTGGCGCCCGAGCGGGCCGCGACCTCAGGTTTCCAGAGCCTGCTCGAGCGCGCCCGGATCGCGCTGTTCGCGATTGACGAGGCGCATTGCGTGTCCGAGTGGGGGCACGATTTCCGCCCCGATTACCGCGGCCTCAGACCCATGCTCGATCGCTTTGCGCAGGTCCCGCGCCTCGCGCTGACCGCCACTGCTGATCCCGCGACCCGCGTCGATATCCTGCGCCAGCTCGGCATTCCTGACGAAGGCCTGATCGTCGCCGGGTTCGACCGGCCCAATATCCGCTACGCTATCACGCCAAGAGGTTCAGGTGCCGACAACGGCCCACGCCAGATCGCCGATCTGCTCGAACGGCTGCCCGGCGCAGGGATTGTCTATGCGCCGAGTCGTAAGGCCACCGAGGATATCGCCGCCCAGATCGCCCGCACCGGCCGCGCGGCGGCGTTCTATCATGCCGGGCTGGAGCCGGAACGCCGCGCCGCCACGCAGGCGGCTTTTGTGCGGTCGGAAAGCATGGTGATGGTCGCCACCATCGCGTTCGGCATGGGGATCGACAAGCCCGATGTGCGCTTCGTGATCCATGCCGGCCTGCCAAAATCGATCGAGGCCTATTATCAGGAAACCGGCCGCGCGGGCCGCGATGGCGATCCGGCCGAAGCGCATCTGCTTTGGGGACTGAGCGACTTTTCGCGCGCGCGCCAGTGGCTCAGCGAGGTCGAGCCTGCGCGACTGGCAGGCGAGCAAGCGCGCTTGAACAGTCTCGCTGCGCTGGTCGAAACCCCCGAATGCCGCCGCGCGATCCTGCTGAAGCATTTTGGCGAGGATCCCCCGGCGCGGTGCGGGAACTGCGATAATTGCCAAAACCCGCCGCAGGTGGTCGATGCCAGCGAGCTTGCGCGCAAGCTGCTCAGCGCGGTTTATCGGACCGGGCAAAGCTTCGGCATCGGCCATATCGAGAAAGTGCTGACCGGGACGAGCGACGAACGCATCACCGCGCGCGGGCATGACAAGCTGTCGGTGTTCGGGATCGTCGGGGCCGAGGAGGCGGCGCTGCTGCGGCCGCTGACCCGCGTGATGGTCGCAAGGAGCATGCTGGCGGCGACCGACCATGGCGGGTTGATGCTGGGGCCAGAAGCACGCCCGGTGCTCAAGGGCGAGGCCGGCGTTACCCTTGCCGAGCCGCCGCCCAAGCGCGAACGCCGCAGCCGCCGTGTACGAAACGGGGCACGAGACGGGGCACGAGACGGGGCACGAGACGGGGCGCGGGGCGATGCGGGCGAGCCCAATCCGGTCGGCAACCCACTGTTCGAAGCGCTGCGCAACAAGCGCAAGCAACTCGCCGCCGAGCATGGCATCCCGGCCTATGTCATCTTCCACGATTCGGTGCTGCGCGACATGGCGCACCGCTGTCCCGAGACGCTCGCCGAAATGGGGGGCATTTCAGGGGTCGGGGCAAAGAAGCTCGATACATGGGGCGGGGATTTCTGCGAGGTTATCCGGGGACATTTGCAGGGCTAGCGCGGCTTTTGCCGGACCGTATAGTCGATCCGGATCCGCACCCACGATCCTACCTGATCGCGCCCGCCGATCCGAGCCGGGCGGACCCGGAATTGCCATGCGGCCGCCATCACCGCGCGCCCGATTTGCGAGCCTTGCGGACTTTCGCCGACCAGCACGCAATCCTCGACATAGTAATCTGGCACGGTCTTGCACGCGATCAGCGCCGAGCCCGCACTGTTGGCGGTCGAAAGGTAGCCCGCCAGCTCGGAATCGGTCGGTTCGCGATACCAGCGCGCGGCATACAGAGGCTCGCCGTTGGGGGCGGTGCCGACCCGCGCGCTGTCATTGGCAGAGCGCGGGTTGCCGGTATCTGCCGCGCCATAGGAGCGGCCCGGATTGATCCTCGCGCCGATCTTGGGCGCCGCGCTGGGCTGTGTCTGGGGCTGGGCCTTGGGCTCCGGGGGCTCCGGCGTTTGCGGCGGTGCGGGAGGCGGCGGGGGCGGAGCGGGTTGCGGATTGAGCGCGAGCGGTGAGGGGCGCATGGGCTCGGGCAGCGGCTGAGCGGTCACTGGCTGCGCTTCCTGCGGGGCAGCGGCGTTGGCGGTCTGTTCGGGCTGCGTTTCGGGCTCAGGCTCGGGCGCGGCGAATTCGATGGCGGTGATCTTCTCCTGCTGCGTGCCGTCCTCCTCACCCGCAAACTGCGTGCCCAGCGTTAGCAGTAGCAGCACGATCAGCGCCTCGAGCGCGAGCGCGATCAGCAGGCTGGTCAGCTTGCGCCGCCGCGCACCATCGCGCAAGCCGCGCCACAGCGTCGCCAACCGCGCGGGTGGCTCAGCAGTCAGTGCGGATGGATCGTCGCGAATCGTCAATGCGCCCTTGATCGGCCGGATTGCGGGGGAGGGGCCGACCTCGCCCGCTCCTTAACCCGTCATCAGGCGATAGGACAATGCCTCGGCGATATGGACGCGGCTCACCGTTTCGGCCCCGGCGAGGTCGGCGATGGTGCGCGCGACCCGCAGCATCCGGGTATAGCCGCGCGCAGACAGGCGCAGTTTCTCGGCAGCCTGCAGCAGAAGCTTGCGCCCCGCTTCATCCGGGGTGGCGTGAGCGTCGAGCTTCTCGCCCTCAAGCTCGGCATTCGAACGCACGCCCCGCGCCACCTGCACCGCCCGCGCCGCCGCAACCCGGCGTGCGACATCGGCGCTTCCCTCAGCGGGCGGGGGCAGCGCCATGTCGAGCGCGCTGACCGCGCCGACGTGAACATGGAGGTCAATCCGGTCGAGCAACGGGCCGGACAATCGCGCCTGATAATCGCCGACGCAGCGCGGATACTTGTTGCAATTGCGCACTGGATCGCCGGCATAGCCGCAGCGGCACGGGTTCATCGCCGCGATCAACTGCACCCTTGCCGGAAAGGTCACATGGGCGTTGGCGCGGGCGATATCGACCTTGCCGGTCTCGAGCGGTTGGCGCAGCGAATCGAGCACCGGGCGCTGGAATTCGGGCAGTTCGTCGAGGAACAACACGCCAAGATGCGCGAGGCTGACCTCGCCCGGGCGCACCTTCAGCCCGCCGCCGGTCAGCGCCGCCATGCTGGCCGAATGGTGCGGCGCGCGGAACGGGCGGGCGCGGCTGATGCGTCCAGCCTCAAGCGTGCCCGCGACCGATTGCACCATCGAGACCTCGAGCGCTTCGCCCGGGGTGAGGTCGGGCAGGATGCCGGGCAGGCAGCTCGCCAGCAGGCTCTTGCCCGATCCCGGCGGGCCGACCATCAGCAGATTGTGCCCGCCAGCGGCTGCGATTTCCAGCGCGCGCTTGGCGGTTTCCTGCCCCTTCACTTGTTTGAGATCATTCCCCCGCGCGCTATCTGCAACTGCACCGCGCGCAGGCTCGTCCAGCACAAGGCTGCCTTTGAGGTGCCCCAGCAGGCTGATCAGATCGCGCGGCGCAAGCACTGGCACGCCGCTCGCCCAGCGCGCTTCAGGGCCTTGTTCGGCAGGGCAGATCAGGCCAGCACCCGCCTCGCTGGCGTGCAAGGCGGCGATCAGCACCCCGGGGCTGGCAACCACCCGGCCATCAAGCGCCAGTTCGCCCACCGCGATCCAGTCACCCAGCTGTTCGGCATCGGTCACGCCCATCGCCGCGAGCAGCGCGAGCGCGATCGGGAGGTCGTAATGCGATCCGTCCTTGGGCAGATCGGCAGGGGACAAGTTGACGGTGATCCGCTTGGGCGGCAGCGCGAGGCCCATCGCCGCCAGCGCCGATTGCACCCGTTCGCGGCTTTCGCTCACTGCCTTGTCGGGCAGGCCGACGACGCTGAATTTGGGCATTCCGGGGGCGACCTGGCACTGCACCTCCACGGCGCGCGCCTCCAGCCCGAGATAGGCAACCGTCCTCACCAGCGCGACCATGTTGCGACCCCTTCATCCCGCCCGGCAGGATAGTGCAGGGTTAAGAGAGGCTTGTCGAGCGCCTTGGGGTGGGCGCTAAGGCCTTTTTAAAGCATAAATCTTGGCGAAATCGGAAGGCGCGCGGGGCGAATGTAGCGGGGATGATCCGCGCTCTTGTCTTGCTCCTTGCTGCGCTCGCGCTGCTGCTCCCCGGCGGGCCTGCGCTGGCCCAATCGGGCGCGCGGGTTGTGGAGACCATCAGCTGGGTCGAGGAGTGGGATCCGGCGAGCGGCACGTGGGTGCGGGTTGACGAGGCTCCGGCGCGCATTTCTTCCGCCGCCTACCAAACCGCCAACACCGTCACGCGGGCCGGCAACGTCACCATTACCGAGGTCGTAACGCAGGAGCCGGTGCGCTTCATCGCTCGCCCGGTGCGACTGGCGGCGCAGGACGCCGGCGTGGCGCGCTTCGGCCCGTTCCGCGTGCTCGACGGCAAGCGTGCCGCGCTGGTCGCCCCGACCGATGCTGCCTCGCCCGAGGCGTTTGCGGCGATGCTGGCGGCCTATCCGGGGCTCGAAGTGATCGAATTCGCCGATGCATCCGGCACCAGCAATGATCTGGCCAACCTGCGAGTGGGCCGTGCGATCCGAGCAGCGGGTCTGGCGACGCATGTGCCCGACGGCGGCTCGGCGCGATCGGGCGCGGTTGAGCTGTTTTTGGCCGGCACCCGCCGCACCATCGCGCCGGGCGCGTTGTTCGCAGTGCATTCGTGGCGAGACGAGGCCGGGCGAGAACCCGCCGACTTTGCCGCCGATGCGCCGGAAAACCGGCTCTATCTCGACTACTACACCGAAATGGGCATGAGCGTGCAGGAGGCCCACGCGTTCTATGCCATGACCAATTCGGTGCCGCATGCCGGCGCGCTGTGGCTTGAAGGCGCGCAAATGGCGCGCTGGATCGCGCCCGAGGTTGCCGCCCCTCGCACGGCGCCGCGTACCCACGCCGCGCGCGTCATGGAGCAGGGTGCCGAGACTGGGCTGCGGCGGGCGCTGGCGCGTTCGGGCATGGCGATGATCGAAGCGTTGCGCGCGCCGTGGACGATGCCGCGCTTCGCACCCGCGATCGCCCCAAAGCTCGCATACGCCGATCCGGGCGCGGGTTTGCTTGACTCTATCCCGGCTTTCCCATAACGGCGCCGGTCTATTCGCGGTCGCGCGTTGCGGCCCCGGTCGGCGCGTGGACCCAAACTTCATGCGGCCCAGCCGGTAGCTTTTCGAGGATGATATGAAGCGGACGTTCCAACCTAGCAATCTCGTGCGCGCACGCCGCCACGGTTTCTTCGCGCGGAAGGCTACCCCGGGCGGCCGCAAGGTGCTGCGCGCTCGCCGCAACCGCGGCCGCAAGAAGCTCTGCGCGTAATTGGTTTTCGCGCCCGCCTGCGCGGGTGCTATTTCCTCGCTCATGCGATCTGAAGATCGCGTCGCTGCGGGCGTACAGTCGCGCTTGCGGGCTCCCGATGGGAGCCCGTTTGCGTTTTTGGCCTTGATGAACAGAACGCTTCGGACCGCGGCAGCGGTTCGCAAGCGCGGCTGCGCGCCGCGGCTTATGCCGCGAAAGCCAAGGCGGACGGACGTCCGCCGCCCGGCGTTTGAGGGGCGCAAACAAATGACTCCGACCTCATGATCTCAGTTCTGACCAAGCGTGCCGATTTTCTCGCGGCGAACTCCGGCACCCGTAATGCGCGGGCGGGGTTTGTGCTGCTGACTCGGCCCAACGCTGGGCCCAATGGCGGAGAGGGCATCCGCTTTGGCATCACCGTCACCAAGAAGATCGGTAATGCGGTGGTGCGCAACCGGATGAAGCGGCGATTTCGGGAGTTGCTGCGCGCCGCGCTTCCCGAACGCGGTCTCGCCGATCACGATCACGTGCTGATCGGCCGCGCGGGCGGGGTGGAGCGGGATTTTGCCGTGCTGGCCGATGAACTCGCCAAAGCGCTCGAGCGCGCGCGGGAGGGCAAAGGCGATCCGTCTGGCGGTCGCCGCCCGCGAGGTGGTAATCGCCAAAAAGCGAGGGCGCGGTGAAGCAACTCCTCATCCTGATCGCGCGGGGCTGGCAGATCGGCCCCTCGCGCCTGCTGCCGCCGAGCTGCCGCTATGCTCCTTCGTGCAGCGAATATGCAATTCAGGCGATTGGCAAGTATGGTGCGCTCAAGGGTGGATGGATGGCGTTTAAGCGTCTAATGCGCTGCCACCCTTGGGGCGGGCACGGGCATGACCCGGTGCCGTAGATTGGCTTTGGGGGCTGGAATTCGCGCTGCCTTAACCCCATAATACACCTCTTCCCGCATTCTTTCAGGGCATCATCTTGGACAACCGCAATCTCCTTCTCGCTGTCGTGCTTTCGGGCCTGCTCATCCTCGGATGGGACATCGGCATTCGGTACTTCTATCCCGAAGCGGCGTTGACCGCCCCTGCGAGCCAGACCGCGTCCGCCGACCCCGCCGCCAAGGCGTCGGCAGGCACTCCGGCGAAAGGAGCAGGCGGCCTTGGCGGCGAGGCGGCCGCGCGCAAGGTCGATCTCAAATCCGCGCTTGCCAGCCCCGGCCGCGTGGTGATCGACACTCCGCGCGTGGCAGGCTCTATCAACCTTGCAGGCGCACGGATCGATGACATTGTGCTCAAGGACTACCGTGCGACGGTGAAGAAGAATTCCGGCCCCGAGCGGCTGTTCGCGCCAGAAGGCACCCCGGCGCAGTATTTCGCCGAATTCGGCTTTGTCAGCGGCGGAGTGCGCCAGCCCTCGAATGCGCTGTGGCAGGCCGACGCGGCGAGGTTGACCCCGACCACCCCGGTCACGCTGACCCGCACGGATGCGAGCGGGATCACCTATGCGATCCGCTTTGCGATCGATGCCGATTACATGATCACCGCCACCCAGACCGCAACCAATGCCGGCGCGCAGGCAGCGATCATCCAGCCCTTTGCCCTCATCAAGCGCACCAGCACCACCGCCACGCGCGACGAATACGTCTCGCATTCCGGCCCGGTCGGGGTGTTCGCCGACACGCTGTGGGACCCGCATTCCTATGACGAACTCGCCGAACTCGGCGGCGAGAATCCCCAAGGCGCGCCCGACTGGCTCGGCTTCACCGATCAGTACTGGCTTGCCGCGCTGGTTCCCGGAGACGGCAAGGGCAATGTCGCGGTCGATACAGCTGGCTTCCGTTCGGTGGGAAGCAAGCTGTTCCGCACCGATCTGCTCTATGGCGCCACGACAGTTCCGGCAGGCGGCAGCCTGACCCAGCAGACCCGCCTGTTTGCCGGAGCCAAGGACAGCGTCATCCTCGACAAGTACGAAGCGGGCGGCATCAGCAATTTCGGCAAGGCGATCAGCTGGGGCTGGTTCGGTATCGTCGAGAGGCCGATCCTGTGGCTGCTGCGCACCCTGAACGGCCTCGTGGGCAATTTTGGCGTGGCGATCATCCTTCTGACGGTGATTGTGCGCGGGCTGATGTTCCCGGTCGCGCAGAAGGGCTTTGCCTCGATGGCAGCGATGAAGGCGGTCCAGCCCAAGATGAAGGAGATCCAGGAGCGTTTCAAGGACGACAAGCAGCGCCAGCAGCAGGAAATGATGAAGCTTTACAAGGACGAGAAGGTCAATCCCTTGTCCGGCTGCCTGCCGATGGTGATCCAGATTCCGGTGTTCTTTGCGCTCTACAAGGTGCTGGTGCTGGCGATTGAGATGCGGCACGAACCGTTCATCCTTTGGATCAGGGATCTCTCCTCGCCCGACCCGGCGCATATCCTCAACGTGTTCGGGCTGCTGGATTACGCTGTGCCTGGCTTCCTTGCGATCGGGCCGCTAGCGGTGTTGCTCGGTATCACCATGTGGCTGACTTTCAAATTAAATCCGGCCACGATGGACCCGGTGCAGCAGCAGATGTTCTCGATCATGCCGTGGATCCTGATGTTCGTGATGGCGCCGTTTGCCGCAGGCTTGCTGCTGTATTGGGTGACCTCGAACGTCCTCACGCTGGCGCAGCAAAGCTATCTTTATTCGCGGCACCCGCAATTGAAGGCGGCGAGCGCGAAGGAGAAAGCGGCGCAAGGGAAAGCAGGGTAGCGCCGTGACCGACCTTGAAGATCAGGCCGTCCGCGAGGAAGCGGCAGCGAAGCTCTTTTCCGGGCCGGTCGATTTCCTGCTGTCCGCGCCGCAGCTGCAATTCCTGCCTGACCCGCTGGTGCCCGAAATCGCGTTTTGTGGACGCTCGAACGTGGGCAAGTCCTCGCTGCTCAATGCGCTGACCGGTCGCCGCGCGATTGCCCGCGCCTCGGTGACACCGGGGCGGACGCAGGAATTAAACTTCTTCGATGTCGGACGGCCAGAGCAAGGAGCCGAGGAAGAGGGCGTTCTGCCATTGTTTCGGCTGGTCGACATGCCCGGCTACGGCTTTGCCAAGGCGCCTGTAAAGGTGGTCGAGAAGTGGAAATCACTGGTCAAAAGCTACCTGCGCGGGCGGCAGGTGCTGACCCGGACGCTGGTGCTGGTCGATAGCCGCCACGGCCTCAAACAGGTCGACCGCGACATGATGACAATGCTCGATGAAGCGGCGGTCAGTTACCGCATCGTGCTCACCAAGACCGATAAGATCAAAGCGAGCGACTTGGCCACCGTTGCCGAAAAAACCGCTGCCGAGGCGAAAAAGCACGTCGCCGCCTATCCTGAAATCCATCTCACCAGCGCGGAAAAAGGCATGGGCATCGCCGGGCTGCGGGCAGCGGTGGTGAGTGATGCGTTGGGCGAGGGGTGGACGGGGTAGAGCGTGCGTACGCTACACCTTCGAACGCCGATACTCCGCCGCGCAATAGCTGCCGCCTTGCACTTTGACGGACCAGCGCCCGCTCCCTCGCTAACTCTGCGGTGCCAAGTTGCGGTTGCGCACGGCGACCCATGGGTCACCTGGATCAGCCGCAAGTCCGGTCGCATCGCATTCACGGCAGGCGCTGTGCAGGAACACGCCGTTGCCCGATTGCTTGGCTTGGGTTTTTCCGGAGCTAAGCCGCCGCAGGATGCCCGGCAGATCGCACCGGCACCGCGCAAATTCGACCGGCATCACCACCGCCGAGGCGCGCAGCAGCGGGAAGCACCGCTTCTTGCCGAACCGATCCTGCGTCCAGATCCCGCCGGCCTCGAAATCCTTTTTGTGATAGAGGCTTTGCACGTCGGATTGGAACCGCTGCACCAGATGCTCGACCGCCGCGTACCCGTGCTCAAGGCCCGGCGGCAATGAGGCAAAGAAATCGTCGCCCCCGATATGGCCGATAAAAGCGTGGTTCTTGTGCTGGAACTTGCTGAGCTGTTCGGCAAACATCAGCAAGGCACGGTCGCCGGATTCAAACCCGTATTTGTCGTTGAACGGTTTGAAATTGTCGAAATCGAAGAACACGAAGGTGCGATCCTCGCCCTCAGCGATGCAGGTATTGACGTGGTGCTGGATGGATTGGTTGCCAGGCAACGCAGTCAGCGGGTTCTGGTCGCGGGCAATCGCCACCGCGCTTTCCGAAGCGAGCTGGAGCATTGCGACATTGGTCAGCACGCCGACATATCGCTCGTCCTTGGCCATTATCAGGCCGGTGTCTGATGCGGCGACGATGTAGGTATCGACCAGCTCTTTCTGCGAGAAGCTGATTTCGCCGACGGGCAGGCGGGCCATGAAGGCATCGACCCGGTGATCGATACCCTTGTTGCGCAGCAGGGCGTTGCTGTAATCGCCGAAGATCAGATGGCGGATATCCGCCTCGCGCACTGCGCCGAGAATGAGGTTCTCATCGTCGACCACCGGAATGAAAGGGATGTCATGCCCTTGTTTGAAGCGCGCGACGGCAAGCGCAATGGGGTCGCCGGTGTGCAGCGGTTCGGGCCTGACGATCAGATCGCCGATGCGCTGCTTGACCATGCGATTGGGAGACCGGGCCACCTCGGCCACCTTGTATGACGGGCTGAGCTGGGCGAGGTCCGGGGTTGGGCGCGCGATCAAATAACCTTGCGCAAAATCGCATCCCGCATCGCGGATGGCGCGCAATTCGGAATGCGTTTCGACCCCCTCGGCCACCACTAGCATCCCGAGCGAATGCGCCATGCGCACGACGTTCTGGACGATTGCAAATTTCCGCGGTTCGGTCGCAATGTCACGGATAAAGAACTGATCGATCTTGATGTAATGCGGATTGACAAGGGTGAGTGTCTCAAGGCCAGAATATCCCCGACCGAAATCGTCAATCGCTATTCTAACATTGAACTTCTGGTAAATCTCGATGAGCTTTGCCAGTTTTTCGTCTGATTCTGGAGGCATTCGCTCTGAAATCTCGATGCACAAGTTACTCGGCATTAGATTGTGTTCGATCAGATGGTTGATGATACCAATCGGCGATGCTTCCTGATGGTCGATTGCGCGGTTGTCGATGTTGCAGAACAATCGCACGCGGTGGGCTAGATCCCACTGCGAAAACTTGGAGATCGAATTCTTGAGCAGAATCCGTTCAACAAGGTGAATTTCGTTGCGCCGATAGGCGCAGTCAAGCAGCTCGAAAATCGAAGAAAATGGCGATTCGACGGGCAGCCTGGTCAGCGCCTCCAAGCCATGTACGCGCAAGGATTTGGTGTTCACAATCGGCTGGAAGTTTATAACACCCTTCTCCGCCCAGAATTTGGGATCGTCGAGGGAGCTGAGATCAAGGGGCTTCATTCGCTGGCGTCCCGCAGATAGGCAGTCTCCCAGCGCAGTAGCCCGATTTGGGTTAATGCTCTGCGAAACCAAGCCGTTCTGGCGTTAGGATTCACACCCGGGGCAGGCGCACACCATAGGTCCACGCTCGGGCACCATGGCAGGGTCCGGTATTTCGCCTGCCTGAGCGCTGCGCCGCTATTCCAGTCGCGCGCGGAAGCGGATCGTGAAGCTGGGCTGGCTGGTCGCGCTTGAGGCTGCGGCCATTGACCCAGTGGGCGCGATCCGGATGGTTCGCACGTTGACATCGGCAACCCCGGTTGGGGTGTAGGTGAACGGCCCTGCGGTGCCGGAAGTGGATGCATAGCGCACCATCGCCGCAGCGTTGAAGGTGTTGAGGCCGCTGCTGGTCGAACCATTGGTGAAGGTCACGGTGGTTCCGGGCACGAACGCCATTTCGGCGGGCATAAGGTCGAGGATCTCGAGTCTGTTGGAATCAACCGCGCGGTTGCCTTCATTGCGCACGGTGATGGCGTATTCGATAATGGCGCCGGGGATCGCCTTGGGATTGGCGGTGCCGTTGACCGGATCGGAGATCACTGTGCTGGTCTTCTGGATCACCAGGATCGCGGTGCTGACGCGGGAGTTGGTGATGATGCAGGTGATTGCATCCCCCGGGCGCGGGGTGATGATCCCCGGCACGGCGTTTGGCAGGCTGGTTCCGGTGCCCGAAGTCGCATTGGTACAGGCCATGGTGGCGGTGTAATTGCCGAGATTGGTGCCGTTCGCGGCGATTTCATCGAGTGTATAGGCCGTGCCCGCGACCAACTGCAACGCGCCGGTATTGCCCGCGTTGACCGTGCCGCCCGATCCGGTGGTGGTGGATGATGCGACCACCGTCGTGCCCTGGAGGATACGCATGGTGAACTGATCGGTGTTGAACCGCCGCCCGCCCGATCCCAGCGCCTTGCGCAACGTCACCCGCGGCTGCGCGCCGATGGTGTAGGTGCACACCAGGGATTCGCCGAATTGCAACTGGCCGAGGTTGAAGTTGTTGGTGACGGTGTTGTTTGGCAGCGAGGGTCGGCTCGTGCCCGCAATGTTCACGCAGGTGAGGGTGGTGGCATATAGCGACAGTGTGCTTGCACTGCCGGTCACCATCGTGGTGCGCAGCGAGAGCGGCAGACCTGCCGACATCACCAGCGGCGGGATCGTGAACGGGCCGTTGCCATTGCCGCTGGTGGCGCCTCCGGCTGCAACTGTGCCGGTACTGTTCGAAACGATCTGGTAATTGAACTGGTCAGACCCGCTGATCCGCGCGCCGAGGATGGTCGCCTGGACCCGGATCGAGGCAAACCGCACCGCGAACATCACGCCCTGCAAGCCCCCTGCCGTGGTCTCGACCGTGACGGCGCTCGGGCTGTTGCTGCCGAGGATATGCGCCCCGACCGTGCCCGAGACCCCGGTGATGGTGACATTGCTGCTGCCGACCCCGCTGATCGCGGGGAAGGTGCCGCCGCTGATCGGCGGCACGGTGTCGAGCAACTGCCAGGCCGCGCCATTGGTGGACATCCGCAGCGTTTCGTTCTCGTTGCTCGATTCCGCGTCGGCGACCACGAAGGAAAACACCGACGCCGTGGCGCCGGCCGGGGGGACGATGGTGATCCCCGAGATCGCAAGGGTGCGGGTGCCTGTCCCCGCCGTATAGAGCGCAGGGCGGCCGGGGATGCCGATAAAGGCGGTGTTGCCGACCGCAGCGCCAGTCCATGAAGGCGAGGTGACCGCGTTATAAGCGGTGCCGGTGCCGCCGGTGACGCGGATGTTGAACGACAGGACCGAGCCATCCGGCAGGGCAAAGCTCAGGTTCTGCCCCGAGGCCGTGCGTGCGGTGGTATCGTTGTAATTGGAAAGGTTGAGCCAGCAATAGGTCTGCCAACTGGCCGGCGCGGTGCCTTGCGTGGTCGCTTGGCCACAGTTCTGCGCCTGCGCCGCGCTCCCCCAAGCCAAGCCGAGCAGCAGCACCGCAAGCACGATAATTCGGCGCAAGACTTGGACGCAGCGGGTCATACCCCCCGGATAGGAAAACTCGGTAAACAATCGGTTAGTCATGCTTGGCGCAGCCGGGGTCATCGGTCTTGCCGTCCGAGGCCGAGGAAGCTGAAACTGTCAGCGTCGATCTTCAATCGCGCCGCAACGAACACGCCCTCTTCGGTGTTGCGCGCGGCGCTGAAATCGGGATCGCGGAAACCTTGGACATTGTAGCCGAGCGTGACCAGCATGCCATCGACCGGAACGAAGCCGATATACGGGCCGAAGGCGAACTGTGTCACTTTGTCGGTGAGGTTGGTTTTCACGGTCCCGCTCGCTCCGAGCTCGAACCGCTCGCCTAGGCCGATGCGCGCATCCGCCCCAGCCAGAACTGTCGTGCCTTCGATCGCGAAGCCTTCGACCCGGTCGAGATTATGGCGCGCGGCGAGGAACAGCGTGTATTCGTCGCGCCGCACTTCCGCACCATCGGCGCGCCCGCGCGGCGAGAGATTGGCCGAAAAGCTGGCGATCAGGCGGCGCGATACGGCATTGCCATCGATCACCAGCGCGGTGCGTCCGGCCCCGCCGACTTCGCCCGCAACCCCGCCTTCAACCCGGTCGCTTCGATATTCGACCCGTCCGAGCATCGCCAGCGGCGAGGCGTCGGGGCGATGAGCAAAGGCGATGCTGGCATCCATGATCTCGGTCGATGCGCCGCCAGTGGTTTCGGCCCGGGTCCAGGTCCCGCCCGATCCGACCAGGCTGCCTTCGCCAAGCTGGCGGATGGCGCCGAAGGTTATACCCTTGCGGTCAGCGCTTTCGCCGTCGCGGTATTCGCCGCGCGCGACCGCGCTCCAGCGGTCCCTGCGCCACGCCGCGCCAAAAGTGGCCGCGGTAAAATCCTCGAACAACAGCCCGCCATCGAGCTGCCCGCCGCTGGCGGGCGGCTGCGAGGGGTTGATCACCCCGCCTTCAAGCGCGGCATTGCCCGCCGTACCGCCGAGCGTGCGGCTACCGTCGAGTGTGGCGTCGATGGTCAGTTCGGACGTGACCTGCAAGCTTTGGCGCAGGCCGAAGGCGGCAAAGCTGCGGGTGCCGTTCTCGCTGATGCTTTCCTGCCCCAGCGTGGTCACCACCTGACCGCCCTGCCACGGCGAGACTTCGATCCCGCCGCGCAGCTGACGCGCGCTCAGGTTCTCGCCATCGGCGATCTCGTAGGTGCCGACCAGCCGCACGTCCTGGGTGATCGCATAACGCACACCCACCCGGTGGCGGGCGGGCAGATCGAGGCTTGTCGCCTTGCCCAGTGCGATGGCGGTTCCGGCCGACAGTTCGAGCTTGTTGTCGAACAGGCGCTGGGTCGCACCGGCCTCGAGCACGGTCGATTGCGCGTTGGTGCCATCGACCAGCCGATCTTCGAAATGCACCACACCCAGCCGGAGATCGGTGCGCTGGCGGGTGAGCACCACCTGTCCTTGCGCCGCGCGGCGGCGGGCGGTGTCGATCAGGCTTTGATCCTGCCACACACTGCCGACAAAGCTCAGGTTTTGTCCCAGCAGCACGCGGCCATCGACCCCGAATTTGCGCCGCCCGCGCTCGGCCGCGTTTTGCTGGCCGATGCCGTAATCGGAGTCGATCTGGCGGGCATAGGCGAGCAAATCGACCCCTGCAGTCTGGTGCTGGGCTTCGACCAGCCAGCCGGTGGCGGCGTTGCCTTGGCTGCGGCTTACGGCCAGCTCGCCGCGGATTTCGGTCGTAGCGCCAAGCCGGGCACGCAGGTCGAGCGCGCCGATCTCGGTGCGCACCGCTGCGCCGCTGCGGCTCACGCTACCGGCATCGGTGATCGCGGTGGCGCCGATCCGGATAGCACCATTTGCGCTGGTCCAGTCGGCGCGCACCCCGGCGTTCATTTCTGCCGTGCCTGTGCCATCGGTTTCGAACTCGATGACGATGAACTGCGGGTTCAAGTTTTCGTCGCGGCTCAGCACCGGCGCTGCAAAGCGGATGGTACCAGACAGCAGATCGATGTCGTAATCGGTAAAGCGGGTGAGCTCGCGGGTGGTGAGAATCAGCTCGGGCCGGAACCGGTCGCGCACTTCGATGGTCACGCGTTCGGAATTGGCGAGGATCTGGCGGCTGGCGAGCGTATAGGGCCCGGTAATGCCTTGGCCTTGGATTTCCTGGCGCTGGAAGCGGCTGGCGATCTCGGCGGCGAAACCCTGCGCGGTTAACCCGCCCAGCCGCGCTTCGGCCTTCACGCCGGTCGCGGTGCGGTTGTAGCTCGCCAGCCGGGTCTGGTTGAAGGCGGTCTGGAAATCGCCGTAGAGCGCGTAGAACGCTGCGGTTTCGATGCGGACATACAACTTTTCGCGGCTGGCGGCGTCGAACCGGCGGGCCGAGGCATCGCCGAACACGGTGTAATAGGCCTGCGGATCGATCGCGCCAAGCACGCGGCTGTCATCGCGCTGCTTGGCGCTGTCATAGGCGAGGGTGACGAGAAATTTGCCCAGCACCCGGCCCTTGGCGTAAAGCGCGACGCGCGCATCATCACCCAGATCGCTGTCGAATTGCCCCGCGCGCTCCATTTTATCCGCCACCGAGCGGGCGCCCAGCGTGCCTTCGGCGAGGCCGATAATGGTCCATTCCACCTCGCCCGGCTCGATCCACGCCTCAAGTTCTTGGCGCCGGGTGATGGTGCCATCGTTGAAATCGAACGCCAGCCGCAGCGAACCGCTGACCATCGTCGGGGCGAGTTCGATGCGGGCGATGCCTTCGCTGCCCACGACCACCCAGCGCGCGCCGGAGGGGGTAAGGCCGGTGAGCTGGTTCAATTGCTGGCGGTCGATCTGCTCGGCGCTTTCGTACGGCGCGTTGAGCGTGAAGGAGCCGGTCAGGCCCTCGCGCAAGGGACGGTTGTTGCGGTCGAGCACGCGGATCGTCATCACCGGCCGGGTGCGGCCATCGGCGACGAGGTTCGATTGTTCTGGCACGAACTCGACCTTGGCCGGGGTGCGGGTGAAAAACACCTCGCGGGTGAAGGTCTTGCTGATCTCGCCGAAGCTGTTGATGGTCCGCGCCTCGATCGTGGTGCGATCATTGATCAGCGGCACGCCGCGCCACTGGCTGACCGCGAACTTGCCGGTCACCGGGTTCTGCGTGCCATCGAAGGCGAGCGGATCGACCGGCTTGCCATTGACGAACAGCTGCACGCTCTGACCGCGGCGATGGCGGACGACGACGCGGATCGCAGGTGCGCGCGGGTTGGCGTCTTGGGTGGGGGCGAGGAACCCGTCCTCGCCATCGCCGAGCGCGAGCCAGTCAGCCGGGGCAGCGCTGAGTTCGGGAGCGGCGTCGGGATTGACCGGGGCAGGAGTCGGAGCCGGAGCCGGGAGGGGCGCGACCAGCGCTTGTTCGGGCACCAGCGCATGGAAATCGGCGACGACGAGACTGCCGCCTTGGCCGATCGCAAAGCGCGATCCGGCGCTCCCGGCGTTGCGGGTGCCGCGTTGGCAATCGATCAGGCGTGCGCCCTCGGGCAAAGTCATGGGCGATACCTGAACCACGTGGGTGCCGGGCACCACGCCTTCGAAGTGATAGCGTCCATCGGCATCGGTGATCGCAAAGCTGCCGTCTTCGAGCATTACCCGCACGCCGCCGATGCCGATCCGCTGATCCGGGTCCATCGTGCACGAACCGGCGGTGATGCGTCCGATGATCGTCATGCGATCAGCAATGCTCTCGCGCTCGATATCGACCGCAACGCTGGCGCGCCCGATCCGCCCAAGCGAATCGCGTGCCGCCGCATCGTTAAGTGCCCGGCCCGGCGGCGCATCAGGACGCACGGTCATGGCATAACTCACCCGCGCGGTCGCGCCGCCCGCCAGATCGCCTAGCGCGATCGTCACCACGCTTCCGTCGGGCGCGATCGTGACTGCTTGGGCCGGGGCCGCATTGCCGTTGATGCGCACACTGTCGGGCCGCAGCCGCAGCCAGCGCGACGGGGTATCGGTGATCGTAACCGCGCGTTTGACCCGGGCCGCATCGGGGTTGCTTACATTGAGCGTGTAGAACACCACGTCGCCCGGCGCAGCGCGAGCGCGCGAGGCGGTTTTGCTCATTGCCAGCGCCGCGCTTGGGCGGTCGATTGGCACATCGATTTCGAATGGCTGGCGGGTGACGAGTTCGACGATATCGCCAAACGAGCCTTCGCGGACGGCATAGGGGCGCCCGTCAGGACGGGTAAGCTGCGAAAGCACCTCGCGCGGCGCGGCCGAGGGCGCGGTGTAGGGAGTGGGGGGGACAATCGCGAGCCGGTAACGCCCGGGCGCGGCCAGCGGGAACCAGAATTCGCCCGGCCCCATCGGCACCTCGTTGCCTGCACCATCGGTTATCGGGCGGCCTGCAATCACGCTCGAGGGCCAGGACGTGACGCCATCGGGGGCAAACACAGTCGCAGGCGCACCGCTGGCGGCATCGACCAGCGCGACGCGCGCACCATCGACCGGTTCGCCGGTATCGCTGTCGAACACGGTGCCGAACGGATCGACCAGAACATCGACGTCGGTCTTGACCAGCATCGTGTCGCTTTCAGGCTGCAACGCTTCAAGGCTGATACTTGTGCTGTCACCGACGCTGAGGCGGCAGTTCTCTATCACCACTGGCGGGGGCATGCGCTGGGTGTCGATCCGGCCGGCGAACACGCCGCTATTGGCTGCGGTCTCGAACACGGTGATGGTTTCGCGGTCGCCGCTGGCATTGCTGAGGCGCACGGTAAGCGCCTCGCGCACCCCAGGATTGCGGTTGGCGCTGGCTGCGCGCACGTCGAAGAACAATGTCTCGCCGCCGCGCAAGGTTGCGGTCGGCTCGACGATGGCGGTAGCGGGCGTACCCTCCGGGCCGAACGCAGCTGGGTCGGTAGAGAGCAAGCTGGCGCGCTGCACTGGCTCGGTGGCGGAATTGCAGCGCGGCGGCAGAAAGGTCAACGTGACCCCGCCGTTGGGTTGCAGCCGGTAGACGCTGATCGAAGGCGGCTCGGCAGGAGCAAGACGGACGTCGAAGCGTACGGCATTGCTGGACACGCGCCGATTGGCACCGTCGGCGTTGTAGGTCGCCTCGGCGATATTGGTGATTGTTCGGGCGCTGGTGCTACCCGTATCCTGCGCGCTGGCCCCCCCTTGCGGCACGCCGAATGGCAGCAGCACTGCAATGAGTGCTGCTGCCACGCGCCGCAAAGAGGGGGTTACA
>JBBQWH010000031.1:0-25592 GCA_038210785.1 Sphingomonadales bacterium | reverse complement strand
ACGGATAGCGCCCATAGTTCGAACTGGTGCTTGTCGCGCGCGGCCAGATCGAGCGCGGAGTTGAGGTCTTGCGGGCGGCCCACCACATCGAATGCGAGGCCGGGGAAGGCCTGCTTCATCCGCTTTTCAATCAGCCCGATGGCAAGGTGGGTCACATCGATCCCGATCCACTGCCGCCCCAGTTTCTGCGCGGCGTGAACAGCGGTGCCGCAGCCGCAGAACGGATCGAGCACCACATCGCCTGCGTTCGAGGAGGCTGCGATAATGCGTTCGAGCAGCGCGAGCGGTTTTTGGGTGGGGTAGCCGAGGCGTTCTTGGGCTTGGGAGTTGATTGGCGAGATATCATCCCAAAGCGTGTCGACCGTTTCGCCGTCCAACTCATCCAAATATCGCTTCCGCTGAAGCCGCTTATCCTTGCTGTTTGGAAAGTGAATGCGTCCAGCAGCGTCCATTTCTTTCATACGCTCAAGCGAAACAGCCCATCCCTTTTCTGGTGGTTGATAACCCTTGTATTCGTATGTTAAATTCGGACGAAACGATGGACTTGTCAGATTATCGAGGCGGTAGCGACGCCCATGCTCGTCGATATGCGTGAACTTTGAAGAAATGTAATCTTGGCTGTTTGGCCGATGTTGCCTGACAAACTTAGCGGCACCCGATTTTGCGTAAAACAAAACGATATCGTGACTGACGCCGAAACGGACAGCCGCATTATTCGTCTCACCTCTACCCGCCTTGCGCTTCCAAATAATCTCATTCCGAAAGTTGGGTGCCCCAAACACCGCATCCAGCAGCAGCTTCAGGTAGTGGCTCGCGGTCGGGTCGCAGTGCAAATATAGCGATCCGGTCGGCTTCAGCACCCGGTGCAGTTCGATCAGCCGCACCGCCATCATGGCCAGATACGCCATCATGTCATTATCGCCCAGAAACGCCCGCATCGCCCGCAGCAGTTCAAACGCGGCGGTGTTCCCGCTGCGCATTACATCGTCAAAGGCCTTTTCGGCGTTCTCGTTCCAGTGCCACGTATCTTCGAACGCTTCGATCTGCGCGTCGCTGTCTCCGCCATCGGGGGATTTGAACAGGATGTTGTAATTGGCGTTCGAATTGAACGGCGGGTCGAGATAGACCAGATCGACGCATCCATCGGCGATATGCTCGCGCAACACGTGCAGATTGTCGCCGAAATAGAGCTTGTTGGTCATGGCGCGTCCCTGTTCTCCGCGCCTGTAAACAGCAGCAAGCCGCGCCCCGGGTCAAGCCCGGGGACACGAAAAAGGCGGAGGGGCAGGGGGCACTACTCCGATGCCGGCGTGTCTTCGAGATATTGCCAGATCCGGCTGACCACCACCGATCCTTCACCCACCGCGCTCGCAACCCGTTTGACCGAGCCTGCGCGCACGTCGCCGACCGCGAAGATACCGGGCGCGGTGGTGGCGTAGTCATCGGTCTGCCCGGCCGCCGCGCCGGTCAGCACGAAGCCCTTGGAGTCGGTCTCGGCAAGGCCTGAAAGCCAGCCGGTGTTGGGCGCGGCGCCGATCATGATGAACAGCGCGCGGGTATCGATCCGGCGCTCGGTCTCCTTGGTCTTGAGCGTGATCGCCTCCAGCCAAGTTTCGCCGTGCAGCGCGGTGACTTCGGAATGGTAATGGATGGTAATCCGCGGATCAGCCTCCAGCCGCTGCGACAGATAGCTCGACATCGATGCGGCAAGGCTGGCGCCGCGCACCACCAGATGCACATGCGCTGCCGCGCGCGACAGGAACATCGCTGCCTGCCCGGCAGAATTGCCGCCGCCGATCACCACCGCCTCGGTCTGCGAACAGAACCGTGCTTCCATCTCGGTCGCCGAGTAGAAGATCCCCGCGCCTTCCAGCGCCTCAAGTCTGGCGAGCGGTAGGCGGCGATATTGCACTCCGGTCGCCACCAGCACCGCGCGGGCGCACAGCACATCGCCTTCGTCGCCGTCGCCATCGAGCGTGATGCACAGCGCCCCGTCTTCGCGCCGCGACATCTCCTCGACCCGGCGCGGCATCACGAAACGGGTGCCGAACTTCATCGCCTGCACCTGCCCGCGCCAAGTCAGATCGGTGCCGCTGATCCCGGTGGGAAAGCCCATGTAATTCTCGATCCGGCTCGATGTGCCCGCCTGTCCGCCGACCGCGGTATCCTCGATCACCAGCGCCTCAATCCCTTCGGACCCGGCATAAACCGCCGCTGCGACGCCGGCCGGCCCGCCGCCGACGATCAGCAGATCGTAGGTCCGCTGCGAACAGATATCGAGATCCATCCCAAGATATTGCGCGACCTTGCGCGGGGTCGGATCGGGCAGCCGCGTATCGGTGCCGAGGATCACTGCCGGTTCATGACCGATGAGGCTGCACACCGCGGTCGTCTCGTGATCGGTCGCGTCCATATCGTAGCTTTGGAACGGGATGCGGTTGCGTGAGAGAAACCGCTCGACCGCCTGCACCGCCGGATCGCGGTCCGCGCCGATCACCTTGACCGCGCTGTTCTTCAATTCGAACTGCTTGCGGCGGCGCGCGGCGAACACGGTGATGATGTGATCGGACAGCTCGGGCACGCGGCTCATCAGCGCCAGCATCGCTTCGCGCGGAGCCTCGATCACGCGGGTGTCGACCGCGGCGCGCATCTTTAGGTAATTGGTGCCGCGGTTGAGAAACCCGATCTCACCCATGAACTGCGTCGGGCCGAGGCCGGATTCAAATAGCCGCTCGCCGGTGTAGGGATTGACTACCTCGACCTCGCCAGCAACCACATATACGAAGCGATCAAGCGGCTCGCCGATATCCATGATGATGGTGCCTGCCGGATAGAACACCTCGCCCCCGATCGCACAGATCGCGTCGACATGCTCCGGCGCCAGCGCCACCCGGCGCATCGTTTCAAGGTCTTGTCCCAGGGTTTCCATGCGCGCCTCCAGCCGTCATCCGAGCGGCGGGGATGCCTGCCGGAGGTTGCAAGATGGGGTCACCCCTTCGCTGCTGCAATATAGCGGCTGACGGTGTTGGCCATCACGCTCAGCGGCGCGTTGCCCCCCAGCACCAGCGCGGTGTTGAAGTTGCGCAGGTCATAATTCCGCCCGAGTTCTCGCTTGGCGCGATCACGCTGGCGCAGGATTTCGCTGTGGCCGATCTTGTAGCCGCAGGCCTGCCCCGGCCAGCTGCAATAGCGATCGACCTCGGAGGCGACTTCCTCGATCTTCGATCCGTTGCGTTCGACGAAGAACTGCCGCCCCTGTTCGCGGGTCCATTGCTTGGAATGCAGCCCGGTATCGACCACCAGCCGGCAGGCGCGAAAAGCGAGGCTTTGCAGAAAGCCCAGCTGCCCGACCTCGAACCCCTTGTAGGCGCCAAGCTCGTCGGCGAGCTGTTCGGCATAGAGCGCCCAGCCTTCGGAGTAAGCGTTAAAGGCGAGCACTGAGCGGATCAGCGGCAGGCGGTTGGAAAACTCGCCTTCCCACACGTGGCCGGGGATGCTTTCATGGAAGGTGAGGTCGGCAAGATCATACTTGCGGTGCAGATCGGTGGTTCTGAGGTTGATCCAGAACCGCCCGGGGATGCTCCCGTCTTTGCTCCCCGCGCCGCCGTAAGCCCCCGGCGCGCCGGGTTCTTCGCTGAGCGGCAAGCGGACCACCTCCATGCGCGGATCGACCAGCTGGGTGAAGGCGCGCGGCATCTGTGATTTGATCCAGCTCAGGCGCTCATCGATGAAGGCGAAGATTTCTTCGCGGCCCGCATCGCCGTCTGCAAACTGATAGCGCTCGTCCGCCGAAAGCGCGCGCATCCGCTCGCCCACACTACCTTTGGAGTATCCGATCTTTCGCAGGATCGGATCCATCCGCGCATGGAGCGCGTCAAGCTCGGCAAGGCCCTGGCGGTGGATCTCGTCGGGGCTGAGGCCGGTGGTGGTCGATGCGCCGAGCGCCCAGGCGTAGTATTCCTCTCCGCGTGGCTGGGCCCACACCCCGGCGCTGTCCTTTGCGAGCGCGCGCTGGGCCTTGAGTTCAGTCAGCTGGCGTTCGAGCGCGGGGACAATCCCGGCCCGCGTGATCTGTTCGGCCTGACCGGCGGCGATGCCGGATTGCGCATGCTGCGCGAGCGCAAGCGGCGGGACATAACTGTCCTTTGCGCCTGCAATGCTCACCTCCATCTGCGCGATCGTCCGGTCGAGCAGGAAGGCGGGCGGCACCATGCCCATGGCGCGCGCGGCCCGGATGCGCTCACGTTCGCCGTCCAGCAGCGCGGGAACCTCGATCAACCGGTCGAGATAGGGGCCGATGTCCTCGGCCTTGGCAAGCGGCTGGGTCGAGCCGAAGAAGCGCGGCAGATCGATATAGCCGCCGACATTCTGGATCACCACGTAAGGCGTGTTGCGCCAACTGCCGACCGCGACATCGCCGAAAGGCAGCGCCATTCCTTCGATCGCCTTGGCAAAAGCGGTCTCGACCACCTCGAAGCCGATCTGCTGATCGCTGGTGAGGCCATCCCTCGGATAGGCGCGAACTTCGCCGACCAATTGTTTGAGCGTGCTCGCATAGGCGTCTCGCCCGGCTTCGCCCGGGGTGCCGAAGGTGGAGCGCCAAGCGGCATAATCACCAGTATCAACGCCGGCTGCAGTCGCGCGGCCCGGCTCGTGCGCGAGCATCCGGTAAGCGATTCCATCGAGCGCGGCATCGGGACTCAGCCCGGCAATCGGCCGGGTAGCGGGCGGCAGCGGAGCGCTCGCCTGCGCAGCGGCGGGCAGCAGCGCCACCGCAGAAACGCCGCCGATTCCGGCACCCAGTCCGGCAAGCGTTTCGCGGCGGGTGACTTGATCGTGGTTTTCTCGCATCCGCCAAAGCTTACCGCTCAGCGGATGCGAGTCAATTGCCTGACAGCGCGCTCAATCCTTGAGCATACCCGGCATATTGCCGCCTTCTGCGGCCAGCATGTTGAGGACCGCGTGGTGCAGCGCGATGTTTTGCTCTGCAGTCCCCTCGTAATCGGTCATGCCGAGCTCTTCGGCGAGTTCCTTGCGATTGGCAAAGCTGGGATCGACGCCGACCATCTTCATCAGGTCGACGATCGAGGTTTGCCAGTTGAATTTGTCGGCATCGGGCAGCTTGCTGATGCGGTCTGCCATTTCGGCTTCACTGATCGGATCGGGCGCGGCGGGCACCGGGGGAGCGGCAGGCGCAGGCGCGGCAGGCTCAGGCGCAGGCGCAGGCGCCGCAGCGGGCGCGGCGGCTTTCTTCTCGTCCTTGTCCGAACCCCAGATCGCATTCTTGATCGAGCTGAAAATACCCATCATAGCCTCCCTCACGCGGCAAAGTGCCGTTGGCGTAAAGTTAGGGCGGGGATGTTCCAAACCCAAGACTCGCGAACCGCCGCCCATCGTTAAAAAGGATCGCCGCGCCGCATGACAGATATCGTGCTCTCGATTGTAATGCTGGCCGCGCTGGCGCTGGTGGCAGGCGCGGCGGTGTTGTGGCGCCGCACCGGGCAGGTGAAGCAGCCCGCGCTGATGGTGCTCCTGGCGGTGATCGCAGTGCTCAATGTGCTGATCTGGACGATCCCCACAAGCACCGGCGAGGCCCCGATCGAGCAGCTCAAGGCTGCCGGGGAAGGCTAGCGCAGCCCAAAAAGGGTGGCCGGGCCCCGGATCAAGTCCGGGTCAGACGAATGATTTACCCCTACTTGATCGGACAATCGGGCGAGAGCCGGAAATCCAGATAATTATCGACCGAGCTCATCATTTCCTCGATCTCGTTTTCGAAGAAGTGGTTGGCACGCGGGATTTCTTCGTGGTGGATGGTGATGTGCTTTTGGGTGCGCAGCTTGTCTACCAGCTTCTGCACCGCGATCGGCTGCACCACGGTATCGGCCGCGCCCTGCACAAAGATGCCGCTCGCGGGGCAGGGGGCAAGGAAGCTGAAATCATACATGTTGGCTGGCGGCGCGACCGAGACGAAGCCGCGCACTTCGGGACGGCGCATTAGCAATTGCATCCCGATCAGCGCGCCAAAACTGTAACCCGCGATCCAGGTGCTCTGCGCCTCGGGATGGATCGACTGCACCCAATCGAGCGCGCTCGCCGCGTCGGACAGTTCGCCGATGCCGGAATCGAAGCTGCCTTGCGAGCGCCCGACGCCGCGGAAATTGAACCGCAACGTTGCAAAGCCGCGGTCGGCAAAGGTCTTGTAAAGCCGCTGCACGATCCGGTCGTTCATCGTTCCACCGCCTTCGGGGTGCGGGTGGAGGATCATAGCGACAGGCGCACGCGCGCGCGGCGGCGGGGAGAACCGGCCTTCAAGACGGCCTTCCGGGCCGGGGAAGATGACTGAGGGCATCGGTAAACCTTGTGAACGAGGGGCCGCGTGATGCCTGGTGGCGCCCGCGAAAGCGCGCTCTATATACGGCGCGATGACATTTTCGCAATTTTTTGTCGCGGTTGGCGTGCAGGTGGCCGCAAATGGCTGAGCGGGTCTATCTCGACCACGCCGCGACCTCGCCGTTGCGCCCCGAGGCGAAGGCGGCGATGGAAGTGGGCTTCCGGCTGTGGGCCAACCCGTCCTCGCCCCATGCGGAAGGGCGCAAGGCGCGCGCGGCGCTGGAGGATGCGCGCGAGCGGATCAAGGCGGCGTTGGGCTGGGGCGGGGAGCTGATTTTTACGAGCGGGGCGAGCGAGGCGGCCTTGCTCGCCTTCGACAATGCGACCGTAATCGATGAGGTCGTTAGTGCTGTCGAACATGATGCCATTGGGCAATTCGAGCAGTACCGAGATGTACCGGTGATTGCGGTCCGAACTGACGGCGGCGTCGATCTTGTCGCGCTTTCAGCGGCGACCATGCCATCAACTCGTTTAGAAGGCTGGGAAAACCGCAGTCTTGCAGCGGTCCAGCACGTCAACTCAGAGACGGGCACGCGGCAGGATATCGGGCTCGTAGCCGAAGTGGTCCACGATCAGAACGGGCTGCTGCTCGTCGATTGCGCGCAAAGCGCGGGGAAAATCGAGGTGCCGCAGCTTGCCGATATGGCGATCGTCTCGGCCCATAAGTTCGGCGGGCCAATTGGCGTCGGTGCCTTGCTGGTCCAGGACTTCAAGATGCTCAAGCCCACTGGCGGGCATGAGCGAGGCTATCGTCGCGGGACTGAGAATTTGCCCGGCGTGCTGGGCATGGCGGCGGCGTTGGAGGCGGGTGGTTGGCAAACCACTGCGACTGACCGTGCGGGTTTTGCTGAAACGGTTGCCGCGCACCGCCTGACAATTGGCGATCCGGTGGATTACATCTTCGCGCTGGCCCACCCCGCTATGAGCGCGCAGGCTCTCCTTATCCGCCTCGATGCCATGGGCTTCGCCGTCTCGGCGGGGAGCGCGTGTTCTTCCGGCACGCTCAAGAAAAGCCGGGTGCTCGATGCCTTCGGCGTGCCGGATGATGTCGCGGCGCGCACGATCCGGGTGAGTTTGGGGTGGAACACCGCGCCTGAGGATCTGGAGCGGTTTGCGGAAGTTTGGGCTTCCCTATGCTAAATCCCCTCCGTCTCCCCGGACTTGATCCGGGGCCCCGCTTGTCTTGCGCGGCTGACAAGGTAGCGGGATCTCGGGTCAAGCCCGGGAAGACGGAGGGCGGGAGCGTAAATCCATGATCTACCTCGACTACCAAGCCACGACCCCGCTCGCGCCCGAGGCGCGCGAGGCTATGTTGCGTTGGCTCGGCGGGCCGGAGAGCGATACTTTCGGCAACCCGCACTCGCCCCACCGCATGGGCCGCATGGCCGCCGCCGCAGTCGAGACTGCGCGCGAGCGGGTCGCCAGCTTGCTGCCCGAAGGCGGCAATCTCGTTTTCACATCAGGCGCGACCGAAGCGATCAACATGGTGCTGCAAGGCACCCCCGGCGATGTCATCACCTTCGCCACCGAACACGCTGCGGTACTCGATTGCGCAAAAGTGGTGGAGGCGCAGGGGCGGCGGTTCACGGTCCTGCCCGTCACCCCCGATGGCCGCGCGGACCTTGACGCGCTCCAGGCCGCAATCACGCCGCAAACCGGGCTAATCGCCGTGATGGCGATTAACAACGAGATCGGGGTACGCAATCCCCTCAGCCCAGTTGTGGAAATCGCGCGCCAGATAGGGGCCAGGGTGCTGGTCGATGCCGTCCAGGCCTATGGCAGAGTGCCTGTCGATGTCGCGGCGGACTACATCGCGATCTCGGCCCACAAGGTCCACGGCCCAAAGGGCATCGGCGCCTTGTGGATCGGGCCTGACGCACCGCCGCCTGCGCCGCTGCTGCTGGGCGGCGGACAGGAGGCGTCCTTGCGCTCAGGCACCCTTGCGCCGATGCTGTGCGCAGGCTTTGGCGCGGCGGCGCAGGTGGCGGCGGAGGGGATGGCCGAGCAAATGTTTCACGTGAAACATATGTGGAACATCGCCCGTGAAGCGTTTGCCGGGTGGGAGCTGAACGGCAGCGCAGTGGATCGTTGGCACGGCAACCTCAATATCCGCCCAAACAGTCAAAGCGACGGGCTGGACGTCGCCCGCTTGATGAGCGATTGCCGCCAGATCATGTTCTCCGCCGGCAGCGCCTGCGCCAGCGGATCAGGGCGCCCCAGCCACGTTTTAAAGGCCATTGGGCTTAGCGATCGCCAGGCCAAATCCTCTATCCGGCTCGGTTTTGGTCGCTATACCACCGCCGAAGAGATCGAAATCGCGACGTCCGCGATCTTGTCCGCCGCAAGGGAGCAGGGCCTGTGAGCATTACCGTCACCTTCCACGATCCCCACGGCAAGCCGGTCGCTGCGACTTGCGAGCCCGGCGACAGCTTGCTGCGGGTGGGACAGGCGGCGGGGCTGCCGTTGGAAGGCACCTGCGAGGGGCAGATGGCGTGTTCGACCTGCCACGTGATTGTCGCCGCCGAATGGTTCGACCGCCTCACTCCCGCCGCTGAGGAGGAGGAAGACATGCTCGATTTCGCTGCCGGCGCGCGACGCACCTCGCGCCTTTCGTGCCAGATCGAACTGACCGCCGAGCTTGATGGGCTGACGGTCAGTGTGCCGGTGGAGAGCAACGATCTGCGGCGGATGTAAAACGCTGGCGGCGCGGTGTTCTAGTCTGCCATTTCCATATTGAGCGCCGCCATCAGCGCCTCGACAAAGGCAGGGATGTCGTCCGGCTTGCGGCTGGTGATCAGGTTGCCGTCAATTGCTACCTCGCGGTCGACCACTTCGGCCCCGGCATTGGCGAGATCGGTGCGGATCGAGGGCCAACCGGTCACAGTGCGGCCCTGCAGCATGTCGGCCTCAGCCAGCAGCCACGGCGCATGGCAGATCGCCGCAATCGGTTTACGCGCTTCGCCGAACGCCTTGATAAGCGCGATGGTGGCCGCGTTCATCCGCAAAATGTCCGGATTGATCTGGCCGCCGGGCAGCAGCAGCGCATCGTAATCGCCCACTTTCGCCTGATCGACGGTGATATCGACCGCGACGCTTTGGCCCCAGTTCTTCTGGTCCCAGCCCTTGATCTCGCCCAGCTTGAGACTAGCGATCGTGATCTCGGCGCCAGCTTCTTCAAGCAGCTGCTTGGGCTGCATCAATTCGGACTGTTCAAAACCGTCGGTGGCGATGATGAGGATGCGTTGCATGTGTTTGTCTCCGAAAGTGCCCTGTTGGTAACGCAATCGTTCGGCAGACCGGCACGTTCCCCTGAAGCGGGCAGAGCGGACGGCACATGCGGCAGGGTCCTTTTTCCCTGTGGAAAGCCCTCTCCCGCGTCGGAGCGGTGATTGCTAAGCGATTCAACCATGTCTGACATCGCCGATCCCACCCCGCCTGACGACAGCTTCGACGCCATCGTCGATGCGCCGTTCGATGCCGCGCTGTCCGAACGCTATCTGGTCTATGCGCTGTCGACCATTACCGCGCGTTCGCTGCCCGATCTGCGCGACGGGTTGAAGCCGGTGCACCGCCGCCTGCTGTGGGGGATGCGCCAGCTGCGCGTGACGCCGGACTCCGCATTCAAGAAATGCGCGCGGGTGGTCGGCGATGTGATGGGCAAGTTCCACCCGCACGGCAATCTGGCACTGTACGATGCGCTGGTGCGCCTCGCGCAGCCGTTCATGCTGCGTTACCCCTTGATCGAGGGGCAGGGCAATTTCGGCAATATCGACGGAGATAATGCGGCGGCGGATCGCTACACCGAATGCCGCCTGACCCGCACCGCGATGCAGCTGATGACGGGGCTGGACGAAGGCACGGTCGATTTCCTCCCCACCTACAACAACGAGGAGGAGGAGCCGGTCATCTTCCCCGGCATCTTCCCCAACCTGCTCGCCAATGGATCGAGCGGGATTGCGGTCGGCATGGCGACCAGCATCCCGAGCCACAATGTCGCCGAGGTGATCGATGCGACGCTCGCGTTGATCAACAACCCCGCGGTTGAACACGCGAGCCTGATGCAGCTGTTTCGCGGCCCCGATTTTGCCACCGGAGGCCAGGTGGTCGACAGCCCGGCCAGTATTGCCGAGGCCTATCGCACCGGGCGTGGCAGCTTCCGGCTGCGCGGCCGGTTCCATGCGCCCGAAGCCAAGGATGAAGGTGACATCGCCGCCGGTATCGAGCGGCTGGGCAGCGGGCAGTGGCAGCTGGTGATCTCGGAAATCCCCTATCAGGTGCCCAAGGGCAAGCTGATCGAACAGATCGCCGCGCTGATCGGGGATCGCAAACTGCCCATTCTTGAAGATGTGCGCGACGAGAGCGACGAGGCGATCCGCATCGTGCTGGTCCCCAAAAGCCGCAATGTCGATCCCGATCTGCTCAAGGAAAGCCTGTACAAGCTGACCGATCTGGAGACGCGCTTCAGCCTCAACCTAAACGTGCTCGATACCCAGCCCGGGTTCGGGCGCTTGCCGATGGTGTTGGGGCTGAAAGAGCTGCTCGAAAGCTGGACGCGCGCGCAGATCGACATCCTGCAACGCCGTGCGCGGCACCGGCTCGACAAGATCGCCGCGCGGCTGGAACTGGTGCGCGGCTACATCATCGCCTACCTCAACCTCGACCGAGTGATCGAAATCATCCGCTCTGAGGATGAGCCCAAGCCGCTGATGATGGCCGAATTTGAGCTGACCGACCGGCAGGCCGAAGCGATCCTCAACATGCGGCTTAGGTCTTTGCGCAAGCTGGAGGAAATGGAGCTGCGCAAGGAGCAGGATGCGCTGCTGGCCGAGGAGGCCGAATTGCAGGCGCTGCTGGACAACCCAGCCAAACAGCGTAGCCGGTTGAAGAAAGACCTGCGCAGCTTACGCAAGGACTATGCCGAAGACACTGCGCTGGGCGCGCGCCGAACTCTGATCGCCGAGGCGGCGCCAGTGGCAGTGTTCAGCATGGACGCGATGATCGAGAAAGCGCCGGTCACTGTAATTCTCAGCCAGAAGGGCTGGATCAGGGCAGCGAGCGGGCACGTGCCGCTGGATCAGGAATTCAAGTACAAGGAGGGCGACGCGCTCGCCTTCATCCTCCATGCGCAAACCACCGACAAGTTGCTGCTCGCCGCATCCGACGGGCGGTTCTTCACGCTGGGCTGCGACAAGCTCCCCGGCGCGCGCGGGTTTGGCGAGCCGGTGCGCACCATGATCGACCTTGAAAGCGAGGCGAGCGTGTGCACGCTTATGGTGCACCGCCCGGGCGGACGCCTGCTGCTCGCCTCGAGCCACGGCAAGGGCTTTGTTGCGGCGATGAACGAGCTGCTCGCCGAAACCCGCAAGGGACGCCAGGTGGTCAACCTGAAGGACGGCGCGCGGCTTTCGGTGATCCGGCCAATCCCCGAGGGCCACGATCATGTCGCGGTGGTAGGCGATAACCGCAAGCTGTTGGTGTTCAACCTTGAGGAACTGCCGGTGATGACCCGCGGCCAAGGGGTTCAGTTACAACGCTACCGCGCCAAAGAAGAAGGGGGCGGCGGAATGGCCGATGCGACCACCTTCGTGCTCGCCAATGGCCTCAGCTGGCAGATGGGCGGCTCCGGCGAACGCACCCGCACCGAGACCGAAATCCGGATGTGGAAGGTCGCGCGCGGCGCGGCCGGGCGAATGCCGCCGCAAGGCTTTCCGAAGAACAACCGCTTCGACTAATCGAAATCGAAGGCGCTGGTCCCCAGTTCTTCGGCGAGCATCTGGTTGACCCGGTCGGTGCCGGGGAAGCCTTCGGTGACCCAGCGCGATTCGATGGTCTGGAGCAGGCGCGCCACCTCTGGCCCGGCGGTGATCCCGCGCGCGACAATCGCGCCGCCTTTCAGCGGGAAGACCGGCACGCGCCATCCGGCCAGCCCTCGCGCGTCGCTGCCGCCCAGCAGCAGCCGGTCGATCGCCAGCATCGCGGACAGCCGGTAGGCCAGCGCGGGGGCATTTTCCGCGTCAGCATGCGAGCGTTCGGCGCCGGAGACCAGTCGGGTGCGCTGGGCCTTGGAGAGGCGCAGGCGGGCAGCGACGGTCTCGGCCACCGCGGGCGAGGGCGGCAGCAGCGCGGCCAGCCGCCGCACCGGATCGGGCGCGAAGCCTTGGGCTGCTTCGGCGACGATCAACCGCGCCAGCGCTGCGAGCTGCGCCGCGCAGGCCTCGGGCAAGATCACGCCCAGCACGCCGCCTGCGCGCATCCGCTCAAGCGTCGCATGCGGATCCGGGAGCGCCAGCAGCGCGAGCAATTCCGCCGCAATCCGCTCTCGGCTCAGACCCTTCAAGGTGTGCGCGAGTTCGCTGCAGGCGGCCTCAGCCTCAGCGTCGAGCGCCGCACCGAAGCGCGTCTGGAAGCGGTAATAGCGCAGGATCCGCAAGTGATCCTCGGCAATCCGCTCGCCTGGATCGCCGATGAACCGCACCCGGCCCGCGACCAGATCGTCCAGCCCGCCGAAATAGTCCGCAATCTCCAGCGTTTGCGGGTGGGCATAGAGTGCGTTGAAGGTGAAATCGCGCCGCGCTGCATCCTCGCGCCAGTCGCTGGCGAAGGCGATGGTCGCGCGCCTGCCATCGGTCGCGACATCGCGGCGCACCGTGGTGACTTCAACCGGCCCGTCCTTGAGGATCGCGGTGACGGTGCCGTGGGCGATGCCGGTCGGCGCGGTGCAGATTCCGGCCCGTTCGCACGCCGCGATCACCTCGGCCGGCATCAGCAGCGCGGCGCAATCGACATCATGCGCTGCGACGCCCAGCAGCCCGTCGCGCACCGCCCCACCCACCCAGCGGATGTTATCAGGCCCAAGCGCTGCGGTGAGCGCGGCGAGCCCCGCGCGGCGGGGCCACTCGGCCTCGGCCAAATCACGCAACATCGCGCAAGCCCTCAAGCGCTATGCGCCGCGCAAGGTTGGCGATGATCGCCGCAGTCACGCCCCAGATGCGGAAACCCTGCCACTCCAGCTCGAGATAGCGCCGGTTGGCGCCGCGCCAGAACACCTCGTTGGTGCTCCAGCTGGCGGGATCCAGCAACAGCGCTAGCGGCGCCTCGAACCAGGCTTCGACCTCGGCGGGGTTGGGGGTCAGGCTGAGCCCAGGTGGGACCACGCCGACCACCGGGGTCACCAGAAAGCCGGTGCCGGTGTGATAGATATCGCTGGTGCCGATCACCCGGACGGCGTCGCGTGGGAGCGCCAGCTCCTCCTCGGCCTCGCGCAGTGCAGCGGTGATGGCGTCTTCGCCCGGATCGATCTTGCCGCCCGGAAAGGCGACCTGCCCGGGATGATCGCGCATCGCCCGCGGGCGCTGGGTCAGGATCACTTGCGGATCATCCCGCGCATCGGTGATCGCCACCAGCACGGCGGCAGGCGTGGCGCGGCCCTCTTGCGCAAAATGCGCATCGCTCAGCAGATCGGGGATGTCACGCGCATGCCCTTCGGCAAACAGACGCGCCAGCGGATCGTAGATGCTGGCCGAAGGCGGCGTCATGGCAGCAGGCCGAAGGTCGCGCCTTGGCTGGTGACCTGCCAGCGGTTACGATCCGCTCCTTCAGCCAGCGCGATGTCAGCCAGCTGCGCCCAGGTCGAGCGGTTGAGCCGTGCCTCGCACCTGCGCCGGACATCGAGATACAGCGCCGGGTTTTCGGCATCGCCCGCCGCGCGCAAAGGATGCTCGGGCCCGGCGATCACAATGTCATCGGTGTTCAATCGGAACGCCAGCGCATCATCGGCGCGCACGCAATCGACCGCGATGAAGGCGGCGTCCTCGACTTCGATCGTGAGCTTCTCGAATGGGGTGACGAGCCAGTACTGATCGTCCGCGTCGCGGGTCAGGAGGCCCGCAAACGCGCGCACCATCGCCTCGCGCCGGATCACGCCGCCCTCGTGAAACCACGTGCCGTCGGCTGCGATCTGCATCTTGCTGTCGCCGCTCTGCTGCGGAGCCCAGCCTTCGACCGGGGGCAGCTTGCGCTGCGCCACCAGCTCGGCAATTTCGGCGAGCGTCAGTCCGGCGAGATAGGGGGGCGGTTCGTAGGGCATGGCAAGCGGGATGGCAGATGCTTGAGGCTAGGTGAAGGGGGTAGCTCTCCTTAACCCTCCCAAGGCCCCAGCATGCCCTCCGAAGGCATCGCTGCCAGCGCCGCGCCGCGTGCCAGCAATCGCTGCGGCTGATACGGGCCAGGGCAGCGCCAGCCGCCGGTCAGCGCGGCGGAAAAGCCCCACCTTCCGTAATAGTCAGCATCGCCGATCAGCACCTGCGGTAGCGCCCTGCCGCCGTTTGCAGCAAGCCGCGCGTCCTCGGCGATCATCGCGCTGATCAGCCCCACACCGAAGCCTTCGCCCTGCCGTTCGGGGACCACAGCGACCGGGCCGACCATCACCAGCGGCACCTGTCCTTGCTGCGTCTGGAGCGCGACCGGCCAGCACTGAATCGTGGCGACCAGCATGTCAGCATCGTCCAGTGCCGCAAGACTAAGCCCCGGCAGCCAGTCCATCCCGGCGCGAATGCGATGGGCGGTGCGGGCGTGGCGATCGGCGCCGAAGGCACGGTCGAGCACCGCCTCGATCATGGCGGGATCGACCGCCTCGAGCGGGATCAGCGTCGCTGTGGTTGCGGCCTCGGCCATCACCGCGCGGTGAGCTTGAGCAACCGGCCCCCCTTGCCGTCCTCGGCCACCCACAGCGCGCCGTCCGGCCCCTGCGCCAGCGACCGCAGCCGGTTGTCGAATTCGTAACGGGCGACTTCGCGCGCGCTATCGCCCTCGATTGCGACGTTTACGATCGCCTGCGAACTGAGACCCGCAATGAGCGCGTGGCCTTGCCATGGTTTGAACATGGCGCCGGTGTAGATCAGCATGTCGCCCGGCGCGATCACCGGGTTCCAGCTTGTGGCGGGCTGGGCGAACCCGTCTGCAGGCTCATGATCGGGGATTGGATCGCCATTGTAATGCTCGCCGTTGGAGCGCACCGGCCAGCCATAATTGGCCGCACGCTGGACGAGGTTGAGTTCGTCGCCGCCGGCCGGGCCATGTTCGATTTCCCACAACCGACCTTGTGCGTCCCAGTCCAGCCCCAAGATGTTGCGGTGGCCCCACGACCAGATCTGCGCTTCCTTGGCGCCCTTGTCCGCAAGCGGATTGCCCGCAGCAGGCGTGCCGTCGAGGTTGAGCCGGACAATCTTGCCGAGCGTATTCGACGTGTCCTGTGCAGGCTGCATCTTCTGCCGCTCGCCGCTGGCGATGAACAGATATTTGCCATCCGGCGAGACGGTGATGCGGTGCGAATAATGCCCGCGCCCGGTCACCTTGGGGGTCTGGCGCCAGATTACGCTGAGGCTTTCGATCGAGCAGGCATCGGTTTCCACGCACACCAGCGTGCCCTTGCCAACCACGGCGCCGCTGGTGTCGGCCTCACCAAATTCTGCCCAGCTGAGGTAGATGGTGCGCCGACCGAGCACATCGGAGGCTTCGGCAGGCAGGAATGCAATGTCGCCGAGCCCGCCTTGGCCGGCATAGGCGACCTCGGGCACGCCGCTAACAGTGCCAATCTTGCCGGTGGCGGTTTCGACGAACTTCAGCGTCCCGGCCTTCTCGGTAACGAACAGCACCGGTGTGCCGGGCGCAAAAGCGATCGCCCACGGCTCCTTGAACGTTGCGACTTCGGTGATGGCGAAAGGGGCGCCGCCAGCGGTGGAAGCGGCGCTGGGCGCGCTTTCCCCGGTTTCGGCCCGCGCGCAACTTGCCAGTGCGAACGCGGAGATTGAAAGAGCAGCGAGCAATCGGGACAAACGGATCATGCTTGGGGTCACTCCGGGTTTTACACTTACCAACGCGGCGCTCGTGATCGGTGTCGACGAGGCCGGTCGCGGGCCGCTCGCCGGGCCGGTTGTGGCTGCAGCGGTAGCTCTGGGAATGGCGATACCTGCGGGGCTCGACGATTCCAAGCGCCTTTCGCCCGCCCGCCGCGCGGTGCTCGATGAAACGATCCGCAAAAGCTGCTGCTGGGCGGTGGCGGTGGTCGATCCTGACGAGATCGACCGGGTCAATATCTTGCAAGCAACGATGCAGGCGATGACCCGCGCAGTCGCCAACCTCACCGCCGCCTTGGGCGAGCCGGGATGCCAAGTGCTGATCGACGGCAATCTGACGCCCGCTGGCCGCTGCGGTGAATGGTGCTGGCCGGCCCGCGCGATCGTGGGCGGGGACGGAATCGAACCGGCAATCTCAGCCGCCTCAATCATAGCCAAGGTATGGCGCGACCGGATGATGACTGAGGCCGCGCGCGCGCACCCGCATTACGGCTGGGAGCGGAACAAGGGCTATGGCACGGCTGAACATATGGAAGCGCTGCGGCGCCATGGCCCGACACCGCTTCACCGCCGCAGCTTTGCTCCGGTGGCGCAGGCCAGCCTGCTGTAATCGGAATTTTGCGCGCGTGATTGCGCTCAGGTGAGTCCTCAGCGCCACACCGCAGCATATCGAGTCCCGGCACGGCAGGGGGACTCAACATCTTGTGCCGGTCCCGCTTCGTTCCGTGCGGCCCACGCGGCGTTTACCGTGCGTTAACCATAATCTGCGCAAAATTAGCTGCTTGACGCGGACTCCTCAAGGACTCATGCCTGTGGATAAGTGGTGAGCAGAACAGGCGGGGCGATCCGGTGAGTGTGATAGACAAAGTGAAGTCGCGGCAAAAGAGCGTTGTAACGACGCTTGAATCTGCGCGCGCATCCGCTCTGCCCCAGGATTTGCGGCGTGCTTTGCCTTTGGGCCGCATCCTGCCGGGCGATTGCATTGCCGCGATGCGCGCGCTGCCTGCCGCGAGCGTCGATCTGGTGTTCGCCGATCCGCCCTATAACCTCCAGCTTGGCGGCGATCTCAACCGCCCGGACGGTAGTCATGTCGATGCCGTGACCGATCATTGGGACCAGTTCGACAGCATGGCGGTTTACGACAAGTTCACCCGCGAATGGCTGACCGAAGCTCGCCGCGTCTTGAAGCCCGATGGCGCGCTGTGGGTGATCGGCAGCTATCACAACATCTTCCGCGTCGGCAGCATCCTGCAAGATCTGGGGTTCTGGATCCTCAACGACATTGTCTGGCGCAAGAGCAATCCGATGCCCAATTTCCGCGGCACCCGCTTCACCAACGCGCATGAAACGCTGATCTGGGCGAGCACGGGGGAAAAGGCGCGCTATCACTTCAATTATCGCGCGATGAAGACCTTGAACGACGAACTTCAGATGCGTTCGGATTGGCTTCTCCCGATCTGCTCTGGGGGCGAGCGGCTGAAGGAAGGTGGCAAGAAGGCGCACCCGACCCAGAAGCCCGAGGCGCTATTGTATCGGGTGCTGCTCGCCACCACCGAGAAAGGCGACGTGGTGCTCGATCCGTTCTTTGGCACCGGCACCACCGGCGCGGTGGCCAAACGGCTAGGACGCGAGTGGATCGGCTGCGAGCGCGAGGATGTCTACCGCGCGGTTGCCGAAAAGCGGATCGCCAAGGAACTCCCCCTCGATGAAAGCGCGCTCACCACGATGCAGAACGCGCGCACTGCGCCCAAGGTGGCGTTCGGCGCGGTGGTCGAGACCGGGCTGATCCCGCCCGGCACCCGCGTGTTCGACAAGAAGCGCCGCTGGATTGCCACGGTGCGTGCTGATGGCTCGCTCGAATGTGATGGGCTAAAGGGTAAATTGTCCGGCTCGATCCACGGCCTCGGCAAGGACTTGCAAGGCGCGCCAAGCTGCAACGGCTGGGTGTTCTGGTACTACGAGACCGGCGGCCCGGATGGCATGAACGTCCAGCCGATCGATGCCGCCCGCCAGCTCTACCTGCTGGCAGCCGAAGACTAAGCCGGGTAAGGCCCGCTGCATGACCGCGTCTGTCTATCTCCACCCGCTGACCCTTGTTGCCGGCCCCCAGGCGACCGAGGGCGAGGCGGTGCGGCTCGGCGGCAGCATGGCATATGCGCGCGAATTTGCGCTGGTGTTGCGGGGGGCGGATGGGGCAGTAGCCTCGCGGTTCGTCGGGACATCGACTGAAGTCGCAGCCGCCATGCTCCGCTTGCCTGAACAGGAAGCCGAGGAGGCGCGCCGGCAATGGGCAAACCTCGCCAAGGTGCACCCGGCGTTGCAGCTTGGCGCGCGCACGATCAGGCTCGATCAACCGCAGGTGATGGGCATACTCAACGTGACCCCCGACAGCTTCTCCGACGGCGGGCAGCATGACGATCCGCAAGTGGGTCTCGCGCAAGCTGCCGCCATGCTCGAAGCGGGTGCGGCGATCATCGATATTGGCGGCGAAAGCACCCGGCCGGGCGCTGCGGCAACCTTTGAAGACGAGGAAATCCGCCGCGTCGTCCCGGCGGTGGCGTATTGCGCTGCGATGGGCGCTGCGATCAGCGTGGACACCCGCCGTGCAGGCGTGCTCGAAGCTGCGCTCGCAGCGGGCGCGCATCTGGCGAACGATGTCTCGGCGCTGCGCTATGATCCGCGCAGCATCGAATTGGTCGCCGCAAGCGCCTGCCCGGTCGTGCTGATGCACGCACCCGGCGCGGGGGAGGATCTGCACGCGGGCGCTACCTATGGCGATGTCGTTTGCGACGTGTTCGACTTCCTCAAATCCGCGCGTGCGCGGGCAATCGGAGCGGGGATAGCGGAGGATCGCATCATCCTCGATCCCGGCATCGGCTTTGGCAAATCGCTCGCCGAAAATCTCGCGCTGATGAACGCCCTGCCGCTGTTCCACGCACTCGGCAGCCCGCTGCTGCTGGGCGCGAGCCGCAAGCGGATGATCGGCGCGCTTTCGGCTGAGGAGAGCGCGGATCGGCGGCTGGCGGGTTCGATTGCGCTGGCGGTGAAGGGGATGGAGGCAGGCGTGCATCTGTTGCGCGCGCATGACGTCGCCGAGACGGTGCAGGCGCGCAACGTCTGGCGCGGATTGCGCGATGCAGCGCTGACCGATTTCAGCCAGCTTTCGCCGAATTGACGCGTTCTTTTCGGTGCGACATTGTTCTGTCACGGATCGTGGTCAGAACGCCGCTGATCCTGATCGCTTGAAGGAGCCTCCAATGCGCCTGTTGCTGCTTGCCGCCACCACTTTTGCCGCTGTCGGTCTTGCGGGCGCTCCGCTACATGCGCACGACGATGCTGCGCCGCGCACCACTCCGACGGCAGTCAGTGTAACGCCCGATCAGCTGCTCGAGCCGTACTACGCGGCGCTGCGCCAGCAGGTTGAAATGCCGGTGGCCGGGCCTAATCCGGCGCTGGCGCCCGCAACCACGCTCACCCGCCTCGCCTTTGGCAGCTGCAACCACCAGTCCGCGCCGCAGCATATGTGGGCGCAGATTGCCGCGCAGAACCCGCAGCTGTTCCTGATGATCGGCGACAATGTTTACGGTGATAATGGTTGGGACGCGGATGCTGGGCTGGAGAGCCTGCGCGCCTCCTATGCGCTGCAGGCCTCGCACCCCGAGTTTACTGGCTTCCGCGCCAAGTTTCCGATGATGGCGACGTGGGACGATCATGACTTCGGCCTCAACGATGCAGGCGGTAGTTTCCCGATGCGGCGCTGGGGCGAAGCGCTGTTCGAAAGCTTCTGGGGCTCGTCCGAAACGGTGCGTTCGCGCCCTGGCATTTACGAAAGCTCGATCACCGGGCCAGAAGGCAAACGGGTGCAGGTGATCATGCTCGACACCCGCTATTTCCGCTCGGATTTGAAGCGGATGGCGTGGTCCAAGGACCGCCCGCCGCTCGGCAGCTATCTGCCCGACGAAAGCCTCGACAAGACGGTGCTGGGCGAGACGCAGTGGGCGTGGCTCGAAGCCGAGCTGGCCAAGCCCGCCGATGTGCGGATCGTGGTCTCATCGACCCAGGTGATCACCCAAGCGCACCAGTTCGAAGGCTGGACCAACTTCCCGGTCGAGCGCAACCGCCTGCTTGAGGCACTCAAGGGCCGCGAGACGAGCGGGCTGGTGATGCTTTCGGGCGATCGCCACGCGGCGGGCATCTACAAGGCGGTGCACAAGGGCGAGACGATGTGGGAGCTGACCAGCTCGTCGCTCAATCTCGCGTTCGGCAACAATAATGACGCCAGCACCGCGCGTGAGCCCGATGCGAGCCGTGTATCGAAGTTCTTCTCGGTCGAGAATTATGGCCTGATCGATATCGACTGGAAGACCAAGGCGCTGACCATGACGCTCAAGGGCAATGACAGCAGCACGCTGACGGCGCAGACGTTTACTTGGTGATGTTCTGCATATGTTTCACGTGAAACATTTTTGGCTTGGTTGGATTTGCGCCTAAAACCATCGCAAATTCAAAGTGTAAAGCCGCCGTCCGAAACCATCACGTGCCCGGTAATGTTGGAAGCGGCATCGCTCAGCAGGTACAGGATGGTGCCGGCCATCTCCTCCGAGGTGGCAAAGCGGCCCAAGGGCGTGGTCTTGGCCATCGCCTTCAACGTCGCCTCGCGGCCGATGGCGGCGACCGAGGCGGCGAATTGCGGCCCGCTTTCCCAGATCGAAGTGTCCACCCCGCCAGGGGCTATCGCATTGACGCGGATGCCCTTTTGCGCGTTCTCCACGGCAGCGATCCGCGCCATGTGGGCGACCGCGGCCTTGGAGACGCCGTAAGGGCCGATACCGGCCACCGGCTTCAACCCGGTGGTCGAGGCGACCACCACCACGCTGCCGCTTTTCCCCTCCATCGCCCTGAGCGAGGTCGCCAACGTCATAAAGGCGCCGTCCAGATTGACTGCCATCACCCGGCGCCATTCGGTGAGCGAAATCGCAGCAATCTGGCCGCCCGAACCGATCCCAGCATTGACCAAGGCATGGTCTAGCCCGGTCAAGCGGGGCGCTAGCGCCTGCCAAAGCGCTTCATCCGCAACACTGCCGGCGATCCGGTGAACCTCGCCCGGTAAATCGAGTGCATCCAGCCCCGCGCCATCGATATCGACCAGAAACAACCGCGCCGCCCCGCGCTCCGCCAGCGCGCGGGCACAGGCCGCGCCGATCCCCGATGCCGCCCCGGTGACGAGCGCAGTGCGCCCGGAAAAATCAGCGCCGAAGCCTTGCAAATGTGTCATCTCTGCCGGGCTAATGCCCCAAGCAGCGCCGATCAAGCCGCGTTATCGATCCCGAGATCGCTAAGCTTGCGATACAGCGTCGAGCGTCCGATCCCCAGCCTGCGCGCCACTTCGGTCATGCGCCCGCGATAATGGCCGATAGCGAGGCGGATCACGTCGGCCTCGATCTCTTCCAAAGGGCGCAGGTTGCCATCAGGCGTGTAGAGCATGATCCCCATGCCTTCGTGCGCGCTTGCCATCGTGACGCTGCCCTGCTCGCCCAGCATTTCGCACAGCTGCGGGAAGCTGTCGGCGGTAAGCGAGTTGTCCTCGCAATACACCGCCGCGCGGAACAACACAGATTGCAGCTGGCGGACATTGCCGGGCCAGTCATAGGCCGCCAACAGCGCCAGCGCTGAGTCCGAGACCGAAAGGTGGTTCAGCCCCGGCTGCTCGCCGATCCGGGCGAGGAAGTGGCGGGTCAGGGCCGGGATATCGCCGGTACGATCACGCAAAGGGGGCAGCACGATCCGGACCGCGCCCAGCCGCGCGGCCAGTGCGGCGTCGAACTGGCCCGCTTCCACCATCCGGTCGAGCCCGACATTGCTGGTCACCAGCAGCCGCACATCGACCCGGAAACCGTAGCTCGCGCCGACGGGGCGAATGATCCCGCTGTCGAGCGCTTCGCTGAGGCGGTGTTGCAGCACCGGGGTCAGCCGGTCGATCTCGTCGAGGATCAGCGTGCCGCCGTCGCAATGCTGAAATGCGCCGATCTGGCGGTCAAACGCGCCGGGGAAGGATCCGGGCTCGTGCCCGAACAATACCGAATCGATCGATCCCGGCGGGACGCTGGCAAGGTTGATGGTCCGAAACGCTTCCTTGAACCGCGGGGATGCGCTGTACATCGCGCGCATCAGCATTTCCTTGCCGGTGCCGGTTTCGCCTTCGATCAGCACATGGCCGTGTCCGCGCGCCGCCTTGGCTGCCTGCGCCAGCGCAGTGCGGAATTGCGGGGCGGTGCCGATCATCGCGTCGAAATCGAGGCTGGCGGACATCTTCTCGGTCAGCGGAGCCAGTTCGTCACGTGGGCTTTCGCGCGTGGTGACGCTGCGCAATGCCTCCATCAGCCGGTCAGGGGAGACCGGCTTGACCAGATAATCGCTCGCGCCTGCGCGCATCGCTTCGACCGCCAGCAGCGGCGAGGCACTGGTGGTAAGCATAAGGATCGGCAGCGCCGGGCGGCGGGATTTCAGTTCGGTGATCAGCGCGCAGGCATCATCACCCGGCACCCACTGATCGAGCAAGATTGCCGACAATTGCATCCCTTCGCGGGTGCCGAGCATGGCAATCGCAGTTTCGGCATCGGGCGCGATGATCGTGCGCCAGCCGTCGCGCGCAGCGATCGCGGTAATGAGGAGCGACTGGGCCGGCTCATCATCGATCAGCATCACGATTCGCGTATCGTCCTGCGCCTGTGGGGGGCAATCCATCTCAGCCATCCGTCTTGCCGCTCGCTTTCCGTTGTCGTCCGGGCGTCTGTCCCGGGCCGACACATGCGCTTATGCATAGGGCGAGGAGGTAAAAACGGGATTAAGGCTGTACCGGCGCGGGACAGGGTGATTGTGCGAAGCCTGTCAGGCGTTCATCACCTGCCTCTCACTAAAGGTGACTTGAGATCGCGGGCCTGCTTCGATACGGGGGCAGGCAGGGGCCGGACGGCCCAGGTGTTTTTTCGGCAGCCAATCACGCTTTGGCAGGTTGAGCAGCCCAAAGGGAAACGAGGATCATGACTGTTCACGACATCGATAAGGCGCAGGCGACTTATGGCGGGTTCATGGCGACGCTCAAATGGGCGGTCCCCGTGATCGCGGTGATCGTGTTCGTCGTCGTTTCGCTGATCGCCGGTTAAGGCTGCACCCACGTGAAAATCGCTATTCTGAAAGAACGCGCGCCCGGTGAGACGCGCGTCGCCGCCACGCCGGAAACGGCCAAGAAGTTCGCCGCGCTGGGCGTGACGGTGGCAGTCGAGGCAGGCGCAGGAGTGATCGCCTCGATTACCGATGCCGCCTATACTGAAGCTGGCGCGAGCATTGCCGACGTTGCGGCGACGGTGAAGGATGCCGACATCATCCTTGGTATTCAGGCGCCTGATGTGGCGCTGCTGGCCGGGGCCAAGCCGGGCGCAATGGTGGCGGCGTTGTTCGATCCCTTCGCCAACCGCGCTGTTGTCGATGCCTATGCCGCAGCCGGGCTTGAGGCGTTAGCGATGGAATTCATGCCGCGCATCACCCGCGCGCAAGGGATGGACGTATTGTCCTCGCAGTCAAATCTGGCAGGCTACAAGGCGGTGCTTGCAGCGTCCAACACCTATGGCCGGGCTTTTCCGATGATGATGACTGCGGCGGGCACCGTGCAAGCTGCGCGCGCATTTATCATGGGCGTGGGCGTTGCCGGGCTTCAGGCGATTGCGACCGCGCGGCGTTTGGGCGCGCAGGTTTCGGCCACTGACGTACGGTCCGCCACCAAGGAACAGATCCAGTCGCTGGGTGCCAAGCCGATCTTTGTCGAAAATGTCGCCGGGATCGAAGGCGTAGGTTCCGGCGGCTTTGCCACCGAAATGAGCGAAGAATACCAGAAGGCGCAGGCCGAACTGGTCAGCGCACACATCGCGAAGCAGGATATCGTGATTACCACCGCCTTGATCCCGGGCCGCGCTGCTCCCCGGTTGATTACGGACGCACAGATTGCAACGATGAAGCCCGGCAGCGTGATCTTCGATCTCGCAGTGGCGCAGGGCGGTAATGTCGAAGGTTCGAAGCCTGATGAACTGGTGCTGCGGCACGGGGTCAAGATCATCGGTTATTCAAACACCCCCGCACACCTGCCCGCCGATGCCTCGGCATTGTTTGCCCGCAATCACTTTATCATGTTCCAGGCGTTCTGGGACAAAGAACAGGGCAAGCCTGTCTTCGATGAGGAAATCGGCAACGCGATCCGCCTGACGCAGGGCGGCAAGGTTGTGAACGAGCGGTTGTTGGGAGCATAAACATGGGCATTCTCAACGCCACTGTCTGGGACGCCGCGGACGCCGCCGATGATCTTGCCTATGCGCTGGCGCATGGCGAGAATGTCCGGTTCGCCTTCAAGCTGGTGCGCGATTCGATCCTGTTCACTGATCGCCGGATCATGCTTGTCGATATTCAGGGGCTGACCGGGTCGAAGCGGCGGTATCTGTCGATCCCCTACCGCGCGATCACCACTTTTGCGCTGGAAAGCGCCGGGCATTTCGATCTCGATACCGAATTGACCATCACCGTTTCCGGCAGCGAGCCGATTGCGCTCAATCTCAGCCGGGGGGCGGATGTGCCGGGGCTGGTCACCCTGCTGACCGAACATCTTTCGGCCGGAAAATAGGGGCATTCATGGATTTTATTGCGATTTTGAGCATCTTCGTGATGGCCTGCTTTGTGGGCTATTACGTCGTCTGGTCGGTGACCCCGGCGCTGCACACCCCGTTGATGGCGGTGACCAATGCGATCTCCTCGGTGATTATCGTCGGCGCGATCGTCGCGGCGGCTGAGGCGCAGAGCCCGGTGGCGAAATATCTCGGCCTGTTCGGGGTGGTGCTCGCCAGCATCAACATCTTCGGCGGGTTTGCGGTAACGCAGCGCATGCTCGCGATGTACAAGAAGAAGGAGAAGTAAGTCATGACCTTCTCCCTTCTTTCCGCAGCAGCAGCCCACGGCGGCGGCCAGCCAGCCTGGGCGATGCTCGCCTACCTCGTAGCGGGCGTGTTTTTCATCCTCGCGCTGCGCGGATTGTCGAGCCCGGCCACCAGCCAGGCGGGCAACCGCAACGGCATGATCGGCATGGCGATCGCGGTGGGCACCACGCTGGCGCTGCTGGGGCCGAAGCTGGACACCATCACCGTCGGCCTGATCCTGGGCGGCGTTGTGGTGGGCGGCGGCGTCGGCGCCTTCATCGCGCGCCGCGTTGCGATGACGGCCATGCCGCAGCTGGTGGCGGCGTTCCACAGCCTGGTCGGCATGGCGGCCTGCCTCGTGGCGGTGGCCGCCATCCACACGCCCTCGGCC